>NZ_JAFCSZ010000011.1:0-62468 GCF_049895765.1 Caulobacter sp. DWR1-3-2b1
CTGAAGGCCGACTTTGAGTCCCTGCGCGATCAGGTGACCAAGGCCGCGACGAACGCCAAGTTCAATGGCGTCAGCATCGCCGATGGCTCGACCACCAAGCTGACCTTCCTGGCCAACCAGGACGGCTCGGGCTTCACGGTGACGGCCAAGACCCTGTCGCTGGCCGGCCTGGGCCTGTCGGCGACGTCCACCTTCACTGACGCCGCAAGCGCCAAGACGATGATCGCCACGGTGACCACGGCTCTGGGCACCGCGACCAACAAGCTGGCTTCGCTGGGCACCAGCTCGACCGGCCTGGACACCCACCTGACCTTCGTCGGCAAGCTGCAAGACGCCCTCGACGCCGGCGTGGGCAACCTGGTCGACGCCGACCTGGCCAAGGAAAGCGCCAAGCTGCAGTCGCTGCAAACCAAGCAGCAGCTCGGTGTGCAGGCATTGTCGATCGCGAACCAATCGTCGTCGTCGATCCTGAGCCTGTTCCGTTAAGCCTAGGCTTTTCGGCCAAGAAGAAGGGCAGGTCCTCGCGGGCCCGCCCTTTTTCTTGGGCGCTACGGCAACAATTGCCTTCTCAGCGTCGGGACGGCGTCGGCCAAGGCCTTGGCGACCATGGTCGAGAAATAGTCAGCGCCCTCGTGACCCAGGTGGGTGTAGTCGAACGCCGCCTTGGGTGTCCCCATCGGTTCGGCGGCAGCGTTGTTTTGAACGGGCGGCGGCGGGGCCGGCGGGGGCGCTGGAGGAACCGTCGCTCCGGGGATCGCCGGCTCGTAGAACCGGGCCTCGATGGTGGTGCCCGACCGGGCGGCCTCGCGCACCCGGGGATCAGGCGCGCTCTGCGCGAACCGCATCGCCTCGACCGGGCCTATGGCCTGGACGGCGGCGGTGCTGAGGGCGTGCAGATCGACCAGCGGCGTCTGGGTCTCGGTGGCGATCTTGCGGGTGACTTCAGCCCATGGACCCAGGTCGTCCACCAGCTTGCCGTCCTTGAACTGGCGGCGGGTCAGGGGCGTGACCAGCACCGGCTTGCCGCCAGCCGCGCGGACCTCTTCGACATAGCGCTTGAGGTTGGCCGGAAATTCGGTGGCGAGTTCCGTCGAACGGCCCGGCTTGCCCGGCTGGTCGTTGTGGCCAAACTGGATCAGCACATAGGTGTCGGAAAAGCCGCCCGACCTGATCTCGTGCATCGCCAGCGCCCACGAGCCTTCGGCGCGATAGTTGCCGCTGCTGCGACCGCCGCGCGCCAGGTTGATGCAGGCCACCACCGAGGTGACGTGCTTGCCGCAGAAGCTTGGACCCCAGCCGCCCTGCACGGCGGTGGTCGAGTCGCCGACCAGCACGATCTTCGGCGCCTTGAACGGGGCGGGGTCGGCGGTTTGGGCCAAGGCGGCCACGGGCGCGGCGAGCAGAGCGGCGGCGAGGAGAAGCGACTTCGGGCTCATTTTCTTGTCCAATTTTTATTGTCATCCCGGGCGCAGCGCAGCGAAGACCCGGGACCGCGACAAACTCAGAGCTTCCGGCGGTCCCGGCTCGGCGCGCTTCGCGCTTGGCCGGGATGACAAATTTATGCCAGCGCCCGGTACTTGAAGTTCCGGAACCGCGCCGAGCCCTTGCCGGCGGCGTAAAGGCCCGGCTTCAGCATCAGGAACCCGCCGCGCACATTGTGGTGGTAGCCCGAGACCTCCATACCCCGGTCGAAGCGCTTCCATGTCTTTCCGCCGTCGCCGCTGGTGTGGAAGCTGACGATGTGCCGGGTGTTGCGCATCCTCATCAGCAGCCTGGAGCCATGGGGATTGGCCGGGCGGCCGCGCTCGATGCCGTACTGGTGGGTGACGAAGTTCTTGGCGTCAAAGCCCAGCCCGCAATAGAGCTGGCGGTCGTAGAACAGGATCAGGCCAGCGCGGGTTTCCGGGTCGATATCAATCTCGCATTCGATCTCATAGGCTTGGTCGCCATTGACGAAGATCAGCGGCGGGCCGCTGCTGGGGGCCTCGCCCGAACCCTTCAAGGTCAGGACGCCGCCTTCGCGCTTGATGCGGTCCTGCTCGCCGGGCTTGGGGTCGAAGAAGTTCCACTGGACGCCGTGCTTGTCGGTGCTGAAATCGTCCGACAGCGCCATGCCGTGCGGCACGGCCTCGCCGCCCTTGGGCTTGGCCAGGGGCTTGGCCAGATCGCCGCCCCCGACCGTGAACCAACCGTCCTTGGTCCACTTGACCGGCGCCAGCAGGGTTTGACGGCCCAGGGTGTAGAAGCCGTTTTCGTAGCCATGATAGACGGTCCACCAGTCGCCCGCCGGGCCTTTGACCAGGGTGGCGTGGCCGCGCGACCACCACTTTTCGGAATTGTCCGTCGTGCGCACGATGGGATTGTGCGGATCGTCCTCCCACGGACCGGCCAGCGACCTGGCGCGGGCGACGATGACCATGTGGCCGGTCGGCGGACCAGCCGTGCCGCCCACGGCGGTGATCATGTAGTAGTAGTCACCCTTCTTCATCACCTTGGGGCCCTCGGGCGAGAAGCCCTCGACATCCCAATCTTCCGGATAGTGCCAAGGGTCATAGACGTGCTCGGGCTTGCCGACGGTTGAGAGGCCGTCCGGCGCAAGCTGGATGCGGTCGCCGCCCGACAGGAACAGCCAGCGCACGCCGTTCTCATCGACCACGTGGCCGGGGTCGATATAGCGCGGGAGCTTCAGGTCGAGGGGCTCCGACCACGGGCCTTCGATCTTGTCGGCCCAGATCACATAGCTGGTGTTGTTGCCCGGCAACTTGGCCGGCAGATAGATGTAGTAGCGGCCCTTGTGCTTGCAGAGCTCGGGCGCCCAGATCGAGCCGACATTGGTTTTCAGCGAGGCGACCACCGGAGCCCAGTTCACCAGGTCCTTCGAATGCCAGATCAGCAGGCCCGGATAGGCGTCGAACGACGAGTGGGTCATGTAGTAATCGTCGCCGTCCATCAGGATCGACGGGTCAGGCCGATCGCCGGCCAGGATCGGATTGAGGAAGGTCCCGTTGCCCAGGTCGGCCTTGCGCTGGTTCTCGACACCTTTGGCCCAGGTCGGAGTTCCGGCGGGAGCAGGGCCGGGCAGGGTCCCCATCTGGGCGTGACCGGCGGCGGGAATGGCGACGACTGCGGCTCCGGTCAGAAGGGAGCCAAGGGCTCCGCGTCGGCTGATGTCGACCATTCCGTTTCCTTCCCAAGCTACTCGAACCGCGCGCACTGCGTCGCGTCGGTGATGTTACCGGTCACCTAGCGGCAAGTTTCTGACCGTGTCCACCGGTGTCATTACGCTCGTGGCGGGACAACGCTGTCACCGCGACAGCGTTCGGGAAAGCGAAATCGGCAAACGAAAACGCCCGGGAGGCGGAACCTCCCGGGCGCTTGGCTTTGATAGATCCCATCCTTGGATGGAAGGATGAGGCGGCTCAGCCTTGCATGTCTTCCAGCTCCTTGCCGCGCGTTTCGCGAACCATCTTCTGAACGAAGAAGAACGAGATCAGGGCGCTGGCCGCGTAGAAGCCGTAGGTGACCGGGAGGCCCAGCTTGTCGGCCATCGCCGGGAAGCTGACCACGATGGCGAAATTGGCCATCCATTGGGCGAAGCCGGCGACGGCCAGGCCTGAACCGCGGATCTGGTTGGGGAACATTTCGCCCAGCATGACCCACATGACCGGACCCCAGCTGAGGTTGAAGAACACCACATAGGCGTTGGCCGCGATCAGGGCGATCAGGCCGAAATTGCCCGGCAGGCTAAGCGCGCCATCAACCATCGAGCCCTGGAAGAAGCAGTAGCCCACCGTGGTCAGGGTGACGGCCATGCCGGCCGAGCCGATCAGCAGCAGGGGCTTTCGGCCAATTTTGTCGATCAGGGCAATGGCCAGCAGGCAGGCCAGGATCGACAGGGAGCCGCCCAGGATGTTGATCTTCAGGCTGTCGTCTTCCGAGAAACCCACCGACTGCCACAGCACCGAGCCGTAATAGAAGACGATGTTGATGCCCACGAGCTGCTGGAAGACGGCCAAACCGATGCCGGTCCAGACGATCGGGCGCAGTTTCCGGGTGATCGGATCGACCAGGTCGCTCATCCTGGGCTTGTGGTGGTCGGCCGACAGCGAGGCGCGGATCTCGGCCACCTTCTTGTCGCCCTGACCTTCGCCGAACAGGCGGGACAGGATCTTGGAAGCCTCGGCGTCCTTGCCCTTGGCCACCAGATAGCGCGGGCTTTCCGGGATCGACAGCAGGCTGAAGAAGAAGATGGCGGCGGGGATGACCTGCATCCAGAACATCCAGCGCCAGGCCGGGAAGCCCATCCAGAAGGTTGCGGTCGAGCTGCCGGCGGTGTGGGCCAGCACATAGTTGGCCACGAACGCGCCGGTCAGGCCGGTGATGATCATGATCTGCTGCACAGACGACAGGCGACCACGGATGTTGGCGGGCGTGACTTCCGAAATATAGACCGGGCACAGCACGCTGGCGGCGCCCACGCCAAGGCCGCCGATCAGGCGGAAGGCGATGAACACCATCGAGGAGTCCGCCGCGCCGGTGCCGATGGCGCTGACCAGGAACAGCAGCGCCGAGATGATCATCACGGTGCGGCGGCCCCAGACGTCTGCCAAGCGGCCGGCGGCGAACGCGCCGATGGCGCAGCCGATCAGGATGGCGCCGACGTTCAGGCCGGTGCCAAGCTTGCTGAGGTTGAAGGCGCTTTCCAGCCCTTCCTGCGTGCCGTTGATGACGCCGCTGTCGTAGCCAAACATGAAGCCGCCGATGGTGGCGACGGCCACGATCGCGGCGATGAAGCCCATATTGACCTTGCCGCCGTCGGCGCTCATGCCCGCGCTGGGTCCGGCGCTGGATACTGAAGCCATTGGTTTCCTCCCCGTGGCCCGAAGGCCGTGTTCAATCCCGGAGCGACCTTGATGAAGCGCTCGTTGACGGCAACCTTAGTGTTACCGGTATCAGGGCGCAAGCGCGAGACGGGCACTCGTCTGGTCGGTCTTTCGGTCCCATGCTATTTATGCTAGCTAAGATTAGCTAATAACGAGCTCGGCCATGCGTACAGTCAACATGCACGACGCCAAGTCGCAACTTTCCAAGTTGGTGGACGCCGTAGAGAGCGGCGAGACCGACGAGGTAGTGATTGCGCGCAACGGCCGTCCGGCCGCCCGGCTGGTGCCGATGATCTCGGCTGTTCGCACGCCCGTGCGGATCGGGGTCGCCAAGGGGTTATTCGTGGCGCCGGCCAATCCGGACGCCCAAGATGCAGAGGTCGAGGCGCTCTTTCTGGAGTCTCGCGATTGAGGCTGCTGCTCGACACCCACGTCGCGCTTTGGACCCTGACCGACGATCCGCGCCTGACCAGTCAGGCGCGCGCGCTGATCCTTGATCCCGCCAACGAGGTCTGCGTCAGCGCCGTGACCCTGTGGGAGATCGCCATTAAGCATGGCCTTGGCCGCGAAGGTGCGGGCGCCATGCCGGTCTCGGCGCAGGAAGCCCAGGTCCTGTTCGCCGCATCCGGCTATTCGCTGATCTCGATCACGCCGGAGCAGGCGGTGATCGTCGAAACCCTGCCGCGCTTCCACGCCGATCCGTTCGACAGGCTGCTGATCGCTCAGGGCCTGAGCGACGCCTTTATGCTGGTGACTCATGACGCCGTCATGGCGTCCTACAACGCTCGGATCATCAAGGTCTGAGGGCAGCCTCGCTGCTCGCCTCTCTGAGCGTTGCGCGGAAAACGCAGTGCCGGATCCAAGCGAAACATTGCCGAAAAGACATTTGATCCCGGTGTCAGGGCGGGTTCTACAGCAAAGCAACGGTAAATATTTACAAACGTAATGCCTTTGCGTCCGGCGCCTTGCCAGGCGCCATCAGTTCGGAGATGCGTCTTGCGCTTCAAACTCCTGCTCGCGGCGACCGCGATGATCATGCCGACGGGCGTCGCCATGGCCCAGACGCCGGTGGCCCAGGCGCCCGCGTCAACCGCCGCGCCCAAGCCGGCCGCCAAGCCGGGCGAGGCCGCGACGGCCGTCGAGGGCGTAACGGTGACCAGCGACTCCACCGCCATGCGCACGTCCATCGACCGCCGCAGCTACAGCGTCGCCAACGACCTGTCGGCCCGCACCGGCTCGATCAGCGACGCTTTGCGCAACATCCCGTCGGTCGAGGTCGACGTGCAGGGCAATGTCAGCCTGCGCGGCGACCCCAATGTCACCATCATGATCGACGGCAAGCCCTCGGGCATGTTCAACGGCGATGGCAAGGCCGACGCCCTGCAGCAGTTGCCGGCCGACCAGATCGACCGCGTCGAGGTGATGACCAACCCTTCGGCCGCCTTCCGTCCCGACGGCTCGGCGGGGGTAATCAACCTGATCACCAAGAAGAACGCCAAGCCCGGAACCACCGGCTCGATCCGCGCCAATATCGGGCCGGACGGTCGCTATAACGGCGGGATCAGCGGCTCGCGCCGGGCGGGAAAGCTGACCCTGTCGGGCGACGCCGGCTATCGCTTCGACAATCAGGAATTTTCTCAGACCGTTGAACGGGCGGTGTTCGACACACCCAGCCAGACCTTCGTCGAAAGCCGCCAGGCCGCCAAGTTCGAGAACAAGGGCGGCGGGCTGAACCTGCGCGGCGGGCTCGACTACGATCTGGACAAGCAAAACCGCCTCAGCACCGAAATCCGCTATCGCGGCTTCAGCTTCGACACCGAGGGCGTCGAGACCTTTGAGGGCGAGAACGTCGCCGGGGCGGTAAACCGCGCCTTCCGCCGCGCTACCATGGCGGATATGAGTCGCAAGAACGCTGCGATCACCGGCGACTGGCGCCGACAGCTCAAGGGCGCCGAACATGAGCTGGCCGCCCATGTTGAATATGAGCTCACCGACTTCTCTCGCGACTCCCGCGCCTTCGCCGACAACACGCCGGCTGCCGACGAATACGAGGTCTATGGCTTCGGCTCAGACCAGACGCGCGCCAATTTCAAGCTCGACTACACAAGGTCTCTGCCGGGCGAGTCCAAGCTGAAGGCCGGGGTCGACCTGGAAGCGGCACGCAACGAATACGACAACCACGGCGCGCGGGGACCCACGCCCGGCGGACTGATCGTCGATGCCAATCGCACCAACCGCTTCCTCTATGACCAGAACGTCTATGCGGCCTATCTGACCTACGAAAAGCCGTTCGGCGACTTCACGGTGCAGGGTGGCTTGCGTCTGGAGCAGGTAGAGATCGAGACCAGTCAGGTGACGGCCAATCTGAAGGGCCAGAACGACTACTTCCGCGCCTATCCCAGCCTGCACATGGGCTACAAGCTCAGCGAAACCCAGACCCTGAGCGCCAACTACAGCCACCGTGTGCAGCGGCCCCAACCGCAGGACCTGAACCCTTACCCCATCTACCAAGACCCGCAGAACTACTTCGCGGGCAATCCGAACCTGAAGCCGCAGGAAACTCACTCCTACGAGCTGGGCTACCAGTACCGGAAGGGCCCCGCCTCCTATCTGGCCACCGCCTATTTCCGTCAGAGCTACAAGGCCGTGACCAGCGTGACCCGCGACCTTGGCGGCGGCGTGCTGCTGACCACGCGCGAAAACCTGGGCGAGAGCCGCAATGGCGGTCTGGAACTGGTGGCCAACGGCAAGCTGACGCCCAAGATCACCTACAATGTCAGCGCCAACGCCTTCTGGAACGAGATCGACGCCAACGCGCTGGGCTTCACCGGAACGCGGTCGGGCACGACCCTGTCGGGCCGCGCCAACGTCAACTGGCAGGTCACGCCCAAGGACTTCCTGCAGATCAATGGCTTCACATCCGGCAAACGCCTGACGCCGCAGGGCTACCGAGAGCCGCACCAGATGATCAATCTGGGCTACCGGAGGAAGATGAACGACAAGCTGTCCTTCGTGGTGACGGCCAACGACGTGCTGAACTCGTTCAAGGACGACTCGATCATCGAAACCCCGCTGCTGCGCGACCGCACCGAGCGCCGGCCGAAGGTGCGGGCGGTGTTCTTCGGCTTCACCTACCTGTTCGGCGGCGGCAAGCAGCGCGAGCCCGGCTTCGACTTCGGCGGCGCTCAGGTGGGCGGCTAGGGGCGCGACGAACGCCACGCAGCCAATCAGGACCGGCTGGCAGCGGGTCATATCGCTCGGCCTACTTAACCTCTAGGTGGGGTGTAGGCGGCGAGGTGAGTCGAAGACCATCAGTGCCCGTATCAAGAGGTGGCGTGATGTCGAAGTTTCTTGGGCCGATCGCGGCCCTGGTGCTGGCCAGCGGGCCTGGCGTCGCCGTCGCCCAGTCCCAGTCCCTGACAGCGCCCGCCGCGGTCGCACCGGCCCGCAGCATCCACGAAGAAGGCTTCGTCCGGATCGGCGGCATTGAGCAGTGGATCACCATCCACGGCGACGACCGATCCAAGCCGGTGATCCTGATGGCGCACGGCGGGCCGGGCAATCCGATGACTCCCTACGCCAACCCCTACTTCAAGGCGTGGGAGAAGGACTTCGTCATCGCCCAGTGGGACCAGAGGGCGGCCGGCATGACCTATGGCCGAAACCCTCCGGCCGAAGGCGAGCGCCTGACGGTCCAGCAACTGCGCGACGACGGGATCGAGGTAGCGACTCACCTCACCCGGCATCTGGGCAAGCCAAGGCTGATCCTGATGGGTGGCTCCTGGAGCTCGATCCTGGGCACGCACATGGCCAAGGCGCGACCGGACCTGTTCTACGCCTATGTCGGTTCCTCGCACCTCGCGCGATCTGCCGACAATCTGACGGCTTCCTATGATCGCACGCTGAGCCTTGCGCGCGCCGCCGCCGACCAGGACGCGATCGGCAAGCTGGAGTCCATGGGGCCGCCCCCGTGGACCAATCCGCGCAACTTCGGGATCAGCCGTCGCATCACCCGCAAGTACGAAGCCGCCCGCACCGATCCCGCGCCCGCCGAATGGATAGCGCGCGCCCCGGCCTACGCCACGCCCAAGGCCCTGGCCGACTACGAGGGCGGCGAGGACTATTCCTATATCGAGTTCGTCGGAATGCAGGGCGAGGGCATGTACTCGACCACCGACCTCTATGCCTTGGGACCAAAGTTCGAGCTGCCGGTTTACGTCATCCTGGGCGAGCAGGATCTGGTCTCGACCCCCGAGGTCGCCCGCGCGTGGTTCGACACGTTACAGGCGCCCGATAAGGCATTTGTGCTTCTGCCCCGCACCGGCCACGACCCCAATCCGGCGATGGCGGCGGCGCAGCTGGAAATACTGAAGACCAGAGTGCTGCCGTTGATCGGCAAGACCGACTAGAAGCCTTCATGGCGCGATGATCGACCCGTCGCCGCTCTTCAGCTGCAGCCAGTCGGTGAATGGTTCGCGGTAGGCCAGGTCGAAGACCTCGGCCTGCAGCTTGAAGGGCAGGCTGCCTTCGCTGTTCCACAGCATCACCACGCCGGTCTTGGCCGCGGGGTCGAACATCATGGTCGAGCGATAGCCGGTGACCGCGCCGCTGTGGCCGACCAGCCGGTGGCCCTTGTAGGTGAAACTGCGCATGCCCAGGCCATAGCCGGGACGTTCCAGCGAACGGCCAAACGGTGAGTTGCCATAGGGCCTGCTGGTATTGACGCGCGGACGCTGGATCTCGGCCAGCACCCCGGCCGGCAGGACGGCGGGCGCCAGGCCCATCTGGGCCTCCATCCAGCGCGCCAGATCCAGGATGTTGGAATTGACCCCCGCCGCGGCAGGCACCCGGTAATAGGCATCGACCAGCGTGGCGGCGTGGCCCCCACGGGACGGGCGCGCCCAATGCTTCGCCGCCTGCAAACCTTCCATGCCCATGGTCGTGCTGGTCATCCCGAGCGGCAGGAACAGACGCTGGCGCGCCTCGTCGGCGTAGGAGCGCTGGGTGGCGGTCTCCACGACCTCGCGGATCGTGTCATAGGCGATGTTCTGGTAGCTGTGGCAAACGCCCGGCGGGCACTGGGGCGCCACCGCCGCCAGGCTCTCGCGGATCAGCTTGGGGTCCCGTCCGCCTTCCAGCCAGCCGTCATAGGCGTTCTTGGGCAAGCCCGTGCGCTGGGACAGCAGCTCCTCGACCGTCAGGGTGAGCTGGGCGTCGCCGGGCAGGCGCAGGCTGGTGCCGAACTTGCCCAAGGGGTCGGTCAGCGAAAGCACCCCGTCCTGAGCCAGGCGGGCGCTGAGCGTTCCCGCCACCGTCTTGGACAGAGAGGCCCACCGGAAAATGGTCTCGGGCCTGACCGGCTCGCCGTCCTGAGGCGCGGTGCGGCCATAACCGCGCACGAACGATAGACGCCCGTTCTCGACCACGGCGATGGCCAGGCCCTGCATCGTCCTGTCGGCCATCATCGCCTGGATGCGGGCGTCCAGGGCGCGATAGTCGATCTCGCCACGCCAGCCTTCAGGCGCCTGGGGCGGGGGGAGAGGAGGCGCAGGCGCGGCGGGCGTCGCGGCGATCTGATCAGGCCTTTTCGGCCCCGCGCATCGGGACACCGCCAAGCCAGCCGCCCCGACGGCGGCGACCAGGGCGAGAACCGCCGTCGCCGTCCGCCAGCGAGGCTGACGACGAAAGGCGAAGGTGTTCACCCGGGTCCTGTAGAACTTGGTCAGCCGTCTGTTCCGCCGAATCGCGCGGCCTCGAAACCGCGTCGTGATGGCTTCCCTACGCTCTTGCTGCGGCGAGACAAAGACCCCCGGATGACTCCTAGGGCCTCCTGATCGTCAGTGGTTGTGGCGCGGCAGCTTGGCCGCCAGGTCCTGGTACTTGACCGCGAACTCCAGCACCCCGCCGGTGTCCAGTTGGCCCGTGTGGGCGCGGTAGATTTCCTGCCAGGGGGTCATGGTCTCGGGGACGGCCGGGATGCCCTCCTTGCGACGTTCGGCGATGACCGCCTCGTGCACCAGGGCGTCGCAGCGGCCGGTGTTGAGGTCGATGCGGATGGTGTCGCCGGTGCGCAACCAAGACAGCCCGCCGCCGATGGCGCTCTCGGGCGAGGCGTTCAGGATCGAAGGGCTGTCAGCGGTGCCCGACTGACGGCCGTCGCCTAGTGTCGGCAGGCTCATGATGCCGCGTTTCAGCAGGGCGTCCGGCGGCTGCATGTTGACCACCTCGGCCGAACCCGGCCAGCCGATCGGACCTGCGCCCCGGATCACTAGGATGCAGTGCTCGTCGATGTTCAGGGCCGGATCGTTGATTCGGTTGTGGTAATCGCCGGAGCCGTCGAACACGATGGCGCGGGCCTCGAAGATGTCTTCCTGGCCGGGCTTGCTCAGATAGCGGGCGCGGAAATCGGCGCCGATGACGCTGGATTTCATGATCGCGAAGTCGAACAGGTTGCCCTTCAGCACCAGGAACCCGGCCTTCTCCACCAGGGGCTGGGCGTACGGGAAGATCACCTCGCGGTCCTTGGTCTCGCGACCCTCAAGGTTCTCCGCCATGGTCTTGCCGGTGACGGTCAGGACGTCGCCGTGCAGGCGGCCCTGCTGCAGGAGCTCCCAGAGGACAGCGGGCGCGCCGCCGGCCCGGTGGAAGCGCTCGCCCAGATACTTGCCGGCCGGCTGCATGTTGACGATCAGCGGGATGTCATAGGCCGCCCGCCAGTCGTCTGCGGTGATCTCCAGACCTGCGTGGCGGGCCATGGCCGCGATGTGCGGCTGGGCGTTGGTCGAGCCACCGACCGCCGCCACCAGGGCGATGGCGTTTTCGAAGGCCTGCTTGGTCAGGATGTCGAGCGGCTTTACGTCGTCATAGGCCAGGTCGACGATCCGCTGGCCGGTGCGATAGGCCATCTGGCCCCGCTCGCGATAGGGCGCGGGGATAGCCGCGCAGCCGGTCAGCGACAGGCCCAGGGCTTCGGCCACGGCGTTCATGGTCGAGGCCGTGCCCATGGTGTTGCAGTGGCCGGCCGAGGGCGCGCTGTCGGCGGCCCGCTGGATGAACTCTTCCTCGTTGATCTCGCCGGCCGCCAGCTTGCGGCGCGAGCGCCAGATCACCGTGCCCGAACCGACCAGCTCGCCGTCATGCCAGCCGTCCAGCATCGGACCGCCGGAGAGGACGATCGCCGGGATGTTGACCGTGGTGGCGGCCATGATGCCCGCCGGGGTGGTCTTGTCGCAGCCGGTGGTCAGCACGACGGCGTCGATGGGGTAGCCGTGCAGAGTCTCGACCAGGCCGAGATACGACAGGTTCCGGTCTAGCGCCGCGGTCGGGCGACGGCAGTTCTCGAAGATCGGATGGACCGGGAACTCCATCGGAATACCACCAGCGTCGCGGATGCCGTCGCGGACGCGGGTCACCAGATCCAGGTGGATGCGGTTGCACGGCGAGATGTCGCTGCCGGTCTGGGCGATGCCGATGATCGGCTTGCCGCTGCGCAGCTCTTCCGGCGTGATCCCGTAGTTCATGAACCGCTCCAGATAGAGGGCGGTCATGTCGATGTGGTCGGGATTGTCGAACCAGTCGCGCGAGCGGAACCGGCGGGGCTGTCTACCCAATGGGGTGTGACTATGGGCGGTCAAGGCGCACCTCGTACTGGGGCTGGCCGGCAACATCGACATCGACGGCGAACAGGCCGCCGGCTTCGGGATGGGCGGCGAGGATCTCGTCGCTCAATCCCTTGCGGGCGGTGGTGAAATACAGGGTCTTCAGGTTCGGACCGCCAAAGCACGGCTTGGTGACATTGGGGACGGGCAGGGCGATCTTGTCGACGATCTCACCCTCCGGCGAGATGCGCAGAACCGATGCGCCGCCCCAAAGGGCGGTCCAGAGGTAGCCTTGGGAATCGACGACCGAGCCGTCGGGCCAGGCGTTCCCGATCTCGACTTGGGCGAACAGGCGCTTGTTGGTCAGGTCGCCGTCGGCGTCGATGTCGTAGGCCCAGATGGTCTTGGCCAAGGTGTCAGTGTGGTAGAAGGTCTTGCCGTCGGGACTGACGCACGGGCCGTTGGTGATGCAGATCCCGTCGTCCTGCTTCACCGTGTCGCCGGCGCCGGTCAGGCGATAGAGCGCGCCGCTGGCGGCCTCCTCGCCGTCGTGCATGGTGCCAAACCACAGCCGGCCCTGGGCGTCGATGGTGGAGTCGTTGGGACGGTTGTCCAGTTCCGGCGCCTCGGTTTCGCCCAGGAAGGCGAACTCGCCCGTTGCCGGATCGAAGCTGTGCAGGCCGCTTTTCAGCCCGGCGATGAAGCCCTCCTCACCAGCGATTGGGGCGACGAAGGTCACCTGTTCCGGAGCGACAAAGCTTTCGGTCGCGCCGCTGACAGGATCATAGCGGTGGACGGCGTGACCCTTGATGTCGACAAACCAGACGGCGTCGCGATGCCAGATCGGGCCTTCGCCAAGGGTGGCTTTCAGATCCCAGACGCAGGTGGGGGTCGGCATGTTCGCATCCATAATTTTCGTCATCCCGGCCGTAGCGTAGCGCAGAGCCGGGACCCAGGGGCAACCGCTTTACGCCGGCCCCTGGGTCCCGGATAGCCTCTGCGAGGCTTCCGGGATGACGAGGTAATTTAGCGGTGGAATACCAGTGGTTCTGGCGTTGCTCCTACCGCCAGCCGGCGTCGATCCAGTATTCATGGCCCGTGCACAGCGACGCGTCATCAGAAGCCAGGAACAGCACCAACGACGCCACGTGATCGGGGAGCAGGCGGCCCTTCAGGCACTGGGCCTTGACGATATCGGCCTCGCCTTCGGGCGTGTACCACTTCTCCTGGCGCTTGGTCTTGACGTTGCCGGGCACCACGCAGGTGACGCGGATGTCGTCGGGACCAAGCTCTCGGGCCAGGGCCCGGGTCATGCCCTCGATGCCGGCCTTGGCGGTTTCGTAGAGGACCAAGTCCTCCAGACCCAGGTGCCAGCTGATCGAGCCGAAATTTATGATCGCCCCGCCGCCGCGCTTGGCCATGCCCGGCGCCACGGCCTGGGCCGCGAACAGCATGTGGCGCAGGTTGACGCCGATGCGGTTGTCCCAGTAGGCGGGCGTGATGTCGGCCAGCTTGTGGCGGTCATCATTGCCGGCGTTGTTGACCAGCACGTCGATGTCGCCGATCTCGGCCAAGGTCGCCTGCAGGGCCGAAAGATCCATCAGGTCGCAGGACTTGTAGACGGGCGGGATTTCCGCGCCTGACAGCTGCTCGACCAGGGCCTTGGAGTCCTCGTCGGCGATATCGAGGAAGATCACCTCGGCGCCCTGGCGCACGAAGCCAGCGGTCAGGCCGGCCCCGATGCCCGAGCCGCCGCCGGTGACGACGACCCGCTTGCCCTTCAGGCTGGGATAGATGGCTGAAGTCATTCGGCTTACGACCACGAATACGAGGTTTTGGTCTGGGTGAAGAACTCGACCGCTGCGAAGCCCTGCTCGCGGCCACCGTAGGACGAGCTCTTCGAACCGCCGAACGGCACGTGATAATCGACGCCGGCCGTGGCCAGATTGACCATGGTCATGCCGGCTTTGGCGTGACGCTGGAAGTGGCGAGCGTACTTGAGCGAAGTGGTGGCGATGCCGGCCGAGAGGCCGAACTCGACGCCGTTGGCGACGTCCAGGGCTTCCTCATAGTCCTTGACCCGGATGGTCGAGGCGACGGGGCCGAAGACTTCCTCATTGTTGATCCGCATGTTGCGGTCGGTGTCGGCGATCAGGGTCGGCTGCACGTACCAGCCGGGATTTTCCAGCTTCAGGCGCTCGCCGCCGGTGACCACCCGGCCGCCTTCGCCGGTGGCGATGTCGATGTACTTGTAGCTCGTCTCCATCTGGTCTTCGGAGATCGCCGGACCGATCTGGGTGTTGGCGTCGAGGGCGTCGCCCACCCGTAGCGCGGCAATCTTCTCGGCCAGCAGGGCCACGAAGCGGTCATGGATGCCGTCGGTGACGATCAGGCGCGAGCTGGCGGTGCAGCGCTGGCCGGTAGCGAAGAACGAGCCGTCCAGCGCAATGGCGACGGCGCGTTCCAGGTCGGCGTCGTCCAGCACGATCAGCGGATTCTTGCCGCCCATCTCCAGCTGCACGCGGGCCTGGCGGGCCACGGCGGCGGCCGCGACCTGAGCGCCAACGCCTTGCGAGCCGGTGAACGAGACGCCATCGACGTCCTTGTGCTTGACTAGGGCGTCGCCCATCGAGCCACGGCCGAACAGCATGTTGAACACACCGGCCGGAGCGCCGCATTCCTGCATGATGTCCGCCAGCACCGAGGCCGTCGCGGGCGTCGGGCCGGCCGGCTTGATGACCACGGTGTTGCCAAAGGCCAGAGCGGGCGCCGCCTTCCAGGCCGGAATGGCGATCGGGAAGTTCCAGGGCGTGACAAGGGCGAACACGCCGACAGCCTGGCGATAGGTCTGGATTTCGACGCCCGGACGGGTGCTTTCCAGGTTCTGGCCGTGGCGGCGCAGGGCCTCGCCGGCGAAATACTTGAAGATGCGGCCGGCGCGGACGGTTTCGCCGATGCCCTCGGCCAAGGTCTTGCCCTCTTCGCGGGCCAGCAGGCGGCCAATGTCGGCGCTGCGGGCGATGATCATCGTGCCGACCTTGTCCAGCAGGTCCGAGCGGACCTCCGGCGAGCTTTCCGACCACGACGGGAAGGCGGTGCGGGCGGCGCCGACAGCAGCGTCGACCTCGGCCGACCCGCCGTTGGGCACGCGGGCGACGACGTCATTGGTGTTGGACGGGTTCAGGCTTTGCGTCGGGGCGTCGGAAGCGACGCGTTCGCCGCCGATGTAATGGCGCAGGGTATCGGTCATGGGACGAGGTCCTCGAAAAACAAAAGCGTTAAAGCAGGCCGCGGCCGGCCAGATTGCGGATCAGGGCGGAGATCCCGAACGTCCAGGGCTTGGCCTGGTCGCAGGTGGTCACCTCATTCTCGAGAACGCCCAGCTTGGGAGTGGACACCCGCACGCGGTCGCCGACCTTGTGGGTAAAGCCTTGGCCGGCGGTGTCGCGGTCCTGGATCGGAGCGAACATGGTGCCAAGGAACAGCGCGAAGCCGTCGGGATATTGATGCTGCTTGCCAAACGCCTGGCCAGCCAGCGCGGCGGGGTCGCGGCTGATCAGGCTCATATTGGAGTGACCATCCAGCACGAAATTGTCGCGGCCGGTGATCTTCAGCTCGACCTCGGCGATGCGCACGTCGTCGAGGCTGAAGCCGTCGTCGAACAGCCGCACGAACGGGCCAATGGCGCACGAGGCGTTATTGTCCTTGGCCTTGCTGAGCAGCAGGGCCGATCGGCCCTCGAAGTCGCGCAGATTGACGTCATTTCCGAGAGAGGCGCCACGGATCTGGCCGGAGCCATCGCATAGCAGCACGACTTCGGGCTCAGGGTTGTTCCAGTGGCTGTCGGAGCGGACGCCCACATGGTCGCCCCAGCCCATCGACGACAGGGTCGGACCCTTGGTGAAGATCTCGGCGTCGGGGCCGATGGCCACTTCCAGATATTGCGACCACAGGCCGTCCTTGATCAGGGTCTGCTTCAGGCGCTCGGCGCCCTCCGAGCCCGGATCGACGCTGCGCAGATCACCGCCCATGCTTTCGGATAGCTGCTCGCGGATCTTCACGGCGGCGGCGGCGTCGCCCCGGGCGCGCTCCTCGATCACCCGCTCCAGGGTCGAGACCGCGAAGGTGACGCCGGCGGCCTTCAGGCATTGCAGATCGACGGGGGCCAGCAGCTTGGCGGCGGCCTCTCCCGACGCGTCGGCCCAGACCGGGCGCACATCCAAGGCTTCAAGCGGGCCACGATCCTCGCCGCGCGGGATCGTTTCGCCGGGCGCGTAAATGTTCATCAGATCGGCGACGGTGGGAGCGACCCTGGACATGTCCTCGATGCGGCCGCCGCGCACCATGACGGGCGTTGGGCCATCACCGAAGTCGACGCGGCCCAGCAGGGTCGCGTCTTGCCAGTCGTCTGGAAGGAATTGCGTCACGCCCACGGCGCCATCTCCCCGTTCAAGCGTCTGAGCCTCACCAAACCTTGGCGGCCGCGCTCGTTGATGCTCGCGCACTTGTTAGCGCTAACATGAGGGGGCGGCAAGGGTCTGCCAGACCAATTGTCACATCGTTCGGTGAAGGGCGTGAAACGCTACTTTGGCGCCGGCCCGCTGGAGTCCCGCACGATCAGGGTATGGGGGTGCATCAGTTGCCGGGGCTCGCCCGAGCCATCGCGCTTGCGGCGGATTTCCTCCAGCACCAGGTCCACCGCGGCGCGGGCCATGGCGGCGATGGGTTGGTGCACGGTGGTCAGGGCGGGCCAGATATTGGCGGCGATCGAGGTGTCGTCGAAGCCGACGATGGAGACATCGCCCGGCACGTCCAGGCCCAGGCGATGGGCCAGGCCCGCGGCGGCGGCGGCCATGTCGTCGTTGCAGGCGAAGATCGCGGTGGGACGGTCATCGCTGGCCAGCAGCCGCTCGGCCGCGTCCAGGCCGGAGCGATAGGTGAAATAGCCCTGCTCGACCCGCACGTTCTCCTGCGGGATTCCGGCGGACTTCAGCGCCGTCATGAAGCCGTCCAGACGCTGCTGGCTGACCGTCTGGTTGGGGTGGCCCTTGATGAAGCCGAAACGCTTGTGGCCCAGGCCCAGCAGGTGCTGGGTCAGCTCATAGGCGGCGGCTTCGTTGTCGATGCGGATGGTGGCCATGTCGGTGCTGGTCATGCCAGGAGCGACGCCGACGGCGGCCGCGCCGGCGGCCTTCACCTCGGCTAGGACCTGGGGCGACTCGCACAGCGGCGGCGGCAGGATCAGGCCGTCGACCCCGGTGCGCAGCAGGCGGGTCAGAGTGGCGCCGGCCAGTTCGGGCTCCGCGCATTTCTCGATGACCACCTGGGCGCCGGTGCGGCTGCTTTCGTCCAGCGCCCCGACCAGGAACTCCGACAGATAGCCGGTCGAGGGGTTGTCATAGAGCAGGCCGATGCGAAACGGAGCCGAGCCGGCCAGGCTGCGCGCCGCCGGGTTGGGCGCGTAGTTCAGGTCGGTGATCGCCTGCTCGACCAGGGCCCGGGTTTCTTCCTTGACGGTGGTCTCGCGGTTGATGACCCGCGAGACGGTCATGGGCGACACGCCGGCGCGCGCCGCGACATCGCGGATCGTCGCGCTCTGGGTCGTGCGGCGCCTTTGGCGTTCCGTCGGCTCTCTCATGGATGGTCCCGTCCCTTTGGGCGCGGAGACTAGACCGTTTCGGGGCGCGGTTGGAAGACGGGGGCGGAAGGATGTAGGGATCGGCCATGACACCCTTCGGCGCTCTGATCCTCACCGGCGGCGGTTCGCGTCGCATGGGCCGCGACAAGGCCGTCCTGGAGTGGGGCGGTGTCCGCGCCGTGGACCGCGTAGCCGAGCTGGCGCGGGCTGTCGGAGCGCGGGAAGTCCTGACCGTCGGCGCCGACCTTGGCCTGCCATGGGTTCCCGACCCCGAGCCTGGCGCGGGGCCGGTGGGCGGCGTGCTGGCCGGCGTCGAGGCGCTGCGAGCGCTGGGGCTGGGGCGGGCCTTGATCCTGGCGGTGGACGCGCCGACCCTCACCGCCGAGGACCTCGCGCCGTTGCTGGCTGCGGTGGTCCCCGGGGCGGCTTATGACGGCCTGCCGCTGCCGATGGTACTGAGTTTCGCGGCCGTGCCCGAGGGCGTCGAGGCGGGCTGGCCGCTGCGGCGGCTGGTCGAGCGGGCGGGGCTTTTGACCGTGGGCCTCGCTGCCGACGCCGAGGCGCGGCTGCGGGGCGCCAATACGCCGGAAGAGCGGGCGCGGTTGCTGAAGCCGTAGCGCCCGTTAGTCCACGCCGGCCACGGCCAGCAGGGCCGCCAGGCCGACCTGCATGCCCTTCAGGCTCTCGCCCTTCTCGACATCGATCCATTCGTCCAGCGCATGGGCGCGGCCGGCCTTGCCGCCCGAGCCGATCGTCACGGCCGGGATGCCCAGGCTCATGGGGAGGTTGGAGTCTGTGGACGAGGCTCCATGCTGGGGTGTGAAGCCGAAGGCGCTGATCGCCGCGTCGGTCAGGCCGACGATGGCCGCGCTGGCCGGCGTGCTGCCCGCCGGGCGCTCGCCGATCACCTTGGGGTCGTAGCTGATCTTGCCGAACTTGGTCGATCGCGCCGCGTTCTCGGCCGCCGTCGCGCCGTCGAGGATGCCGATCAGGGTCCTGTCCAGCCTGGCCAGTTCGTCGGCGCTCTCCGAACGCATGTCGAACTCCATATACACCTCGTGGGGGATCGAATTGACCGAGGTGCCGCCGCCGGTGACGCTGGCCGAATAGGTGGTCTTTGGGTCCTTGGGCGGCTCCACGGCATAGAGATCGACCACGGTCTTGCTCATCGCCGTCATCGGATTGACCGTGCCAAAGGCGCCGTAGCTGTGGCCGCCCGGGCCCTTGAAGGTGACGTGATAGCGCTTGGAGCCGGTGCCGGCGTCGACGAGGCGCGACGGGTCCGAGCCGTCCATCGAGAAGAAGGCGGTGATCCGGCCCGTATAGCTGCTCTTGTTGAACAGGTAGCGCACGCCGCGCAGGTCGCCCGGGCCTTCCTCGCCCACATTGCCGACGAACAGGATGTCGCTTCTGGTCTTGATGCCGGCGGCGTCCATGGCCCGCACATAGGCCAGCAGGGTGGCCAGCGAGCGGGTGTCGTCGCCGATGCCGGGAGCCATCAGTTTCGTGCCCTCGCGGCGAACCTTTACGTCGGTGCCTTCGGGAAAGACGGTGTCGAGGTGGGCGGCGATGACCACGAACGGACCCTTGCCCCTGGTCGCCGTGCCGGGGCGCACGCCCATCACATTGCCCTCGGCGTCCATGGCGACGTCGCTCAGGCCGTGAGCCTTCAGCATTTCCAGATAGGCCCTGGCCCGCGCCTCTTCCTTGAAGGGCGGGGCGGGGATCTCGGTCAGGGTGACGACGTCGGCGATGGTGCGGTCGAAGTCGGCGTCCAGCTTGGCGACCGCCTTCTTGAAGGCCGGCGAGCCGACCAGCTTGCGAACCTTGCCGGCGTGATCGGCCTTGCCCGCCGTGGGAGGCGCGGCCAGGGCTTCAGAGGAGAGGGCGGGCGCGGCGAGCAGCACCGCGCCGAAAGCGATCATCGAGGCCGAGCGGCGGAGCGTATTGGGCATGATTGGGAATCCCCGAAACCTTGAGCGACCCAGCCTAGGGGGCGCGCCGCGCGGTGTCATCCCGCAGACGTCGCGCGGACACAGGTTCGCGCCCTCGCCGGTTTCACCAGCGAGATTTGGGGAGGCGGCGGAGCGTCCGGGCCAGGCCCGGATGGGTTTTTAGTGGAGTACCGTTTCGGCCGTGGCCGGAGCGCTCCGCGCGGTCGTTATCCCTCTGGCCGGGGTGCGCAGGTCTAGTTCAACCTTTTGCCCCACCCGGGCTTATCCCTCCTCGCGACGGACCCAGCCCTGAAGCTGCAAGCCACGCCGATTCCGGAGGACCCGGAGCGAACCTTCGGACGGGCGGGGGCTTTGGCTTTCCCCCGATGGACAGGTTTACGTCCCCTGTCCTCATTTTAAGCCGTCCGGCCCGGACAGTCGTCCGACCGGCGGCCCCGCACAACCGCCCCCGCCACCCGTCAGGTCGCCAGCTGGACGGCCTCCCCAGTGACGGGGCGAGGAGAAGTATGCGGGCGTTCTGGAGGGGGCTGCGTCGATTTTGGATCGTGACGGTGGGTGGGGCGGTTAGGGCGTTGAATTAGTTGGGGGCGAGGGGGGTTATGCTCATGCGGGCACGGGGATAGAATCCGGTCGGCTTCTCGTAACCCTTTCGCAAAGAGAGAGGGATTCAAGCTCGGACTCAGTCAATGCCGCCCCGGGTGGGCCAGGGCTTGCGGGCCAAGGCGGCGGTCGGGACCTTGTCGGCCCCAGGTCCCTCGCCCAGGCGGATGGGCAACGGAAAAGGGCCCCGCCTTGCGGCGGGGCCCTTGGCTCTCCAGCGTCAGTTGGCGCCTACCAGCTCTTGGTCACGCCGAAGATGACCCGGCGCTCTGCCCGCAGGCCGCTGATGCCCTTGGTCTGGGCCTGGCTCTCGCGCATCAGGTTCTGGCCGTTCAAGGCCAGGGTGATCCCCGACTTCAGGTCATAGGCAACCCGGCCGGCAACGGTGGTGTAGCCCTTGACCGGTTCAAGCGTCTGGGTCGAGGTGTAGGAGTTGAACTTGGACACCCGCTTGACGTAGCCGTCCACGGTCCAACTGCTGTTGGTCCAGCCCAGACCCAGATTGCTCCGCCATTTGGGTGAGCTGTCGCCAAAGGCGATCAGACGACGGACCGCGCTGTAGCCGGGCAGGGTCGTGTCGGTGATGTCGACATAGGTGGTGTCGGCGTTCCAGCGGAACCCATCGCCGAACTTGCCCGATCCCGAGACCTCGAAGCCCTTCATTTCGGACTTTCCGATGTTGAAATAGGTCAGGGCGGCATAGGTGGTGGCCGTGGCCGGAACGTCGATCTGCAGTCTGGAAACGCCGCTTTTCACGTCTTCAGTGGTTTGCACCATCAGCTTGACCGCCACGCGGGCGTCAAGCTTGGTCAGGGCGTGCTCGTAGGCCGCCTCATAGCTGGTGATGATGGCCGGCTGCAGCTCGGGGTTGCCCAGGGTGGCGATGCCGACCGGTGGCGCGGTGGTCGGCAGGACCTGACGCGATCCCAGTTCAACCAGGGTCGGGGCCTGAACACCGCGCGCGGCCAGCAGGCGGAGGGTGCCTTCTTCCGAGAGCAGGACTACGGCGCCGAGATTGACGCTGACCTCCTTGATCGACTGGTCCCAGTCGCTGTTGCTGATCCGCCTGACGCCGGCCGGGAACACGCCTATGCGGCTAAGCTTGAGGCTATCGAGGCGGGCGGCGGCGGTCAGGGTGATCTTGTCCGTAGCGGCCCAGTTCCACATCGCCGACGGTGCCAGGACCTTGTAGCGGACCATGCCGCCGCGGACCGGCGTCGTATTGACCTCGTTGTCACGATATTCGAGGGCAACGCGCAGGGTGTGGTTCGGGCCGATCTTGACCAGGTTCTGAACCTTGGCGACCCAGATATTGTTTTCGTAGCGCAGGGGCAGGGCGGTCGAGTCGAGCTGGTTCAGATAGATCTGGGCCTCCATCGCGCCATAGGGCGTGTCGGCGTTCAGGGTGGCCTTGATGGAGTCGGTCTTCACCTTGTGGCCGACATAGCTGTAGCCGGACAGCATTTCAGACTGGCCCGAATTGGACCAGTTGCCTTCAATGCGCAGGTCGGTTTTCGGCGACAGTTCGGTCACCGCGTCGAACGCGGCATAGATCTTCCAGGGGTCGGACAGCAGTGACAGGGGGACTGTCGAGCCAGCATTGCTCCACTCGTCCTGCTGGTTGGCGCCGACCGAGACGCGGGCCTTTACCGGACCCAGAGCCATGGTCTTGACGATATTGCCCGAGGCATAGCCAAGCGTGCCGGCCTGTACGGTGATGCTGTTGGTGTCGTCGTATTTGGGGTTGTAGGTGATGATGTTGATCACACCCGAGACGGCGTTGAAGCCGAACAGGGCGCTGTTGGGTCCGCGAACCAGCTCGATCTGGCGGATCTCTTCCAGCGCGATCGGCAGGGTGGCCCAGTCGGTATAGCCGAAGTGGTCGAGATAGACCTGGCGGCCGTTGATCAGGACCAGCATCCGCGGCGAGCGGGCCTGGTTATAGCCGCGCACGCTCAGCTCGGCCGCGCCGGCGGCGAAGGCCAGGATGTCGACACCGGCGGCGCGCGACACGATGGTGGGAATGTCCGTCGCGCCGGAGCGCTTGATGTCGGCGGCCGAGATGATGGTCATATCGACCGGGGCCTGGCTCGAGCGCTGCGGCGAGCCGGTTGCCGAGGTGGTGACGGGCTCGTTGAACAGCTGTTCCATCGCGCCGTAGTCGATCGACTGGGCCGAGGCGGCGGTGGCCGAGGCGAGGAGGATGATGCCGACCGAAGCGCTGGCGAAGAGATTGCTTTTCATGAGTTTTTCTCTTTCCTAGGCGGGGGTCAGACTTCGCGGATCATCATGCGGAAGGCGGCCTTGAAGACCGCGCCGACTGCGGCAGCCGCCGAGCGGCTGACCACGATTTCCACCTTGGGATCGGCCGAGACGCTCATCACGCAGGCGCCGCTGGTGACGCAGGCCATGTCCGAACCGATGGTAATGATCTTCTTGCCCTTGGCGGCGGCGCCGACTGGGCCGGCATTGACGCCGGTGGTGATGTAGAGCGCCGCGACACCCGAAACGCCGGCGATGTCGCCGGCGTCGACAGGCTTGCCGGTGAGGGTCAGGGCGCCGGCGCTCAGTCCGCCGCCGATCGCGGCCATGACCGCATTCTTCTCGGCCACCGAGGCGGGTTTGGACGGATCGAAGACCACGCCGAGGGTGGCTTTGCCGGTCGGAGCGTTTTCGAGGAAGGTCAGGGCCCGGCCCGCAACCTGCATGTCCTTGGCGGCATCAGCGTGGGCGCTGAGCGGCGCCGCAGCGAGGGCCAGGACGCAGGCTACGAGGGCGCCCGGCTTGGTGGTTTTCGACATGTCTATTGCTCCTCTGCCCGGGTTCCACCGGATTCCTTTGAGAGGGAGAGAAGGACGAGATTGGTAAACAGGAAATTATCGGGCTTCCGCGCCCCGTCTCTTCGGGCCTAAACTAGAAGTATTCAGCGAGTTGAAATCAACTATTGGACTTGCTTAGTGTCTATATTTCGCTATGCAAATGGCCAAACTCTACGAGGCGGATTTTATAGTGTTGCGGATCCGGAGATGTGCGCATTCTTATTTCTGAGTAGGGTATGTGATATATTCAATATGTCGAAAAAACACCCAATTTGGTCGCGGGTGTTTGGGTGAAAAAATTTGCACTTGCTGTTTGGATATAGCCAATCTGTTTGGGAGCAGCTGAAACGGGCATTTTGTCGCACCGGCGCAGATGAGCCCTTAACGACGCCCGACAGGGGGCGAATCTCTGTGGCCATGCGCCGGATACCCCGCCCCCTCTCCGCTTGCAGGAGGCCGTGACCCCGGCGATGGCCGGGGTCGGGTGAGGGGGCGAAAAAGTCTGTACGAAAGGTCTCAGAGACCCCTCAGTCAAACACGATCACCGACCGCGCCAGCTCCCCGCGCTTCAGCTCGTCGAACGCCGAATTGATCTCCTCCAGCTTGATCCGCCGCGAGATCATCTGGTCCAGCTTCAGCTTGCCCGACATGTAGAAGTCGACCAGTCGGGGCATGTCGACCGGGAAGCGGTTGGAGCCCATATAGCTGCCTTGGATGCGCTTCTCGCCCAGGAAGTCGGAGCCCGTGAGCTCGATCTTGGTGCCGACCGGGATCATGCCGATGATGTTGGCGGTGCCGCCCCGGCGCAGCATCTTGAACGACTGCTCGGCGGTGACCTTCAGGCCGATGGCCTCGAAGCTGTGCTGAACGCCGCCGCCGGTCAGTTCCTGCACCTGTTTGACCACGTCGCCGTCGTCGGCATTGATCAGGTCGGTGGCCCCGAACTGGCGGGCCAGCTCCAGCTTGGCCGGCACGCGGTCGATGGCGATGATACGGCCGGCCCCGGCGATGGCCGCGCCGTTGACGGTGGCCAGGCCCACCCCGCCGCAGCCGATCACGGCCACAGTCTCGCCGGGACGGACGCTGGAGGTGTGGATCACCGCGCCCACCCCGGTCATCACCGAGCAGCCGATCAGGGCGGCGAGGTCGAAGGGCATGTCCCGGCGGATGGCGACGCAGGCGTGCTCGTGAACCAGCATCATCTCGGCGAAGGACGACAGGTTCAGGAACTGGGCCATCCTGGTGTCGCCGGATCCGGACAGGTCTTCCTTGAACAGGCGCGGCTCGTCGGTCTTGGAGCGGCGGGTCTCGGGGCTGACGCACAGGTTCATGTGCCCGGTCAGGCAGACCTCGCAGTGGCCGCAATAGGGGTTGAGGCAGGTGATGACGTGGTCGCCGACCTTGACGGTGCGGACCTCGGAGCCGACCGCCTCGACGATCCCGGCGCTCTCATGGCCCAGCACGGCGGGCAGGGGGTGGGGGTAGGAGCCTTCGACGAAGTGCAGGTCGGAGTGGCAGACGCCGGCGGCCTTGGTGCGGATCAGCACTTCGCGCGGACCGGGCTTGCCGATGGAAACGGTCTCGATCTGGAGGGGTTTGCCCACCTCGCGCAGCACGGCCGCCTTCATTCGCTCACTCCCTGAGATTTGGAGCGAGTCTAGCGTCCCCTCAGGGGCGAGCGGAAGAGGTTATTCGAACAAATGTTCGATTGCGCTACTGTATCCACTTTGCGGCCGTTTGCGCGAGCCGCCCGGCGAGTTCGGGTAGTGCTGCAAAAAAGCTCTTAATGCCGGATAGGAGGTTTGGATCGCGTTTGTCCAAGACGGCCAAGGTAAAGGTTGATATCCCGAGAAGCCACAAGAAGGCAGGAAACAAGAACGCTCCGGCGTTAAGAGCCAATACGTTCATCGTACCAAAAGCTCTTTTCTCTTCTTTGCCAGAGAGCCAGCCAGCGATTTCCCATCCGCCGCCATCTCTTCTCACTACATAGCAACGGCCAAAATAAATCGGAATGAAAAGAAAGGTAAAAGAAAACCGTTTAAGGTGAAACGACCCCAGCTGGGCAGACTTCATCTTGCCGACCAAGGCTGTGCCTATTCCGTTTAGACGGAAGAGCGAAACGCTCGATGCATAGTGAAGTCGTAAATCCGACATGATCGCCCCTGAGTTTATTATTTGGGTCGATACAAGTTAGGCTTAAGTAGAGTCAAGGTTTTGGGCGACATCGCCCGTCTCTAGAGCCTCAGGCGGCGATGGCGGGGGCCGGGCGCTCGGGGATGATGTGGCTGACCGACAGCAGCACGGTCATGCCGGTGTCGGAGGTAATCACGGCCGAGACCAGTGGTGAGTTCTCTTCGCCCATCGACGGGGGCGGATTGATCTGGTCGGCATTGACGATGAAGCTGTCGCAAACGGCGTCGACCAGCAGGCCGGCGACGTCGTCGCCGCTTTCGATGACGATGATCACCTGGCGGGGACCGTCCTCTGCCACGCCCTTGCCCAGCCGAGCCGACAGGTCGATGACCGGCATGACCTGGCCGCGCAGGTTGATCACGCCGCGCACATAGGGCGGGGCGTCGGGAAGCTGGGTCGGCGGGGTGACGCCACGGATCTCGCGAACCGAATTGACCGGCACGCAATAGGTCTGGGTCCCGACCTCGAACGACAGGACCTGAAGGGCTTCGCCCGTCTTGTACGCCACGTTGCTGGTCATGGGAGCCTCCGCTGGTCGATCTGCCCGGCGAAACCTCGATCGCCGAACGAGTCGAGCTTGGCGGCAAATAGTGAACAAACCGGCGCCGGCCATGTCCGGTGAATTTCGTTCAGGTGCGGTTCAGGCGGGCGGCGCGAGATTAACCCCACGGTAACCAAGCGACCCGCCGCCGGGCGGATCGAGACGAAAGGGAGGGGCCGATGGCCCGCAAGATCAGCACCGCGATCGGCCATGTCGCAGCCGGCCTCGCCGCGCTTTCGATGGTCGCCGCCGCGACCACGGCCTCGGCGGATTCGCGCGATCGCTACTATCGCCAGCACCGCAACGACAACAACGGCGCCGAGGCGGCGATTGTGGCCGGGGTGATAGGCTTGGCTCTTGGCGCGGCGATCGCCAGCAGCAGCAATGGTAATGACCGCTATGCTCGCCCCAACCGCAGCTATGGCTATGGCAATGGTTACGGGAATGGTTACGGCGCTGGTTCTGGGTATGGTAGTGGCTATAGCAGTAACTATAGCAATGGCTATAGCAGTAACTATAGCAATGGCTATGATTCCGCTCCGTCCCGCTACTATGGCCGTCCCTATAACGAGGGATATCGCGACGATTGCTGGACTACCCGAGAATACGACCGCCGCAGCGGCGCTATCTACGAGCGCACTGTCTGCCGCTAAGCAGGGCGCCAAGGTTCGGGATCTGAACGAAATCTTCCGACTGTTGGACGCCGAGATTCAGGAAAAGCCCCGGAGCCCCCGCTCCGGGGCTTTTTTTCCGCGTGCGCGAGGGGGCTTGTCATTGCGAACAAAAGAGGAACATTATCGTATCTCGTCCAAGGGAGAATGCCGATGTCCGCCGCCTCGATCCTGTCTGTCGCACCCGGTTCAGCCTTCGCGGGCGCCTTTTCCTGCCGGCATGACGCGCAGGTCTCCAGCGAGGATCGGATCGAGATCGCCGAGGCCGTGTTGGCCGGCGCTTGGCGCACCTTGCGGGCCGCCGGGTTCCACGAAGCCGAAGTCCAGGCGCTGTTCGACCAGATCGCCGACCGGCCCGAAGACCTCGCCCGGCGGCTGCGGAAAATGGCCAATGCGGCGGGCTGATCGTTAACTGCGATCAGCGCGACATTTCAGCGCATCCAACGTACGGAACCACTCGTAGCTGCGTTTGCACGTAATCGTCCGGATGGGAAACCAGCCGGCCGGAGCGCGCCCGCCGTCCCGTCCCCCCACTAAACGGCGGGAGGGCCGCGGGGTCCTTCCGCCTTTCCCAGAGAGATGGCGGAGGGACCCCGATGACGGGCTCTCGAGTGTCTTAGTAGTTGCGGCTGACCAGGCTGCGCAGGCCTTGGGCCTTCTGGGGCAGGTCGGCGGCGATGCGGCTGGCCATTTCGCGGATGCCGGCCGGATAGGCGTCACCGCCCGCGGCGATCTCGGCGGCGAAGGCGGCGAGATCGATCATGCCGCGATCCAGCCGTTCGACCTCTTCGCGGGCCAGCATGCGGGCCTCGGCTTGCAGGCGTTTGACTCGCTGCGCCGTGGTCTCGGGGCCGCGACCAAGATCATAGATTTCCGCGACCTGGGCAGTGGATGGCACGAGAGAAAGGGGCTTGCCGACCATGGGTTAGGGTTCCTCGAATGAAGCCGGTTTGACCGGCCGCTACACTAACTAAGCCGCTGCAAGCCCCAGTGTTCCGGCCGAACAGGAGAAGACGGCAAGGCGTTGCGCGAACGCCACAACTCGCCGTTCCAGTCGCCCGAACGACTTTTGGAGGCTTCAGGCGCCGTAGGCGGGAGCGGTCTGCTGCATCTGCGGAACCGCGCTGGGGGCCACCGGGGCCGGACGCTGGAACTTCAGGCTGCGGCCCTGGAACTCGGCGCCGGTTTCCATGGCCAGTTGTTCGTGGGTGATGTCGCCATCCACGCGGGACGTTCCGTAAAGACGCACGGCTTGGGCCGTGACGCTGCCCAGCACGTTGCCGTGGATCTCGACGACCAGAGCGGTGACGCTGCCCTCGACCCGGCTGTTGGGGCCCAGGATCAGCTTGCCGACCCGGATGTCGCCCAGCACCACACAGTCCAGGTGCAGTTCGCTGTCGCCGACCACGTCGCCCTTGATGGTGACGCCCTGAGCGATCATCGAGGCCGGCTTGGGCCGGGCGACCGGTGCGGCGGCGGCGGCTTGAGCAGCCGGCGCGCGCGAAGGCTCCAACGGCGCCAAGGCGACCGGGGCGGAGGTGTCTTTCTTCTTGGCGAACATGGGCGTCGACCTTGTCTCGAAATGGCTCGTCGGAGCTTTCAGGAGCAAGACAGGCGCCAGCCGCACAACGCCGTTATTGGCTGTCGACCACGTGGGTCGTGGGTCGGTCGTCCCCCGCCGCGATCTCCTCGCGCCACTGGCCCTTGGCGTCTTCGTAGCTGATGCCGGTCGTCTCGCCGGCGACCTGCTGCTCGGCCGCCGCGCGCTGGGCGGCCGCGAGCGCTGCGTCATGGTTTGCGAAGGTCTCGGAGAACACGTCCCCCAGCCTGTAGGCCCAGCCGCCGTCGTGCTCGACGATGGTGTAGGTGATGTCGGTCATGGGGAGGGCTCCTGGATCGCGTCGAGGGATCAACGAGCCGTCAGTGAGCACGGTTCCGAATTAGGCGTCTTGTCGCGAGCCGCAGGAGCATGGACAACAAATCATGCTTTATCTCGTCCTGAAGGCCGCCCTGTCGGGCGTGATCATCGCCGCCATTTCGGAAATCGCGCGCAAGTCGCCAGGCTTTGGCGCGCTGGTCGCGTCCCTGCCGCTGATTTCGATCCTGGGCATGATCTGGCTGTGGCGCGACACTCAGGATCCTGTCCGCATGGCCAGCCATGTCGAGGCCACCTTCTGGTACGTGCTGCCGTCCCTTCCGATGTTCCTGGTCGTTCCCGTGCTGCTGCGACGAGGCGTCGACTTCTGGCCCTCCCTGCTGGCCGGTTGCGCGCTGACCATCGGGCTCTATTGGGTGATGATGGCGGTTGGGCCAAGGTTTGGACTGAAGCTGTAGCGCCAACAGCAAAACGCCCGCCCCTTGCGAGGCGGGCGTCCCGTCTAGTCTAGTCTAGAGAACTAGATCAGCAGCAAGGAGCGCCTTTGCAGCAGGCTGCGCCGAGAGCGCAGCACGCCTGGACGGCCTTGATGACGGCGTCAGGCGCCGCGGCATAGGCGGCGGTGGCTGAAGCCAGCAGCATCAGGGCTGCGGTGGAGAAGATGCGTTTCATGTCGAATTTCCGATTTTCAGAGTGATGAACGATCGTCTGAAGTCGGGTGTCAACGGGGGGGTGGCAGGTCCGGCGCGATCGAGCGACCCGGAGGCATGTCGATGGGCGCCAGCGTGGCCAAGGGCGCGTAGCGGGCCACAGGCCTGGAAACCTGATGCTGCGGCGGCACCACGATCTGGCAAGCGACGATGCAGATTTCAGGGCAGGTCGCCTTGCCCATGTCGTGGCATGGCGCGTCCATGCAGCAGTCCATCGACTCGGCTGTGGCGGGCGCGAGCGGCGCGGCAAGAAGCAGCACAAGGCCCAGAAGCATCAGCCCCCGCGCCAGCCAGCTCGATGTCGCCGCCTTCCGCATTTAGGCTACCTTCACCCGCGCCGCCGACTCCGGCAGGTCCACGCCGAACGCCCGCTGGAAGAACTCGGCCACGGTCGGGCGCTCGAGCTCGTCGCACTTGTTCAGGAAGGTCAGGCGGAACGACAGGGCGATGTCGTGATCGAAGATCTCGGCGTTCTGGGCCCAGGTGATCACGGTGCGCGGGCTCATTACGGTGGAAATGTCGCCATTCATGAAGGCGTTGCGGGTCATGTCGGCCACGCGGACCATGGCCGAGATCGTGCGCTTGCCCTCGACGGTGTCGTAGGAGGGGTTCTTGGCCAGCACGATGGCGGCTTCGACGTCATGTTCCAGATAGTTGAGCGTCGTGACGATGTTCCAGCGGTCCATCTGGCCCTGATTGATCTGCTGGGTGCCGTGATAGAGGCCCGTGGTGTCGCCCAGACCGATGGTGTTGGTCGTGGCGAACAGCCGGAAATAGGGGTTGGCGCGGATCACGCGGTTCTGGTCCAGCAGGGTCAGCTTGCCGCCAGCTTCCAGCACGCGCTGGATCACGAACATCACGTCCGGGCGGCCCGCGTCATATTCGTCGAACACCAGGGCGATCGGGCGCTGCAGCGACCAGGGCAGGATACCCTCGCGGAACTCGGTGACCTGCTTGCCTTCTTTCAGGACGATGGCGTCCTTGCCGACCAGATCGATGCGGCTGATGTGGCTGTCGAGGTTCACGCGGACCAGCGGCCAGTTCAGGCGCGCGGCGATCTGCTCGATGTGGGTCGACTTGCCGGTGCCGTGATAGCCCTGGACCATCACGCGGCGGTCGTTGGCGAAGCCGGCGCAGATGGCCTTCGTTGTCTGCGGTTCGAACTTGTAGGCCGGATCGATGTCCGGCACGTGGCTGTCGCGATGGCTGAAGAACGGAACCTTCATGTCGCTGTCGACGCCGAACGCGTCGCGAAGCGTCACCCACTTGTCGGGGACCAGGGTGATCAGCGGATCGGCGGCGGAGCTGGTTTCGGCGAACTCGGACATTCCATCGGATTAGCGCCTTGACCTAGGGTAGGGGAAGGGGGCGCCGCACCGCGACCCCCCCTCGGCCTAACTTTTTACCGGCTGGCGATGATCACCGACGCAATCAGGCCCGTGGCGACGGAGCTCATGACATACTGGTCGTTCACGCGCTGCCAGCGATAGCCGCGCGGGGGCGCGCGCAGGCCGTGACGGTGATAATCCGAGACATAGTAGCTATTGCCGCGATAGCGGGCGTCCAGACGTTGGCCGCGAGCCCAGCGACGATATTCCCGGCGGTCGTCGCGACGATCCGCGCGGTAGTCGCGGCGATCATCCTTACGCTCGTCGCGATAGTCACGGCGATCATCCCGACGGTCGGCGCGATCGTCCCGTCGGTCGTCATAACGGCTTTGCTCGTAACGGCCGTTATCACGATAGTCGTCGTGACGCTGCGGCGCGGCGGTGGCGGCGGTTCCGGCCAGCAGCGACAGTGCAAGAGCAGTGATGGCTAGGCGCTTCATGGCGGTCTCCTTTTCGATGACCTCAACCTATTGAAGTCGATGTGGCCCAGACATGAACGGCTCCTGTCAGCTGTTGTTCATGTTTCATTGACGAAACATTCCAACCGACCTGAAACGTCGGCAGCATCTTTTCTCGGTGGGAGCCGAGCTTGACCTTGCGCGTTGAGCAGGCATGAACCTGCCCTTCGCCTTCGATCCGCGCCGCGACCTGCCCGCCCTGTTGAGGGCCGCCGGGCGCGAGCTGGGCGCGACCGCCGCCTTGCTGGTCGCCGCCCTGTCGGCCATGGCCTTTCTGTCGATCGCCGAAGAGGTGGCCGAGGGCGAAACCCGAGTTGTCGATCTGGCCATTCTTGACGCCCTGCGCCAGCCCGGCCGCCCACGCGACCTGATCGGACCCGACTGGCTGCATGTCGCGGCCATCGACATCACCTCCTTGGGCTCGCTGGCGGTGCTCAGCCTTTTGATTCTGCTGGCCTTCAGCTTCCTGGTCTGCCTCAGGCGCTGGGGTGAGGGCCTGTTGCTGCTGGTCGGCGCCGGCGGCGGCGTGGCGATCAGCCAGGGCCTGAAGTTGCTGTTCGGGCGCCAGCGCCCGGACATGGACTACCGGGTCGTCGAAGCGGTGAACGCCAGTTTCCCGTCCGGCCACGCCATGCTGTCGGCCGTGGTGTTCCTGACCCTCGGCGCTCTGGGCGCACGCTTCGCCGAACGCAAGAGGCTCAAGGCGCTGGCGCTGGGCGCGGCGGTGACGCTGTCGCTGCTGGTTGGTCTCAGCCGAATCTATCTGGGCGTCCACTGGGCCAGCGATGTGCTGGCCGGCTGGTGCGTGGGCGCGACCTGGGCCATGGCCTGCTGGCTGGCGGCCTTCGCCTGGACGCGCTGGCGTTCGCGCTCAATCCCAAAAAATATTTCGAAAGAAGCAGAGGTTTAAATTGGTTGTCATCCCGGACAAGCGCGTAGCGCGCGGATCCGGGACTGACGCCTGAGCGTCGCGCTTCGGATCGGTCCCGGCTCTACAGGCCGCTACGCGACCTTCCGGCCGGGATGACAACGAAGGAGCGGCGGGCCGATTGAGCCCGATGCTAGCTGGCCTTGGTCTTGGGCCGCCAGGCCAGCTCGGCTGAGGTCCACGCCGCGCCGGCAAGGTCTAGCAGACCCATCAGCATCCACGGGCGCGGCAGGTTTCCAGTCAACACCAGGGCGCCCAGCACCACTGGCGAGGCGCAGCGCAGGGCCACCGAGGCGCGCATATAGGTGCGCTGACCCGTCCAACCGGCGACGTGATAGGCCAGAGAATAGGCAATCAGCATGATGCCGAACATCCGCGCCCAGGGCTCGGCCGAGGGGTCCAGCGGCGACCTGAAGGCTTGGGCCGTGTGGAAGGGTGCGGTAGCCAACGCTGCGCCAGCCGCTGAGGTCATATTGCCCCAGAACCAGATGCTCCAAGGCTTGCCGAAAGGCGTCGGCGTCACCGGGGTCGGCGCGTTCGCGAGGCTGGGCCCCGAATCGGGGTCGGTCATGGTGCGGCTATCCCTCGCGCTCGTCCCAGCGAACGCGGCGGGAGAATGGCGGCAGCCGGGGCGGGCCGCAAGAGGCCGCCGATGGTTCGAGCTAGGTTGTCAGCCCGGCCTTCTGCAGCGTCTTGTAGGCCTTGATCACGCGCTGCAGCTTGTGCTCGGCGCTGCGGTCGCCGCCGTTGACGTCGGGGTGACAGCGCTTGAGCAGTTCCTTGTACTTGGCGCGGATCGCGGCGCTGTCGGCGCCGGCGTCGAGGTCCAGATCGGCCAGTGCGACGCGTTCCAGCTTGCCCAGATGGCGATCAGCGGCGGTGCGGTCGGATTCGGCCTTGCGCTGCTGGGCCCGGAACAGGCCGAATGGGTCGGCGATATGACGCGCGTCGCGGGCGGCCATGGCGGCGGCCTCGCGTGAGCGGCTGTCGGCCTTCATGCTCCAGGTCGGGCGACCGCCGGTGACCTTCTCGGTCTCCTGCTCGTTGCGGATCTGGGCCTCGTTCATCCCGGCGAAGAAGTTCCAGTTCTTGTTATATTCGGCCGCGTGCTTCTGGCAGAACCAGTAGTGCTCGTTGGGCATGTTGCGCGCCTTGGGAGCCTTCGCCGATCCGGCCAGACGGCACTCGGGATGGTCGCAGCGCTTCTCGCCCGGCTTGAGGCCAAGCACGTCCGGCGTCGCGCTCTCGCCTTCCTTGGGGGGGCGGACGCGGATGTCGAAAAACTTCGGGCGGTATTCAAACTCTTGGGCCATGGCCCCTAGAGTAAGCCGCAGCTATTTCTGTTCAAGGATTGACATGCAAGAGAGCGACATGGCCAGCGTATCAGACACCATTCGAAGCAAGCTCGAAGCCGCTTTTTCGCCTTCCAGGCTGGATCTGAAGGACGACAGCGACCGCCACCACGGCCATGCGGGCCACACCGGGGCGGGCGAGAGCCATTTCAATCTTGTGATCGAGGCCAACGCCTTTGTGGGCAAGGCCCGAGTGGCCCGTCAGCGCATGGTCCACCAGGTGTTGGCCGAGGAGCTGGCGGGGCCGGTTCACGCCCTTTCGATCATTGCGACGGCGCCTGGCGAAAGCTGAGTCCTTTCGCTGGGATGGGGCTTGCGCCGCCGCCCCGCGACTGATTGCCTCCCTCCCCGGCCCATCCCTCCGAAAGGGCCCGCCGGCGGGGCCTTTTGGGCCCTGAATCAACGAGGGATGGCATGAGCGCCGACGATACCGCCACGATGATTGAAATCGAGACCGCCGGCGCCTTGCCGGCCCTGCTGTCGCGATCCTACGCCCGCTATTCGAACTTCACCGTCGCCGCCGCCGTCATCGACGTCGAGGGGCGTGTGCATCTGGGCGTCAATGTCGAGAACGCGGCCTATCCGGTAGGCACCTGCGCCGAGCAGACCGCCATCGGCGCCATGGTCACGGCTGGTTCAAGGCGAATCGCCAAGGTCCTGATCGCGGCCGGTTCCAACGCCGTGGTGCAGCCTTGCGGCGCCTGCCGTCAGCGCATCGCCGAATTTGCGTCGGATCAGTGCGAGATCGTCTCGGTCCAAGACGGCGCGCCGACCGTACGCACGGCCTTTTGGACCCTGTTGCCAGAGAGCTTTGGTCCCCGCGACCTGGAATAGGCCTCAGACGGTCTGGGCGGCCAGTTGTTCAAGGACGCGGCGCAGGTCGGCCTCGCGGAAGGGCTTTTGCAGAACCAGTGCGCCACGGTGGCTTTCAGACAGCCCCGCCTCGCCATAGCCGCTGGCGAAGGCGAACGGCACGCCGCGGGCCTTCAAGGCGTCGGCGACCGGAAAGATCGGACGACCGCCCAGATTGACGTCGAGCAGGGCCGCGTCGATCTCGGCCGAACCGGCCAAGCGGAGGGCTTCCTCGATTTCAGCGGCGGGACCGATCACCGAACAGCCCAGGTCGCTGAGCATGTCCTCGACCAGCATGGAGACCAGAGCCTCGTCCTCGACCACCAGGACCTTCAAGGCGGACAGGGACTTCATATGGGCAGCTCCGTAACGTGCAAGGAAAACCCCGCGCAAACGCTCGTGTTCACGCTATCACAGGATAGGCCAGCGTCTCGCAACAGTTGCGCGAACAGCCGACTTTTCGCCCGTCCATCGACCGACGACCACGACAAATAATGCAACTGGTTCTCCCGCCCATGCCCGAACGGGCTGTTGAACGCGCCGGCGCGCCTGGGGTTCCCGGCTTTCGGTCAGAAATTTACGCCCTCGTCCAGCTTGGCGCTGATGCGCAGGGCCGTGACCTGATTCCTCTGGCGACGGAGGATCTGGAACCGGTGCTGATGGAAGATGAAGGTCTGGCCTGGATCGGGAATGGTCTGGGCTTCGTGGATCACCAGGCCCGCGATCGTCACCGCCTCGCCTTCGGGAAGATCCCAGTCCATGGCGCGGTTGAGGTCGCGCACCGTGACGTGGCCATCCACATGCACCGAACCATCGACCTGGGCGCGCACGCCCTCGACGCTGGTGTCGTGCTCGTCGTCGATCTCGCCGACGATCTCCTCGAGGATGTCCTCCAGTGTCACCAGCCCTTGAAGAGCGCCGTACTCGTCCACCACCATCGCAAAGTGGCTCTTGCGCTTGAGGAAGGCGTTGAGCTGGTCCTTGAGGTTGGTGGTGTCGGGAATGAACCACGGCTCGCGCAGGATGGCGGCGATGTCGAGGGCGTCGATGCCGCCTTCGGACTCGGCGAGAGCTCGCAACAGGTCGCGGGCGTGCAGCACGCCGATGATGTTGTCGGGATTGTCGCGATACAGCGGAATGCGGGTGTGTGGCGCTTTTAGCGCCTCGGCCACCAGTTGGCGGGGCGACAGGTCGGCGTCGCACATCACCATCGACTTGCGGTGGACCATGATCTCCGAGACGTCCATGTCCGACAGGTCCAGCACCCCGCCCAGCATGCGCCGGTCGCCGCTTTCGACCAAGCCTTCGGAGTGGTGGTACTCGACGGCCCCGCGGATCTCCTCGTGTGCCGCCAGGACGTCGACGGCCATGTCCAGCTTGACGCCAAACAGCCGCAGGGTCCGGCGGACGATCCACTGGATGGCGTAGATGATCGGGCCGAACAATCGCACGACCAGCAGGGTCGGCCCTGACAGGAACCGCGCCACGTCGTCGGACTTCAGAATCGCCAGGGTCTTGGGAAGCACTTCGGCGAACACCAGGACCAGCACGGTCATGGTCGCGGTGGCGACCGCCACGCCCCACGGGCCGGGGATGGCGGCGGTCAGCACCGTGGTCGCCAGGGCCGAGGCCAGGATATTAACCAGATTGTTGCCCAGCAACACCGCCCCGATCATCGTCTCCTGATCCGACAGCAGCTTGTTGACCCGCTTGGCCGCGCGGTCTCCGTCGCGCTCCAACTGGTGCATCCGCGCCCGGCTGGCGGCGGTCAGCGCCGTCTCGGCGGCCGAGAACAGGGCCGAGATCGCCAGCAGGCTGATGACGATAGGCGCGAGGCCAAGGATGGCGGTAAGGATCATGAGACGCTTGTACGCGCTAGGCCTCGATGGACAAGGCCCGCACGCCGCGCGGGCGGCCGTCGTGGCCGGTCCATTGGAAGGTCTCGCCGGCGGTCATGCCGATCAGGGCGGCGCCCACCGGGGTCAGCACCGAGATGCGGCCTTCATCGATGCTGGCGTCGCGCGGCAGGCTCAGCCGCACGCGGCGAACCTGACCGCTGGACAGGTCCTGGTACTCCAGGGTCGAGCCGATGCTGGCGAACGGGCGCGGCGCGTCACCGGGTTCGACGATCACGGCGCGAGCCATTTCGCTGGCCAGCACGCGGCTGCCAGCGGCGCGGTCGGCGACCGCCTGCGCCAGGTTGGACAGGATCTCGTGGTCGGCCTCGGTCACATAGACCGGGGGCAGGGTTTGGGTTTGGGTGGGGAAGTTCATCATTAGCTTTCTGGGGAGTTTTGAGCCTCGCCCGGCGCCTTTGTTCGAGGCGGCCTACGGGGGCTCGATGGGACGCGCCATGTGGCGCGAACGTCGTCCGACGCGGATCTCTTGGGGAAGCCTCGGCGCTCTTGCCGCAGGCCCTTAGGGAGCGTGATGAAAGATGCGTTCCGGGGTTATTAATATCGTCCCGCGCTTGGTCAGCGTCGGGGTCGAGAGGCCTGCGTTCAGGCGCCCAGCGGCGTTCAATTCGCCTCTGGTGGGATGCAGATGGGGAGCCCCGTAGGTAATGTCAAATGGCGGGGGAAAATCACCCCGCCACCAAGCGGGCTTCAGCCGCCGCTGGCGTCCACCACGATAGCCACCGTTTTGCCCCGGGACATCGGCTCCCATCCGGCCTCGATGGCGGATGTAATGGCTTTGGACACGAGCTCCGGCGCGATCTGCGAGGGCTTCAGGAGCGGCGCGCCGTACCGCGGCTCCGGGCCGGGAGGAAACTCCACCACGGCTTCACGCTGCCAGTCCCTGTGACGCACGCCGATCGCCATGCCGTGACGGGTCCCGTTGTCGCTGGACCAGCCGGGCTGGCGATGAAGCCGCCAGACATAGGGCTCCCCGCCGACCGCGATCTCAAATTCAGAGCTTTGCTTGGTTCGTGCCATGAGAGGGTGTTAGCCCGGTCAGCGCGTCCAGACCACCCCGCCGCAGGGCGGTAGGGCCGTTAGTCGGCGGCGCCGTCCTCGACCAGAAAGGCTCTGAGCGCCGCGCGGTCGACGTTCTTGGCGACGAACGCGTCGCCGATCCCGCGCGCCAGCACGAAGGTCAGGGCGCCGCCCTCGGCCTTCTTGTCCTGACCGCAGTGGGCGATCAGGGCGTCGGCGCTGAACGGCTGGGGGCGCCCACTCTGCCTCATAACGTCGCTCATCCGGGTCGGCAGGCCGGCGGCCTTGATGGCGGCTTCGGCGCGAACGGCGTCCTGGCCGGGGCAAAGGCCAAGGCGAGCCGAAAAGCGGAAGGCCTGGGCCATGCCGACGCCAACGGCCTCGCCGTGCTTGAGGGCGGCGCCAAAGCCCATCTCCGCCTCGATGGCGTGGCCGAAGGTGTGGCCAAGGTTCAGCAAGGCGCGGCGGCCGGCTTCCTTCTCGTCCTCGGCGACGATCTCGGCCTTCATCTCCACCGAACGGCCAACGGCGCGGACAAGGGCCTCGGTGTCGCGCTCCAACACAGCCTGGACGTTACGCTCCAGCCATTCGAAGAAGGCGAAGTCGCCCAGCAGGCCGTACTTGACCACCTCGGCATAGCCACAGGCCATCTCGCGGGCGGGCAGGGTGCACAGCACGTCGAGATCGGCGAGGACCAGGCGCGGCTGATGGAAGGCGCCGATCAGGTTCTTGCCGCGCGGGGTGTCGATGGCTGTCTTGCCGCCCACCGAGCTGTCGACCTGGGCCAGCAGAGTCGTCGGCACCTGAATGAAGTCGACACCACGCTTGTAAATGGCTGCCGCGAAGCCGGTCAGATCGCCGATCACGCCGCCGCCGAACGCCACGATCATGTCGCCGCGCTCTAGCCCCAGATGCAGCAGACGGTCGGACAGGTCGGCCAGACCCTCGAAGCTTTTGGTCTCCTCTCCGGGCGCCATGACGATCATGTCGACGCTGACCCCGGCGCGTTCCAGAGCCACCGACAGCCGCTCGCCGTGGTGCTCGCCGACGATGGAATCGGTGACGATGGCGGTGCGCTTGTGCTTCAGCAGCGGCGCGATGCGCTCGCCGGCGCGGTCGATCAGCCCCGTACCGATGACGACATCATAGGCGCGGTCGCCAAGCCCGACGGGAACGGTGCGGATCATGGCTGGAATGACTCCTGGTTCAGATGATCGCGCAGCGCCGAGATCACGGCGTCCACCGCCACGGCGTGAGGCGTGTCGCCGGTCTGAACATGAACATGGGCCTGGGCGTAGGCGGGACTGCGGATCTTGGCCAGCTCGGTAAGCACCTCGACCGGGTCGCGGTTCTTGAGCAGAGGCCGGTTGTCCTTGCGACCCACGCGGCGCGCCAGAAGCTCAACATCGGCCTTTAGCCAGACTGAGATGGCGTGCTGGTTGATCAGGAAGCGGGTCTCGTCGTTGACGAAGGCGCCTCCCCCGGTCGCCAGAACGTGCGGCGGCTCTTCCAGCAGGCGGGCGATGACCCGACGCTCGCCGTCGCGAAAGGCGGCCTCGCCCAGTTCGGCGAAGATTTCGGGGATCGAACGGCCGGCGGCGTCCTCGACCTCGTTGTCGGCGTCGCGGAACGGCAGGTCCAGCGCCAGGGCCATACGACGGCCGACGCTGGACTTGCCCACGCCCATCAGGCCCACCAGTACGATGGTGCGGTTGCGCAGGAGCTGAATCGAAGGGGCGGGATCGACGGTCATGATGCGGACGCGGGTTTACACGAGGCTTGGCCCCAGCGCCAAGTTTCGCTGAACCCGGTTTTGCTGGAGGGGGCCTTGGGTCATAACTGGAGCATGATGTCTCGCATGCGTTCGCTTCCTCGCCGGGCCGCCGCCCCGATCCTTGCCGTTCTGCTGGCCGTCCCGCTGGCTGGAGCCGCCGCTCCCACCCTGGCCCAGGTGCAGGTGCAGTCCCTGGCGCCGCCGGACCTGTTCTCTACTGCCGCCACCCAGACCAACCTCGGGGCCGATTTGTGGAAGGACACCGCGCCCGACATCGCCCGGGACGTGCTGCCCAGGCTGGCCGTCAAGCCGCTATCGCCGGCGTTCAGCGATCTAGCGCGGCGGGTGCTGGCCACGGGAGCCAACGGGCCGGCTGGCGTGGGCGCCGATCCCGATCTTGGCGCGGCGCGGGCCATGGCCCTGATCGCTCTGGGCGAAGCCGTGGGCGCCGACGCCGTGCTCGACCGCGCGCCAGGCGTGGCCAGCAGCGCGCTCCTGTCGCTGGCGGCGGCCGAGGCGGCCCTGATCAAGGGCGACGACGACAAGGCCTGCCGGATCGGCGAGGCGCTGACCATCGACCGGGGCGCCAGCTACTGGCTGCGGCTGCGGGCCTTCTGCCAGGCGCGGGCTGGCCAGATCGACGCCGCGCAGCTGACCTTCTCCCTGGCCCAACAACAGACCGCCAAGCAGGGAGGTGACGCCGACTATGCGCGCCTGATGGGCGCTCTGCTGGCCGGAACCCCGGCCGGGACGGCCAATCTGCGGAGCGGGATCAACTACGCCCTGTCGCGCAAGCTGGGCCTGGATATTCCGGCCGGGGCCGGGACGGCTTCGCCGGCGCTCAAGCCCGTGGTCCTGCCGCGCGCCGCCCCGTCAGCCATGGGATCAGGAGGCGACCTGACGGCGGCGGAGACATCGGACCTGGCTTTGTTGCGACAGGCCAAGGGCTTGTCGGCGTTCGTCGAGGCGGCCAAGGCTTCTTCGGCGTCTATCACGGCCCTGACGCGGGCCGACGCGCCGCTGCGCGACCCGGTGCTGTTCGCGCGCGCGGCCCTGGCCGCCGGCGACCTGGACACCGCCCAGCTGATCCGCTCGCGCCTGACCCAGGACCAGATTCCCGGCGCGACGATCACCGACCTTGCTTTGCTGGACGCCATGATCTCCGCCGGCTCGGGCAAGCCCGACAGCCAGACCCTGGACCGGCTGGTCGAGCGCGGCGCCCAGAACGGTCCCAAGTCGCCAGCCCAGCCGGCGGCCCTGTTGCTGGCCTCCCTGGGCGGAGTGATGAGCCCGGTGGCGCGCGGTCAGTTCGCTAATTTCGACCTGGGAAAGCCTGCCGGTTCCACGGCGCGTCTGGTGCTGCTGGACGAGGCGGCAGCCATGGGGCTGAAGGGCGAAACGGCTCTGCTGGCCCTTTCAATCGCGAGCGAGACCGGGACCGCTGGTCCGTCCCCGGCCGACCGCGCCCGTATCGCACACAGCCTGGCCAAGGTGGGGCTGACCGCCGACGCCCGCGCCGTGGTGGTCGAAGGCCTGCTGGCCCTGCAGCTGACCAAATGAGCGCCGCCGGCTGGGTCGAGGCCTTCCTCGAGATGATGGCCGTCGAGCGGGCGGCCGCGCGCAACACCCTGACGGCCTATGGCAAGGACCTTGAGGACGCGCGGGGCTATCTCGCCAAGACTGGCGGCGATCTCGACATCGCCTCGACCGAGACCATCGAGGCCTATTTCCAGGACCTGGGCGTGCGAGGCCTGTCGCCCGCCACGGCCGCCCGGCGACGCTCGTCCGTGCGGCAGTTCTATCGCTTCGTGCTGGAAGAGGGCTGGCGGGCCGACGACCCCTCGCGCCGTGTCGCCGCGCCCAAGGCCGGCCGGCCCCTGCCCAAGGTGCTGTCGCGCGATGAGGTCGACCGCCTGATCGCGGCGGCGGCCGCCAGGGACGGCGGCCAGGGCCTGCGCCTGACCTGCATGATCGAGCTGCTCTACGCCTCGGGCCTGCGGATCTCCGAACTGCTGGCCCTGTCGCTCAACGCCCTGGCCCGAGACCCGGCGTTCCTGACCGTCAAAGGCAAGGGCGGCAAGGAGCGGCTGGCGCCTCTGAACGCCCCGGCGCGCACGGCGGTGAAGGCCTATTTAAAGGTAAGGAAGCAATTTCTGCCAAAAGGCGCGAAAGACAGTCCATGGCTCTTTCCCTCACGTGGCGCGTCCGGCTACCTGACTGCGCGTCGGGTCTCGCAACTGTTGGAAGACGCCGCCATCGCCGCCGGCATCGACCGCGAGAAGGTCAGCCCGCACGTGCTGCGCCATGCTTTCGCCACCCACCTGCTGGAGGGCGGCGCGGACCTGCGGGTGATCCAGACCCTGCTGGGCCATGCCGACATCGGCACCACCCAGATCTACACCCACGTCGCCGGCGACCACCTGGCCCAGGTGGTGAAGTCCAAGCATCCGCTGGGTCGCAAATGATCTCTGTTGTCATCCCGGCCAAGCGCGTCGCGCGCCGAGCCGGGACCGCCGGAAGCTTTGAGCCTGTCGCGGTCCCAGGCCTTCGCTGCGCTACGCCCGGGATGACAGGTTTATGTCTCGCAGAGCGCCTGATAGAAAGCCGCGCTCTTTAGGAACGCGACATGTCCGACGAAACCCGCGACAGCAACGGCGCGATCCTGGCCGATGGCGACAACGTCACCCTGATCAAGGACCTCAAGGTCAAGGGCTCGGGCGGCGTCACGCTGAAGCGCGGCACGCTGGTCAAGAACATCCGCCTGACCGGCGACACCGACGAAATCGAGGCCAATGTCGAAAAGGTGCGCGGCCTCGTTCTGCGCGTCGAGTTCGTCAAGAAGGCCTGACGGCTCAGGACGAGCATCGGCGGTGGGGCTGCGCTAGCTGAAAAGGGCGCCTATATGGCGTTCATTCTCTCGGCACAGGAGCTACCCCATGAAGATCCGGAAACTCGGCGACGGACTGGACGTCTCGGCCATCGGCCTGGGCTGCATGGGGATGAGCTGGGCCTACGGTCCGGCCCCCGACAAGGCCGAAACCTTCAAGGTGCTGGCGCGCGCCGTCGAACTGGGCGTCACCTTCTTCGACACCGCCGAGGTCTATGGCCCTTTCGTCAACGAAGAGCTGGTGGGAGAGGGGCTGAAGCCCTTCCGCGACAAGGTCGTGATCGCCACCAAGTTCGGCTTCAAGATCGCTGCGCCCGACGAGAAGGGCGCACGCCGTATGATCGGCGTGGACAGTCGTCCCGAGCACATCCGCGAGGTCGCCGAGGCCTCACTCAAGCGCCTTGGCGTCGAGGTCATCGACCTGTTCTACCAGCACCGCGTCGATCCCAACGTGCCGATCGAGGATGTCGCGGGCGCCGTGAAGGACCTGATCGCCGAGGGCAAGGTCAAGCATTTCGGCCTCTCCGAAGCCGGCGCGGCGACCATTCGCAAGGCCCATGCCGTGCAGCCGGTGGCGGCCCTGCAGAGCGAGTATTCGCTGTGGACGCGCGGCGTCGAAGCCGAAATCCTGCCGACGATCCGCGAACTGGGTGTCGGCCTGGTGCCTTACAGCCCGCTGGGACGCGGCTTCCTGACCGGGGCCCTGACCAGCGACACCGGCCTGGCCAAGGACGACTTCCGCCGCAGCCTGCCCCGCTTCCAAGGCGAGGCCCTGGCCAAGAACCTGTCGCTGGTCGAGGCCCTCACCCTGATCGCCGGCGAGAAGGGCATTACACCCGCCCAACTGGCCCTGGCGTGGTTGCTGCACCAGGGACCGGACATCGCGCCTATCCCCGGCACCACCAAGATCGGCCGGCTGGAAGAGAACCTCGGCGCAGTCGACGTGGTTCTGACGACCGAGGATCTGACCCGCATAGCCGCAGCCGTCCCCGAGACAGCGGTTGAGGGCGAGCGCTACAGCGAGGCCGGTCTGGCGATGGTTGGGCGGTAAGCCAGGGCCGTCGTCTTCACATCCACCGGTCCTTCGCACGCTCCACACCGGACCACCGGGACCAACCGCGCCCCGCAGGCGTGGGTCAGGATCTCCGGTGGGCCGGCACCGCCGGAGAGCCAGCGGTCGCCCCAGGCCATCAGGGCCGCGATCAACGGGAAGAAGTCGCGGCCTTCCTTGGTCAGCTTGTATTCCCAGCGTTCAGGGCGGCTCTGATAGAGATGCTTCTCAAGCATGCCCCGCTCGACCAGGCGCGAAAGCCGGTCGGTGAGGATGTTGCTGGCCACCTTCAGCTCGGCCTGCAGATCGGTGAAGCGGGTCAGGCCATAGAAGCTGACGGCGACGAGGTAGGCGGTCCAACGGTCGCCCAGCACCTCGATGGAGCGCTCCAGCATCGGGTGCAGTGGAACCCCGCCGACGCCTTCCGAGCCTTGGGCATCGCTGGCCCGGCGCGAATGTCGCGCGCGGGGGGCAGACTCCAGGCCAGCGCCGGGACCAGGCGTCAGGACGATGTCGCGCACCTTCACCGGCGCGGCGCAGGCTTGGCAGACCAGGACCGGGCGCAGAGATTGTCCACAGGGGCTGTGGATAATCTGATGCGAGGGACAATCGGGATCGTGCCGCCAGCGCATCTCCCAGCCCAGCAGCATCAGGGCCGAGTCGTAGAGGTCCTTGCCCATGGCGGTCAGGCAGTATTCGTGGCGAACGGGTCGAAGCTGGTAGGTGCGCTTTTCCAGCACCCCGGCAGCTTCCAGGCGCCCCAGCCGATCCACCAGCAGCGAGCGGGCCATGCCGGTCATGGCGATGAAGCCATCGAAGCGCTTCACGCCCATGAAGGCCGCGTACAGGAGCAGCAGGGTCCAGCGGTCGCCGATCAGGTTCAGCGCGCGGGCGGCCGAGCTGTTGCGGACGAGTGTCGGGGCCTGGATCGGCTGAACCATGGGGCTTGGTGCGGCGCCGCGCGGCGGGCTGTCAACGCCGGGCATGGACTCTGCCTTAGTCACTTGTATAGTCAGACTGACTGGTGAGCGCGGCGCGGGAGGCGGCCATGGTCTATGTGCTGGGCGGATGGCAGAGCGACTTCTCGGCCAATTGGAGCCGGCAGGGTCGCGACCTGGCCGACGCCTTTGGCGAGGCCGTCGGCGAGGGGCTGGCGGCGGCGCAGCTCGACCCCGAGGAGATAGAGACCGGCCACGTCGGAAATTTCGCTGGCGAGCTATTTGCGGGGCAGGGCTTGCTGGGCGGCATGTTCGGTCAGGTGCATCCGGCCTTCGACGGCCTGCCGACCGCGCGCCATGAGGCGGCTTGCGCCTCGGGCAGTGTCGCGATCCTGGCCGCCACGGCCGAGATCGAGGCTGGCCGCTACGACCTGGCCTGCGTGGTCGGTATCGAGCAGATGCGCAACGTCCCGGGCCAGAAGGCCGCCGAGAACCTCGGCAGCGCCGCCTGGGCGGGACATGAATTTCAGGACGCGCGGTTCCTGTGGCCCGCCGCCTTCTCCGATCTGGCCGAGGAATATGACCGCCGCTACGGGCTGAAATACGAGCACCTGATGGCGATCTCGGAACTCAACTTCGCCAACGGCCGCCGCAACCCCAACGCCCAGACCCGCGACTGGCGGTTCGGGCCCGAGGCCTTCACGGCAGATGAGGTCGCCAATCCGGTAGTCGAGGGTCGCACGCGCAAGCAGGATTGCGGCCAGGTCACCGACGGGACAGCGGTGGTGTTTCTCGCCTCTGCCGAGCGCGCCAGGGCCTATGCTGACAGGCGCGGGATCGCGCTGGAAAGTATTCCCCGCATAAAAGGCTGGGGCCATCGGTCGGCGCCGATCAGCTATGCCCGCAAGATCGAGAACAGCCGGAGCGAGCCCTACGTCTTCCCGCAGGTGCGCCGCGCGATCCTCGACGCCCGCGCCCGGGCGGGGATCGCGCCGGATGTCTCCGGCATCGACGCCGTCGAAACCCATGACTGCTTCACCGCCACCGAATATATGGCCATCGACCATCTGGGCCTGACCGCGCCGGGCGAGAGCTGGAAGGCCATCGAGGCCGGCGACATCGCCGTGGGCGGCAAGCTGCCGATCAATCCGTCAGGCGGGCTGATCGGGTCTGGTCATCCGGTGGGGGCGACCGGCGTGCGGATGACGTTGGACGCCTTCAAGCAGGTGACCGGGACCGCCGGAGATTATCAGGTCGAGGGGGCCAAGACGGTGCAGACGCTGAACATTGGCGGTTCCACGACCACGACGGTGAGCTTCGTCGTGGGGATTTAACGGTACGGGAGATCCTCCCCCTGGCGGGGGAGGTGTCGCTCCCCGGATCCGGCCAGAGGCCGGTCCGAGGATAAACTCCGCCGACGGAGGGGGAAGTCCTGCTGACTCATTGCGGCCTTCCCCCTCCGGCCTCCGGCCGCCTCCCCCTCCAGGGGAGGATCTTTTCGCCGCCGCCTTTCGTATCTACTCGACCACAACACCCGGACGCCCATGAACCCCATTCTCCAACTGCTCGCTGTCAACGCCGCCGTCTCGGCCGCCGCCTTTGTCGTGCTGTGGCTGATCGGCCTTCGTCTCAAGGACGTCAGCTTCGTCGATAGCTGGTGGGGCCTGGGCATGGCCCTGATCGCCTGGACCTCCTGGCTCCAGATGGGGCCGACGCCGCATGGGACACTGCTGCTGGTGCTCTGCACTGTCTGGGCGCTGCGGCTGGGCGGCTACCTGCTGTGGCGCTGGCGTAAGAACGGACCGGACCGCCGCTATGTGACGATGATGGCCCACGCCCAGCAGAACCGGGGCTGGAGCTTCGCCAAGGCATCCTTGCTGCTGGTCTTCGCCCTGCAATACGCCTTGCAGTTCGTCATCGCCCTGCCGGTGCAGCTGGGCCACGGCTCGACCGCGCCGCTGGGCGCCCTGGCCTGTGCCGGCGCCGCCATCGCGGTGGTCGGCATCTTGTTCGAGACCATCGGCGACGCGCAATTGGCAGCGTTCAAGGCCAATCCCGAAAACGCCGGCAAGGTGATGGACAAGGGCCTGTGGCGCTATACCCGCCATCCCAACTATTTCGGCGACGCCTGCGTCTGGTGGGGGCTCTATCTGATCGCCGCTGAAACCGGACTGGGCGCCTGGACCCTGCCGGCTCCGGTGCTGATGACCTTCCTGCTGACCAAGTGGAGCGGTGTTCCGACGGTCGAGGGCCGCATGCGCCGCAAGCGACCGGATTATGAGGGCTATGTGGCGCGGACCTCGGGGTTCGTCCCGTGGTTTCCGAAGAAAGGGTAGGTCGGCGACCACTTGCCCCCACCGGGTCGCTTCGCGACCGTCCACCCCCGGAGGGGACAGATGAGATCGTCTTCCCCCTCCGGGGGAGGAGCGCGCAGCGCGGAGGAGGCTAGTGGCTAACCGCGCAGCATCTCCCGACCCGCCCAGACACTATGCGTCCCGCTGCTGATCTTGTGCGGCAGGGCGATGCGGCAAACGATCTCGAACCGCTTGGCGTCAATCAGCACGCACTCCGACGTCCCCCGGTTTTCGTCGATGATGAAACTCACCAGATACCCGTCATCCTCGTCCACCGCCCCGACGCGCGGCGCGAACGGGGCCTCGCTGGCGTAGCGGCCTTCGGGCAGCTGGATCGACCAGCTCTGGCCGGTTTCCAGGTCGTGTTTCACGAAGCCGTTGAACAGGAACCAGCCCGGCTTTGACGTGGTGGAATAGGCGTAGCGATAGGGCCGGCCGGCATATTGCTGGTTGAACATCCCGAACTCGAGAATGCGCTCATCCAGATGGCCCTCAGTGGTCTCGCCAGTCTTGAGGTTGAAGCGCCAGCGATGGAGCTTCGGCCGGAAGCTGTGCTCGTCCAGATAGGCCATCAGGTGGCCATGACCCTCGGGCGCGTCCTCCAGCGGGCGCGGGGTCGGGTTTTCCTGGAAGTAGCCGTCGAGCACGATCTCGTCGCCATCCTCATAGGCGTTCAGCCAGTGCAGCACATAGGTCGGCGCGGCCTCGAACCAACGCACCTCGCCGCCATGGCGCGGCACGATGCCGAACCGCGAGGGCACGCCCTTGTGCAGGCGCACGGCGTGGATGTTTCGCTCCAGCAGGGCGGCGTCCCAGAACACTGGCAGGTCATTGAGGATCGAATAGTTCTTCGTGAACGCCATGTCGTGCGGCAGGCGCGGACCGGGCAGATCGATGGCCTGGTAGGTGGTGCGCTTGCCCGAAGCATTGACCACGCCATAGTGCATGTAGGGCGCGTGCTTGGAGTAGTTGAAGAACAGAAGCTCGCCTGTGGCCTCATCGACCTTGGGATGGGCCGAGACGCCGTCCAGCGGCGCCCAGGCAGCGACGCCCAGGTTTTCCAGGGTCAACGGATCCAGCCGATAGGCCTCGCCGCACTGATAGAAAGTGGCGATGGCCTCGCCGCCGTGGACGACGATGTCGGTGCTGGCGGTGTCCTTCAGGCCCCCGTGCGCGCCAAAGCCCGGGCGTTTCGATATGCCCGGACCATCAGCCAGACCGCCCCAGAGGCTCTCGCCCGCTTCCTGCTCGGCCTCGAAGCCGCGCGTGCGGATGAAGCGGTTGCGATAGGTGGCCGCGCCGTCCTTGAACTCGATCTGGTGGACCATGCCGTCGCCGTCGAACGGGTGATAGCGGCCCAGCGGCTGGTGGACGGGGTTTTCGGTGTTGCGCAGATAGACGCCGTCGATGTCGGTCGGGATCGCGCCTTCCAGCACCTCCAGGTTCCAGGCGTCGACCTCCTCGTGCAGCGGCGTCCAGGCCCCGGTCATATAGGGGTGGTTGGTCGGCTCCAGCGAGGTGCGCACCGGCGGCAGGCGTTCGATCTTCATGGCGGACCTCGCGAAGGGATAGAGGACCTTACCGCCGGTCAGTCTTGTTGTGCAAGTAAGTCAGGGTTAACGCGCCGCGCCGACCCGCCAGATCACATTGCCTACGTCGTCGGCGACCAGCAGGGCGCCGGTCTTGTCGACCATCACGCCGACTGGGCGACCCTGGGCTTCGCCCTTGGCGTTGAGAAAGCCGGTCAGGAAGTCTTCGGGCTGGCCGGCGGGCTTGCCTTCGAGGAACGGGATGAACACCACCTTGTAGCCGGACTGAGGCTTGCGGTTCCACGAGCCGTGCTGGCCGATGAACACACCGTTTCTGTAGCGCTCGGGGAAGGTCGCCCCCTCGTAGAAGGTCAGGCCCAGCGAAGCGGTGTGGGCGCCCAGAGCGTAGTCCGGCTTGATCGCCTTGGCGACCAGATCGGGCCGGGGCGGCTTCACGCGAGTGTCCACCGTCTGGCCGAAATAGCTGTAGGGCCAGCCATAGAAGCCGCCGTCCTGCACCGAGGTCATGTAGTCGGGGACCAGGTCGTTGCCGATCTCGTCGCGCTCGTTGACCGCGGTCCACAGCTTGCCGGTCACAGGTTCCCAGCCCATGCCGTTGGGATTGCGGATGCCCGAGGCGAACACTCGGCTGGCGCCGGTGGCGGGGTCGATCTCCAGGATGCCGGCGCGACGTTCCTCGTTCTGCATGCCGTTCTCGCCGACATTGCTGTTGGAGCCGACGGTCGCATAGAGCTTGGAGCCGTCCTTGCTGGCGATCAGGCTCTTGGTCCAGTGGTGGTTGATCGGGCCGCCCGGCAGGTCGGCGATCTTGCGCGCGGGCGCCGCGATGCTTGTCGCGCCCGCCTGATAGGGGAAGGCTACGACCGCGTCGGTATTGGCCACGTAGAGGGTGTCGCCGATCAGGGCCATGCCGAACGGAGAGTTCAGGCCGGTCAGAAAGGGTGTCTTGATCTCGGCCACACCGTCGCCATCGGCGTCGCGCAGCAGGGTGATCCGGTTGGCGCTAGGCGTCCTGGCGCCGGCCTTGCTCATGATCAGCTTTTCGGCCCAAGCCCGGAGATCGAAGCCCTTCTTCTTTTCCTTCGGCGGTCCGTTGGTTTCGGCGACCAGCACATCGCCATTGGGGAGCACCAGCAGCCAGCGCGGATGATCCAGACCCGAGGCGAAGGCTGTGACCCGGAAGCCCGCCGGGGCGGTGGGTATTGCGCCGTTTGGCCAGCGATTGACCGGCGCGACCTTCACCGTCGGAAACAGCGACTTGGTCGGGGCTGGCAGGGCCGGGTTGGGGCCATAGCCAGTGGCGGCCGTCTGTGACTCGCTCTGGCTACAGGCGGCCAGCGCCAGCAGTGCAGTGACCGTGAGCGCGGCGGGGTGACGAAGGCGCGGCATGGGGCTCTCCTGAGACCCGGCTATAACGCTTGAGAAGCGTTCCGCGTTCTTTGGCGGGAGGGTCGCAAGGAACGCTAGACTATTGCCGGGCCGCGTCGAGTTTCCCCATCGTCAGTCCGCACGTAGTACGGGCGCGGGACGTCGCGAAAGAGCCTGGGCCGCGGCCAGCAAGCCGCCGACCGCCGACAGGCCCGCAGCGCCAGCCAGCAGGGCCATGACCCCCGCCCAGTCGATACTCCATTGCGCCTTGAACACCAGCACCACGACGGGCCATGCGGCGGCCAGACCCAGCAGCACGCCCGCCGCTCCGGCGATCAGGCCAACCGCGCCATATTCGACGACATAGGCCGACAGGATCTGGGCGCGCGTGCCGCCCAGCACCTTCAAGGTGGCGGCCTCGCGAGCCCGGGCTCGCGCTCCGGCGGCGATGGCGCCGGCCAGGACCAGCAGGCCCGCCAGGCCTGCCACGGCGGCGGCGCCCCGGATGGCCAGGGCTAGGCGGTCGAACAGGCCGGCGGCGGCCTCCAGCTGCTCTCGCACGCTGATGACGTTTACCGCCGGGAAGCTCTTGCCCAGGGCGCGGGTCAGGCGGGCCTCGGCGGGGCGGTCCATCTTGGCGATGGCGATGTTGCGAAGCACCGCGCCCTCCAGGCTTTTGGGATCCAGGATGATCGAGAAGTTGGGGCCAAAGCCGCCGAACTCGACCTTGCGCAAGACTGCGACCCTGGCTTCCAGGTCGCGGCCCAGGACGGAGAGGGTAATCATGTCGCCGGCCTTCAGGCCCGCGCCCTGCGCCAGTTCGACCTCCAGCGCCACCTGCGGCGGACCCGTGTAGCCAGCCGGCCACCAGCGGCCTTCGACGATCCCTGCTTCCTTGGGTTCGGCTTCGAGGACCGAGAGGTTCACATCGCTGTCGAAAGCCCAGCGCTCCGACGCCTTGATGGCCTGCAGGTCGACGGGTTTGCCCTTCAGGGCGACGATCCGGCCAGTGGCGAAGGGGATGCGCAGATAGCTTTCGGCATCCAGCGGGCCGGCGGCGCGAAAGACCTCGGCGTCGAAGGCGGTGACCTCGTCGCCGGGGATTTCGGTGAAGACCATGGCCGGGGCGCTCTTGGGCGCGACCTCGCGAACCTGGGCCAGCAGGGCCGACTGGATCAGCACCACGCAGGCCAGCAGGGCCACGCCAAGTCCGATGGCCGGTGTTGCGGTCCGCGCGGCGGAGCGGGGGCCGGCCAGGTTGGCCAGGCCGATGCGCATGGGACCGCGCGCCAGGCCGCGGACCTTGCCCGCCAGCCACGCGGCCAGCAGGCCCAGCGCCCAGAGCGCGACGAAGGCCACGGCCACGCCGGCGATCATGATCCCTGCGGCGATCGGCGTCGGGGCTGTGATGACCGCGAGAGCGGCCAGGCCCAGGCCGCTGATCGCCGCGCCGAGGGTCTCCAGTCCGAACGGCGCGCTAACGCCCAAGGCGCGGCGGAACAGGGCCGAGGGTGGGGTGGCGCGGGCGCGGGCCAGGGGGATCAGCGAGAAGGCCGCAGCCGCCAGCAGGCCAAAGGCGCCGGCCTTGATCAAGGGCAGGGGATAGACCGCGAACAGGGCCGGGATCGGCAGGGCGCTGCCGGCGATCTGGCCCAGAATTAGCGGCACGATGGCGCCGATGACCAGTCCGATGAGCACCCCGAGGCCGGCCAGCAGGCCGATCTGGATCAGATAGGTGTTGCGGATCAGTGCGCCGTCCGCGCCCAAGGCTTTAAGCACGGCGATGGAAGGCTCGCGCGTCGCCAGATAGGCCGAGACTGCGCCCGCCACGCCCAGACCGCCGGCCACTAGCGAAGCCAGGCCGATAAAGCCCAGGAAGTATTCCAGCTGGTCGATCAGCTTGCGCGCGCCCGGCGCGGCGTCGGAGCGGTCGCGGATATAGAGCCCGTTCTCGCCGAACGTCTTCTTCAGCGCCTTGCCGGCCGCGACCGGGTCGGCGCCTTGTGGCAAGGCGATGCGAACCGTCTGGGCCGATGGCAGGCCGGGAGCGAGCAGTCCGGTTGGATCCAGCAGCTCACGGCGCACCAGAACGCGGGGACCCAGCACGAAGCCGCGCGCCACGCTGTCGGGCTGGCGGATCATGGCGGCGCGGACGACCAGGGTCAGGGGGCCGGCTTCGAACCGGTCGCCGATCTTCAGGTTCAGGCGGTCCAGCAGGGCGGGCTCGACCGCCGCGCCGGGCAGGCCGTCGCGTGTGGCCAGAGCTTCTGCGAGCGAGCCTGCGCCTTGCAGTTCGACCTTGCCGGTCAAAGGATAGCCAGCATCGGCGCCGCGCAGATCGACCAGCCGCCGGTCGCCTGACGGCGCCTCAGCCATGACCCGCACGCGAGCGGTGTAGGAGGCCACGCCCAGCCTGGCGAAGGCGGCGCGCTCTTGCGGGGTGAAGTCGCGGTTCTCGACCGAGGCGGAGATATCGCCGCCGAGGATCTCACGGGCTTGGGATGCTAGCCCGCGCCGGAAAGCTTCGGCCGTTGAGCTGGCCGCCGCTATGGCGGCGACGCCCAAGGCGAGGCAGGCCAAGAATATTCCAAAGCCCCGGACGCCGGACCGCAGTTCACGGGCGGCGAGGCGGAACGAAAGGGCGCTCACTCGGCGGCCCCAGTAGCATCGGGGACGACCTTGCCATCGGCCATGCGAACGATGCGGTCGGCGCGCTGGGCGAGGATCGGATCGTGAGTGACCATCACCAGGGCCGCGCCGCATTCGGCGACCAGGTCGAACATCAGGTCGGCGACTGCGCCGGCGTTGCGCGAGTCGAGATTGCCGGTCGGCTCGTCGGCGAACAGCAGCATCGGCCGCGCCGCCAGGGCGCGAGCCAGGGCCACGCGTTGCTGCTCGCCGCCTGACAGCTGATGCGGATAGTGGGTCAGGCGCGAGGATAATCCCACCTTTCCCAGCCAGTCCCGGGCGGTCGGCAGGGCGTTCGCCGCGCGGGCGATCTCCAGCGGCGCGGCGACGTTCTCCTCGGCGGTCATGTTGGGCAGCAGGTGGAAGCTCTGGAATACCAGGGCAGCGCGGCCCCGGCGCAGACGGGCGCGGCCGTCTTCGTCCAGCTTGGCCAGGTCCTGCCCGAACAGCTCGACCGTTCCCGAGGTCGGGCGCTCGAGCCCGGCGGCCACCGAGATCAGCGACGACTTGCCCGAGCCCGACGGTCCGATGATGGCCACGCGCTCGCCCGCCGCCACATTCAGATCGACGCCGCGCAGGATGTTCACCGGCCCCGCTGTGGACGGCAGGGTCAGGGTCACCGACGACAGGGCAAGCGGCGCAGTGGCGTCGGTCATGAACTTTCCTTGTTTCGCGCGTTAAGTTGTCTCGCCCCAACCCCACATAGGGACTCATGAAGACGATGACACCGCCCGACCCCACCCGACGTGGGGCCATTTTCGGATTTGCCGCCGCCACTGCCGTTTCGACAGGCGGCACATCCAGCGCGGGGGCGGCCGACAAGCTCCCTATCGTCACGGTGCTGGGCGACTCGATCACCGCTGGCCTGGGCCTGCCCGCGCGCGACGCCCTGCCGGCGCAGTTGCAGGTCGCGCTGGACCGGATGGGCGTGAAGGCGGCGGTGCGCGGGGCCGGCGTCTCGGGCGACACCAGCGGCGGCGGTCTGGCCAGGGTCGATTTCAGCGTCTCGGCCGAGACGGCCGTTTGCGTTGTGGCCCTGGGTGGCAACGATCTGCTGCAGGGCGCCGACCCGGCGCGAACCAAGGCCAACCTCAAGCGCATTATCGAGAAGCTGAAGGCCCGCCGCATCCGTGTGGTGCTGGCCGGCGTGCGGGCTCCGCCCCTGATCGGCGCGTCCTATGCGCGGCAGTTCACCGGCCTCTATCCGGCCTTGGCCCGCGAGACCGGCGTGGTCTTCCATCCGGATTTCGTGACCGGCGTGGTCGGCGCGCAGCGTCTGATGCAGCGCGACGGCATCCACCCCAACGCTGCCGGCGCGCGGGTGATCGCCGAGCGGCTGGCGCCCACGGTGGCGTCCGCGCTGCGAACCACAATTCCGGTTCACAGCGCGAATCGTCTTTAGCCGTCGATCAGGGTCGATTTGTTGATCGGCGGGTGAGCGATGTGGGCGTTGCGGCCGAACACGCGACCCATGAGCCGATCCGCGCGGACTTTCAGGCCGTCCATCAGGATGAACACGACGGGCACATAGAGCAGCGACAGCAGGGTCGAGGTGATCAGGCCGCCGATGACGGCGATGGCCATCGGAGCCCGGAACTCGACATCCGCGCCGAAGCCGAAGGCCACGGGCGCCATACCCGCCGCCATGGCGACGGTGGTCATCAGGATCGGCCGCGCCCGCTTGTGGGCGGCGTCGACGATGGCCTCGCGCTTGTTCATGCCGTGCTCCTTCATCGCCATGATCGCGTACTCGACCAGCAGGATCGAGTTCTTGGCCGCGATGCCCATCAGCATCAGGATGCCAATCAGGGTCGAGATCGAGAAGCTCGACTTGGCCAGCACCAGCAGGGCGAAGGCGCCGCCGATGGCTAGCGGCAAGGCGACCATGATGGTGATCGGGTGGGCGAAGCTGCGGAACAGCAGCACCAGCACGATGTACATCAGCAGGATGCCGGTGATCAGGGCGGCGGCGAAGCCGGTGACCATCTCCTGAATGAACTCGGCGTCGCCGGCCGGCACCTCCTGGACGCCGGCGGGCAGGTTCTTGACCGAGGCCAGGGCGTGGACACGCTTGCTGGCCTCGCCCACGACGATGCCGTCGAGTTCGGCGGTGATGGTGGCGACGCGCGAACGGTCCTGACGGCTGATCTGGGACGGACCGGCGCCGAAGCGCACGTCGGCCACCGCGTTCAAAGGCACGGGGCCATTGGCGGTGGGCACCTGCAGGGTCTGCAGGACCGCCATGTCCTCGCGGGCGTCCTGGGTCAGGCGTAGACGGATCGGCACTTGGCGGTCGCCCAGATTGTACTTTGGCAGGTTCTGGGCGACGTCGCCGATGGTGGCCACGCGCACGGCTTGCGAGATCACGCCGGCCGAGACGCCCGCGCGGGCAGCCTGGTCGGGCCTGGGCTCGACGACGATCTCGGGACGGGCGATCGAGGCGGTGTTGACCACGTGGGCCAGACCCGGCACGCCGCGCATCTCGGCCTCGACCTTGCGGGCGGCGGCTTCCAGGGCGGGGCCGTTGTCGCTGAGCAGGCTCAGGGTAAAGCTGGTGCCGTCGCTAGGGCCGCCACCGTTATTGGAGCCCGAGCCGATCCGCGCGCCCGGGATGGCGGCGAACTTGTCGACCATCAGGCGACTGAACTCCTGCTGGCCCATGCGCTGGCCTTTTTCCACCAGGTCGGCGTTCAGGGTCGCGGTGTTGACGGCGTTGTTGGAGCCGACCGAGGCGTAGACACCGGCCACTTCGGGACGAGCCTGCAGCTCCTTGGCCATGCGCTGGACGATGGCGTCGGTCTCGTCGAGCGTGGCGCCCGGCGGAAGCTCGACGGAGAACGGCGCGCGGCCACGGTCGGCCGCGGGCGAGAATTCGAAGGGCAGGCGGGTGGCCAGAAAGCCCGAGATCAGGAACATCGGAATGCCCATCGCGAGGACTTTCCAGCGATTGTTCAGACCCCAGTTCAGGCTCTTCAGATAGGGACCCATCCAGGGCGGGTCCTTGTCCTCGTGCTTGGGATTGGGCTTGAGCATGTAGGCGCCCATCAGCGGCGTCAGCAGGCGGGCCACGACCAGCGAGAACAGCACCGAGATACAGGCGGCCAGGGCGAAGGCCTTGAAGAACTGGCCGACGACGCCCGGCATGAACCCGACGGGTGCGAACACCGCCACGATGGTGAAGGTGGTGGCCACGACGGCCAGACCGATCTCATCCGCAGCTTCCATGGCGGCCGCATAGGGCGTTTTACCGCCCCGCATGTGGCGGACCATGTTCTCGATCTCGACGATGGCGTCATCGACCAGGATGCCCACGGTCAGAGACAGGGCCAGCAGGGTGATGCCGTTCAGCGACTGATTCAGCGGCGCCATCACCGCGAAGGTGGGCAGCAGAGACATCGGAATGGCCACGGCGGCCAGGAAGGTCGCCCGCCAGTCGCGCAGGAACAGCAGCACCACCAGCACGGCCAGGACCGCGCCGACGATCAGGGCTTCCATCGAGGCAAGGTAGCTGTCCTCGATATATTTCACGTTCGAGGTGATCTCGTTGATCTCGAGCTCAGGGTGGGCCTTGTCGAGTTTCTCGACGGCCTTGCGCACCTTCTCGGCGGTCTTCACCTCACTGGCGCCGCGCGAGCGGACCATGTTGAAGGTCACGACTTCCTGGCCGTCATAACGGGCGCGGGAACGGGGTTCGGCCCAGTGATCCTCGACCGTGCCGAGGTCGCCCAGGCGGACGCTGCCGCCGCCGCTGAGCGGAATGCGGGTTTCGCGCAGCTGGTCGATGGAGTCGGCCGCGCCGAGCGTGCGGATGGCGCGCTCGGAGCCGGAGATCGTCACCCGGCCGCCGGGCAGGTCGGCATTGGACGAGACCAGCGCCTGGCTGACCTGGGCGGCGGTGACGCCGCGCGCGGCCAGACGGTCTGGATCGAGCGCAACCTCGACCTCGCGATCGACGCCGCCCCGGCGATTGACCTCGCCGACGCCCTTCAGCGCCAGCAGGGTGCGACTGACATCGTTGTCGACGAACCAGCTGCGCTGCTCCGGCGTCAGGGTCGGGGCCTTGACGACATAGGTGATCAGCGGATCGCCGGAGATGTCGATCCGCGTGACCGTGGGCTCCTGCATGTCCTGCGGAAGCTCGCTGCGCAGGCCGGACATGGCGTTGCGCACGTCGTTGGTGACGCGCTCGTGATCGACGCCCAGCTCGAACTCGATGAAGGTGGTCGAGGCGCTGTCGGTGATGGTGGAATTGATGTGGCGCACCTGGCCCAGGCCGGCGATCGAGTCCTCGATCAGGCGCGTGACCTGGGTTTCCAGTTCGCTGGGCGCGGCGCCGGGGCGCACGGCCGTGACGACGACGAACGGGAGGTCGACATCAGGGTTGTTATTGATGCGCATGCTGCGGAAGCCGGAAATACCGGCGATGGTCAGCAGTAGGAACAGCAGGATGACGGGGATCGGGTTCTTGATCGCCCAGGCGGACATGTTGTTCATGGCGTCGGGCTCCTAACGGGCCGACTTGGCGGCGGAGATCGTGGGAACGGCGCTGCCGATCCGGACCGAGTCACCTTCGCCCAGGAAGCCGGCGCCCTCGACGACCACCTGCTCGCCGGCGGCGACGCCGGTGGCGGCGATCCGATCGGCGGTGGTGGCCAGGATGACGATCCGGCGGAAATGGACACGCTTCTTGGCGTCGACGACGAATACGCCCGGACGGTTTTCGCGATAGAGCACAGCGGCGCTCGGGATGGTCAGGGCCAGCTGGTTGCCGGCCTGGATGGTGGTGCGCGCGAACATGCCGGGGCGGAAGCCACCCATGCCCGACAGGGCCACGCGGGCGACGCCCAGGCGGGTCTGGCCATTGACTTCCGAGGTGACGATACGCACGCGGCCCGACGCCTCGCCGACCTTGTCGGAGACGATGGTGGCGGGCATGCCGGGCTTGATCAGGGCCAGATCGGTCTCGGGAATTTCGGCGTCCAGTTCCAGGCGGCTGTCGCGGACGATGCGGAAGACTTCCGCGCCGGTGCTGACAATCTGCCCCTTGGTGACGTTGCGACGGCTGATCAGGCCTGACACGGGCGCGCGGATCGCGGTCTGGGCGACGCGGGCGGCGGTCTCGCCGCGCGAGGCCTGGGCCGCAGCGACCTGGGCGGACGCCGTCTGCTGACGGGCCAGGCTGGTGTCGAGCGAGGCTTGCGACAGGTAGCCCTTGGTCTGCAGTTCGCGCGAGCGGCGCAGGCCGGCTTCGGCCTCAGCCAGGGTAGCGCGAGCGCTGGCGACGCTGGCGTCCTGCTGGCGCAGCTGCGCCGACAGCAGAGTGTCGTTGAGCTTGACCAGAACCTGGCCGGCCCGGACGGTCTGGCCTTCCTCGGCATTGACGGTCACGGCGGTCAGGCCGCCGGTCTCGGCGCCGACGATGACCTCTTCCCACGGAGAGATGGTGCCCGTGGCGTTGATCTCGAGCGGAACGGCCTGCGACGTCACAAGGGCGACGCTGACCGTCTCGGTCGCGGTCGCGCTGGGCGGAGCCTTGGCCTTCTTGGATTTCTTGTCGTCGCCGCCACAGCCGGCGAGCGCGATCGCGCCGATGCTCAGGACCACAACCAGCGCGCTCGAACGCGTCACGCGCCCCTTGATCCCGTAATCCACGATCGTCCCCGACTGTCCCAGAAAGCTGTCATTTGCCTTCTAGCCGACAAAACTCAGGTCTCTGAGTTAAATCATCGTAAGACGATAAGGGCGCGCGATCAGATCGACGGTGCTGCTCCCGATTGAGCCTGGACGGCGCGGCCGAAACCATCGCGGGCGCTCATGCGCGACCAGTAAGCGGCGACTTCAGCCGGAAACTGGTCCGAAACGCCAAGGGACGTGGCCAGGAGCAGGGCGTAGGCGATGGAGATATCCGCGCCCGTAAATCGGTCGGCCGCGACGAACGCGTGGTCCCGCAGGATCAGGTCCAGTCCCTTCAGGCGGGCGAGGAACCAGCGGGTGTAGTCCGCGGCGACCTGGGGACTGCGGCGCTCTTCCGGCTCAAGACGCGAATAGCGCAGCACCAGGGTCTGGGGAAAGGTCAGGGTGGCCTCGCCGAAATGCAGGCCGTTGAGATAGGCGCCGTAGCCGGGCTCGTCCGGGCGCACGGAAAGCGCGCCGCCGCCGTGGCGCACTGACAGATATTCGATCATGGCCGCTGACTCGGTCATACGGGTGTCGCCGTCGATCAGCAGCGGGATGGTGCCCAGCGGGTTTTCGTCGAGAAACTCCCGCGCCAGGAACCGGGGCGGGAAGGGCAGGAGCTTGAGGTCGTAGGCGAGGCCAAGCTCCTCCAGCGCCCAGAGCGGGCGGAAGGAGCGGGCGTCGCGGCAGTGATAGAGGGTGATCATCGAGACCCCAGTCGAAGCTTGCGGCAAGCGAACCAGAAAACCGGCGGGCCGTCTTCTATGACGCTGGGTCAACCTGCCGAAGGGGTTTCGGCGGGCCGTTTTGGCCGAGAGAGGCTGCCGATCAGCAGGGCGATCATGGTCAGATAGCTGAAGATGGCGCCGGCGACGTAATAGGCCCGGCCCCAGATGCCGGCGTCGATCATCACCGCCAAATGCAGGAACACGCCCAGGCCGTGGAAGCCGCTGGCCCACATCGGCCACCAGCGATCCGACCTCAGGGCTATGAGCAGCAGGGCCGCCAGCAGCAGGCCGTCGATGATCATGATCCCGGTTTGAGGCCCCCATAGCTGCAGGCTTCGCTGGGCGAAGGTGCTGCCCAGCCAAGCCAGGGCCATGGCGGCGGCGGCCCATCGCTCGGGTCGCCCGCCCCGCCAGACGGCGGCGCCGCAGGTGACGATAAGGGCCAGCAGGCTGGCCCACTGATACAGCGCGTGGAATCCCATCGATCGAACCTGCGGCGCCGGAGCGAGGAAGGCTAGGCCCGGCCGCCGCCAACGACCGGGGCTCTATATCAGGCGACCCGAAGGGGCTTGACGACCTCCAGCCAGCCATCGGCCAGACGACCCTCGGGCGTGGGAGGTTTTTCGCCGCCACTGCCAAACGATACCGCGGCAAGCCCGATGTCGCGCTGGGCGACCGACAGGCGCTTGTGGGTGTCGACGATGTTCTGCCGGGCGACGCCCAGGGCCTGCATGGTGTGGATGGCGCCCATCAGGGCGTCCTGGCCGATCAGGGCCGAAAGATTGGCCTCTTCACGGCTGGTGGGCATCAGACCCGCGAGATTGGCGGTGCGAGCGATCGCGGCGTCGATGGCCTTTTCGGCGGCGAACAGGGCCTCGGCGACGGTTTCGGCGGCCTGACGGCGTTGCTTGAGCATGAGCGGTCTCCTCACGCCGAGCGGTGTCGGCGCGTTGCGGGGGTCAAGTTGTCGGGATTGATGGGCCTCGCGGTCGGCGAGGCGATTCTAGAAGAGTTCTTCGAGGGCTCGAAGGCCGGCCAGGATCGATCCGAACGCCAGGGCGGTCACGATCATCACGGCGACGATGAACCCAAATCGGTGAAGGGCTGTCAGCGCATTGGGGCCTCCTCGGAACAGGAAGAGGGCCCCTCGGGATCCGAAGGCGGGAAGGTCTCGTCCATCACTGCGCTGGCGATGCACAGGATCTCGCGCAGCACCATCTCCGCCGGCTTGAACTGCGCCTGCTTGCGTGTGGCCGCCACCAGGTCCTGGACCAGCGCCGCGCCGCCCGGCGTCGCCGAAAGGTTGGAAAGCTGTCGCTCCAGCTGGCTCCAGGTGAACGGCGGGGCCTGGTCGGGTGGAGAGTTCAGCGCCGGCCAGGTCCGATGGAAGCGCTTTATGTCCTCGCGCAGATGGGTCGCCCTGCCGATCGCGTCCTTCTGGTGTGGGTTCAACTCGGTCACTGAACGCTCCTTGCTCGATGCGGTCAGCTGACCGCGAGGAGAGAGCAGCGCCTAGCCGGGGCGGATAGGACCCCGATCCGGTCGGAGGGGGGGCGCCGAGTGGCGAAGGGGTGGAGCGGTCGAAGGCAAGCCGCGCGGCGGCATAGCGATCAGGCGCGCCCAGACGTTTGCGAGCCTTGTCCAGGTGCCAGTCGACGGTGTGCTTGGAGAGGCCCAGTTCTCTGGCGATCTCCTTGGAGCTCATGTGATGATCGACAAGGCGCAGGCACTCGCGCTCACGCTCGGTGAGCCGATCAAGGCCGGTGGCGACCTCGCCCGGATGGATCGCCCCCTTGTCCATCCGTTAATCTAAAGCGTTGCCTTAGCGAGGAGCAAGCCGCCGTCGCTATCGCGCGACGACATCGCCCGTTTCGAGCGCCGATGACACCTTCCACAGATCGATCCCGCCCTCGGAGGCGTGGCGGTCGATGGCGGCCAGCTCCTCGGGTGAGAAGGCCAGGGTGTTCAGGGCGGCCAGCGAGTCTTCAAGTTGCGCCACCGTGCGGGCGCCGACCAGGGCCGAGGTGACGCGTGGGTCGCGCAGCACCCAGGCTATGGCCATCTGGGCCAGGGTCTGGCCGCGCGCCTTGGCGATGGCGTTCAGCGCGCGGATGCGCTCCAGGTTGTCTTCGGTCAGCAGGTGACCGCCGAACGAGCCTTCCTTGGCCACGCGCGAGTCGGCTGGGACACCGTTCAGGTACTTGTTGCTCAACAGGCCCTGGGCCAGCGGCGAGAAGGCGATGCAGCCGACGCCCAGCGTCTCCAGCTCGTCCAGCAAGGCGTCTTCGATCCAGCGGTTGAGCATCGAATAGGACGGCTGGTGGATCAGCAGCGGCACGCCCTCGGCCTTAAGGATCGCGTGGGCCTTGAGGGTCAGTTCGGGCGAGTAGGAGGAGATCCCGACATACAGCGCCTTGCCCTGGCGGTGCAGGTGGGCCAGGGCGCCCATGGTCTCTTCCAGCGGCGTTGTCGGATCGACCCGATGCGAATAGAAGATGTCGACATAGTCCAGGCCCATGCGCTTGAGGCTCTGGTCGCAGCTGGCGATAAGATACTTCCGCGAACCGCCGACGCCGCCATAGGGGCCAGGCCACATGTCCCAGCCGGCCTTGGTGGAGATGACCAGCTCGTCGCGATGGGCCTTGAAGTCGGCCGCCATGACGCGGCCGAAGTTCTCTTCCGCCGAGCCGTAGGGCGGGCCGTAGTTGTTGGCCAGGTCGAAGTGGGTGACACCCAGGTCGAAAGCGCGGCGCAGGATGGCGCGGCCGGTCTCGAAAACGTCCTCGCCGCCGAAGTTCTGCCACAGGCCCAGCGAGATGGCCGGCAGGTCCAGACCGCTGCGCCCGGTGCGGCGGTACGGCATGGCGTCATAGCGGTTCGGGGCGGCTACATAGGTCAAGGCAGGTGTCCCTAATGCGCGGGCCGTAACGGGTCGGTCCGTCTTGTGTCTGACAACGTTGTCAACCTAGAGCCCTTTCCGACCCTGATGGCTTCATCAGGGTCGGGCGAAAAGGGCTCTAAATCAAAAGTTTAGAGCATTTTTCGATCCGATAACCGTTTCACACTTATCGGAAAATGCTCCAGCGCGTGACAAGGACGCGGCAAGTCCGGTTTTCAGGCCTCGCGGCGAGCGGCTTCCGACTCGGTGGACGGCGAGGCGGCGCGGATCAGTTCCAGCACATCGACGATGATCAGCCGCATGGCGGTGGAAGCCTTGTCGGCGTCGCGGGCGATGATCGCCTCGGCCACGTCCTCGTGCGAGGGAATGCTGGCGGTGCGGCCCTTGATGCGGTTGGTGAACCGGATCGAGATGCGCAGGGCGGTGTTCACCAGCTCGTGCAGCTCGCGATAGAACGGGTTCTTGGTCGCGTTGAGGATCGAGATGTGGAAGGCGATGTCGGCCGAGAGGGCGTCATCCTCGCCCTGGGCGGCGGCCTTCATCCGGCGCAGGCCCTTGCGGATTTCTTCCAGCCCAGCCTCGTCGGCGTTTCGCGCGGCCAGGGCGGCGGCGGCGGGCTCTATGCCCAGCCGCATCTCGGTGAATTCAGCCAGCAGGCGCAGGGAGAACTTGCGCTCCAGCAGCCAGCGCAGGACGTCGGGGTCGAGCAGGTTCCAGTCGCCCTCGGGCTCGACCACCGTGCCGTGGCGGGGGCGGGCGCTGAGCAGGCCCTTGGCGGTCAGCATCTTGACCGCCTCGCGGGTGACCGTGCGGCTGGCTCCGAACTGCTTGGAAAGCTCGCCCTCGGTGGGAAAGCCGACGGTGACATATTCACCGGTGACAATGGCCTGACCTAGCGCCTCGACCAGACCGTAGGTCAAACTGAGGCCAGGCTGGGTGCGCATCGGCTAGTCTTCTTTTCTGCGAGGTGGCGCGATCTGACTCGGTGCTGTTTAGCGTGGTTCGCTCTGGCTCGAACAGTCCTTGCGTCAACGAATACACGGCCCTCCCAGGGTTGTCTGACCAATCTTGCGTCGTCGGGGGGCCCCCGCGGGGCGGCCCCCCCCCCCCCGGGCACCCCCCCCCCACCGCATGGGGGGGGAGGGTGACGGAGAAAC
>NZ_JAFCSZ010000011.1:62478-127877 GCF_049895765.1 Caulobacter sp. DWR1-3-2b1
CCCCAACCTAACCCCCCCCCGCCTGGTGGTGCTCGCCCGTGGTGGCGGTGGGGGGGCCGCGCCGGGCGGGGCCCCCACGACGCGCGGTTCACCACCAGACGACGTAGAGGGCGATCAGGATCAGGATCACGCCGACGCCGGCGATGTTGAAGCCGGTGGTGGTCTTGTAGCTGACCCCCTCCAGGCTCACGACATTGACGACCTTCTTCTGCGGCGCGACCAGCGAGACGATCACCGCCGCCGCCAGGGTCAGCAGGAACACCAGGCCGACACGGTTCATGAAGGGGATCACGAAGACGCCCATCTTGTCGGCGACGAAGAAGGCGCCCGACAGGGCCGCGCCGCCGATGGCCGCGACCAGGGCCGAGGCGGTGGTGGCGCGCTTCCAGAACAGGCCCAGCATGAAGATCACGACGATGCCTGGCGTGAAGAAGCCCGTGAAGTCCTGAATGAACTGGAAGGCCTGCTCGGCCTTGCCCAGCAGGGGCTTGGCCATGAGGATGCCGATCAGCACCGCGACCACGGCGGTCGCGCGACCAACGGCGACCAGATGGTGCTCGGTCGAGCCCTTCTTGATCTTGGCGTAGATATCCAGGGTGAAGATGGTGGCGATCGAGTTGATCTTGGCGGCTAGCGACGCGACGATGGCGGCCACCAGGGCGGCGAACACCAAGCCCAGAACGCCAGGCGGCAACAGCTTCATCATCTCCGGATAGGCCTGGTCGGGCTTGGAGAGATTGGGCACCAACATCAGGGCGGCGATGCCCGGCAGCACGACGATCACCGGCATCAGCAGCTTCAGATAGGCGGCCAGGGCGATGCCCTTCTGGGCCTCGGCAAGGTCCTTGGCGCCGAGGGCGCGCTGGATGATGTACTGGTTGAAGCCCCAGTAGCTGATGTTCATGATCCACATGCCGCCCAGCAGGACGCTGAGGCCCGGCAGGTCCTTGTAGTGCGGATTGTCGCGCGACAGGATCATGTCGAACTTCTCGGGGAAGCGCTCGGCCAGCGTGTTGAAGCCGGCCACCACGCCGCCCTCGGCGCCGCCGATCTGGTTGAGCGAAATGAACACGATGATCAGGCCGCCAGTGATCAGCAGGGCCACCTGGACGATGTCGGTCAGGGCCACGGCCTTCAGGCCGCCCCAGATCTGATAGGCCAGGGCGAACACCCCGATTGCGGCCAGGGCCACCATCTGATCGACGCCGGTCACGGTGTGCACGGCGATGGAGCCCAACCACAGGATCGAGGTCAGGTTCACGAAGACGTAGAGGATCAACCAGAACACGGCCATTACATTGCGGACGCTGGGTCCGTAACGCTGCTCCAGGAATTGGGGCATGGTGTAGACGTTGTTCTTCAGGAAGATCGGCAGGAAGAACTTGCCGACGATCAGCAGGGTCAGGGCCGCCATCCACTCATAGGAGGCGATCGCCAGGCCGATGGCGTAGCCCGAGCCGCTCATGCCGATGATCTGTTCGGCCGAGATGTTGGCGGCGATCAGCGAGGCGCCGATGGCCCACCAGGGCAGGGCCTTGCCCGCCAGGAAGTAGTCGGTGGAGTCCTTTTGCTTGCCGCCCTTGTCGCGACTGACCCATTGGGCCAGGCCGAAAATGGCGACCGCGTAGATCACCAAGATCACGAAATCTATGGTCTGCACGTGGTTCCTCCCCCGAGGGACTATTATTCTTGATCGACTAGGCTTGGGCGTTCCAGGCCGCGACCAGGGCGGCGGCTTTCTGGCCAACCTCCTGCGCCGAGTAGCCGGGGCGATAGAGCTCGCCGCCCACGCCGATCCCGGCCACGCCGGCCGCGCGCCACGGCTCGATATTGGCCGCACCGACGCCGCCGACGGCGTAGACCAGCACGTCCTTGGGCAACACGTCCCTGACCGCCTTGATGTGGCTCGGACCAAATGTGCCGGCCGGGAAAAGCTTCAGAGCCCTGGCCCCGGCCTTCACAGCCGCAAAGGCTTCTGACGGCGTCGCGAAGCCGGGCATGACCGTCAGGCCCAGGGTTACGGCGCGGGCGATGACCTCCGGATCGGTGTTCGGTGTGACGATCAGCTTGCCGCCGACCCCCGCCACGTCATCCACGGCTTTTGGCGTCAGCACGGTGCCCGCGCCGCACAGGGCGACGTGGCCATAGGCGGCGCACAGACGCTTGATGCTCTCTAGCGGATCAGGCGAGTTCAGCGGGACCTCGATGGCCCGCACCCCGGCCTCGACCAAGGCGCCGGCGATAGCCACGACCTCGTCGGGCTTCACGCCGCGCAGGATCGCCACGATGGGCGGAGGGCGGCTCAAGGTCGGCTCAGGCGAGGACATGAAAATCACTGTTCTTTGGGGGAGACAACGTTGTTAATCCGGCCAGGACAGCAGCGTCGCCGTCGATAGCGGTCACATGGCCGCCTTGGCTGGCGATGGCCTGGTCGTAGAAATTATTCAGGGCCGGCGCGCCGATCACGGTCACCTTGCCGAGGTCGCCAAACCATTGTCGCGCGGCCGCCGCGTCGGCGCCGATCAGCAAGCCCGACAGGAAGCCCACAGCGTCGGCGGCGGATAGGCCTTCCAGAAGCTGGCGTGCGCGCGTCTCGAACAGCAGGTGCGGCAGCAGGGCCGGTCCATGCTCGGCGATGCGGGCGAGGCCCATGGCGAATCCCTGGGCAGAGCCCTGAACCTCGACGCCAACGCCGGCCGCCAGGGTGGAGTGCTGGCGGAGCAGGGCGAAGGTCTCGCCGACCGGAGCGGTAAGGAAGCCCGTGATCGCGCCGTCCTCGACCACGGTCCACTTGCTGTGGGTGCCCGGCAGGACCAGCAGATGGCGGCCGTGCTTGAGTGCAGGATCAAGTTCGAGGGCGCCCAGGATCTGGGTTTCCTCGCCGCGCATCACGTCGGGTCCGCCCAGCGGATTGACGCATGACAGGCCGGGGACGATCGACACCGGCAGGCCGTCGGCATCGATCTTCAAGACGTGCTCGCGCAGATCGTCGGCGGTGGCCGGGCAGGGGGCGTAAGGCGCCTCGACCCAGCCGATGCGCGAGCCGACCATGCCGCACAGGATCGCGCCCGCTGGCTGGGCCTCGCGCCAGTCGCCGACCAGATCCAGGAAGGTCTGCTCTGGCGACTTGGTCAGGACGCTGACGCCGGGGCCGTCGCGACGGTCCAGCACGCTCTTGCCCTGGCGCAGATAGAGCCGAAGCCGCGAGGTGCCCCAGTCGCCGAAGATGAAGATCGAGGGATCCATCAGTGGCTTTCGCGGGTCACGACCGAGCCGGACGAGCCGACCAGGAAGTCCAGATCGCAGCCTTGGTCGGCCTGCAGAACGTGGTCGATATACAGCTTGGCGTAACCGCGCGTCGCCACAGGGGGCGGCCGGTTCGCGTTCCAGACGGCCAGACGGGCCTCCATCTCCGCGTCGGAGATTTGCAGGTTCAGGGCGCGGCTCGGCCCGTCGAACACGATTTCGTCGCCGTTCTGAACGATGGCCAGCGGACCGCCGGCGTTGGCCTCGGGCGACACATGCAGGATAACCGCGCCGAAGGCCGTGCCGCTCATCCGGGCGTCGCTGATGCGGACCATGTCCTTGACCCCCTTCTCCAGCAGCTTGGTCGGCAGCGGCATGTTGCCGACTTCCGGCATGCCCGGATAGCCCTTGGGGCCGCAGCCCTTCAAGACCAGGATCGAGGTCTCGTCGACGTCGAGATCGGGCGTGTCGATACGGGCGCGGAAATCCTCAATGGACTCGAAGACCACGGCCTTGCCACGATGGCTCAGCAGGTGCGGGCTGGCGGCGCTGGGCTTCATCACCGCCCCGCCGGGCGCGAGATTGCCGCGCAGCACCCAGATGCCGCTGTCGGCCTTCACGGGCGCGTCGAGGGGGCGGATGACCTCGGCGTTCCAGACCTCGGCATTCTCGTACTGAGCGCCGATGGTCGCGCCGGTGACGGTCAGGGCAGTAGGGTCGAGGAAGGTCTCCATCGCCTTCATCACCGCTGGCAGGCCGCCGGCATAGTGCAGGTCTTCCATCAGGAAGCGGCCCGAGGGCTGCAGATCGACCAGCAGCGGCACGTTGCGTGACAGAACGTCGAAGTCCTCCAATTTCAACTCGACGCCCAGCCGACCGGCCAAGGCCAGCAGGTGAACCACAGCGTTGGTCGACCCGCCGATGGCGGCATGGACGCGCAGGGCGTTCTCGAATGAGGCCCGGGTGACCACCTGCGACATGGTCCGGCCTTCGAGGACCATGCGGACTACGGCCCGGCCGGTCTCGTGGGACATCGCCTTGCGGCGGGCGTCCACGGCGGGGATGGTGGCGTTATAGGGCAGGCTCATGCCCATGGCCTCGACGATCGAGGCCATGGTCGAGGCGGTACCCATGGTCATGCAGGTGCCGGGCGAGCGGCTCATGCCGCTTTCCGCTGACATGAAATCTGGAAGACTCATCTCACCGGCCCGCACGGCTTCGGAAAACTTCCAGACGTCAGTGCCCGAGCCGATGTCCTTGCCCCGGAACTTGCCGTTCAGCATCGGGCCCGACGAGACGACAATGGTGGGCAGATCGACGCTGGCCGCGCCCATCATCTGACCTGGCGTGGTCTTGTCGCAGCCGCCCAGCAGCACGACGCCGTCTATCGGATTGCCGCGAATCGACTCCTCGACATCCATGGCCAGCAGGTTGCGGAACAACATGGCAGTCGGCCGCATCTGGGTCTCGCCCAGGGAGATAGCGGGGAATTCCAGGGGCAGGCCGCCGGCTTCCCAGACACCGCGCTTCACGTGCTCAGCGATCTCGCGCAGGCCGGCGTTGCAGGGGGTAATCTCGGACCAGGTGTTGCAGATGCCGATCACGGGGCGGCCGTCGAAGACGTCGTCGGGCAGGCCCTGGCTCTTCATCCAGCTGCGATGGATGAAGCCATCGCGATCCAGCTTGCCGTAGGATCCGCTGCTGCGCAGGCGCTTGCCCGCGTTACCGTCACTCATAACCATCCCTATCGCCGGTTGAATCCGGCTCTCGAACGCCTCTCGCGGCCATTTATAGTATTATAGGGATTATCGCAAACGAGCGTTGCCCTCGCTCTGCGAGTCCGGCTGAAAGCCCCACCAGACTGGAGTGCGGCGAAGAAACCTAGTTTACAGATGAAATGATAGCGCTATCAAGTACGACTTGAAGGTGCTAATTGTACGATTATAGGCCGGATCGGATTGAAAGATCCGACCTGAAGAAACGCACGTCACCGGCGCCTAGAAGGCCGGGACGGATCGCGAAACGGGGGAAGGAAACAGGCATGCAGAGCCTCACCAAGTCACATCGCCATCTGATGCTCGCGGGCGCGTCAGCGCTGGTTCTATGCGTGGTCGCGCCGTCAGCGTTCGCTCAGGACACCGCCGTCGAGGAGGTGGTCGTCACCGGGCAGCGCGCGGCTATCCAGTCGGCGCAGAAGATCAAGCAGAACGCGTTGGAGATCGTCGATGGCGTCAGTGCCGACGACATCGGCAAACTGCCGGATCGCTCCGTAACCGAGGTGCTGCAACGTATCGTCGGCGTCACCATCGACCACACCATGTCGCGCGGCGATCCCGAGCACTTCTCGGTCGAGGGCTCGGGCGTCAACATTCGCGGCCTGACCTATGTTCGTTCCGAGTTGAACGGCCGCGACAGTTTCACCGCCAATGGCGGTCGCTCGCTGAGCTTCGAAGACGTGCCACCCGAACTGATGGCTGGCGTCGACATCTACAAGAACCCTTCGGCCGAGCAGATCGAAGGCGCCATTGGCGGCCTGGTGAATCTGCGCACCCAGATGCCGTTCAATCACAAGGGCATGAAGCTCGCGGCTTCGGCCGCGCTCGGCTATGGCGAACTGCGCAAGGGCAAGGGCAAGCCGTCCGCCTCTCTACTGTTCAGCAACCGCTGGGACACCTCGATCGGCGAGATCGGCGCTCTGTTCGACGTCGCCTATTCCAAGAGCTCGACCCGCACCGACGCCATCCAGCAGGAACCCTATTTCCCGCATCTGGCCAACGGCTCCAATCCCTGGAACACTACCGGCAAGACCGTCTGGGTCCCCAACGGCCTGCAGTGGCGCACCCTGAACTTCGACCGCAAGCGCGTCGGGGCCTACGGCGCCCTGCAATGGCGTCCGAACGACAGGTTCGAGACCGCCCTGACCTGGTTCAACTCGCAATACGACATGGAGTGGGGCGAGTACGCGATCTTCTCGCAGGTCGGCAATCCCGGGAACGTGGTGGTCACCAACGGCCAGTATGACGACAAGGGCGTGCTGACCAAGGGCGTGTTGTCCGACCCGGCCGACGGCGGCATGCCGTTCAACGACGACGTTCGCGCCGCCAACCGCAAGTCGCGCACGACCGATGTGTCCTGGTCCACGACCTGGACCCCGGACGACAAGCTGACGATCAAAACCGACCTGCAGTACGTACGCAGCACCACGGTGGGCTTTGACTCGACCGTCGCAACCGGCCTGCTGATCCCCAGCGAGACCATCGACCTGACCGGCAAGTTGCCGAAGATCGGCGTCGATAAAACCTATATGTCCAACCCCAGCAACTACTACTGGGCGTTCACGATGGACCACTTCGACCAGAGCGTCGGTCACGAGTGGGCTTGGCGCGGCGATGTGGACTATGCATTTGACGAAGGCGGCGTGGTCAAGTCGCTGCGCTTTGGCGCCCGCTTCACGGATCGCGACGCCGAGAACAAGAACACGCCCTATAACTGGCAGGCCCTCAGCCAGACCTGGATGCTGGGCTGGTACATGCCCGATCTGGCCTATCTGAGCGATTACAAGGCCAGCAACACGCTCCACTCCTTCCCCAACTTCTTCAACGGCCAGGCCGACCTGCCTTCACCCGTGGTGTTCCCGGGCCTGGACCTGGCCAATGGCTGGCCCGCCAGCTACGCCAAGCTGCACAGCTTCCGCGCCGACAACAGCTTTGGCGACAAGGGGTGGACCTTCGCTCCCGCCAGCTACGGCGCTGGCGCGATCAACCTGCAGGGCGAAAACACCTATGCCGGTTACGCCCAGGCCCGGTTTGGTTGGGACGACCTGACCTATCCCATCGATGGCACGATCGGCGTTCGGGTGGTCAAGACGCGCGCCGAGGCCACCGGCTCATTCGTCGGCGCCCAGACGCCCACCCTGGACCCCTCGATCCCGGCCGGCCTGATCCCCAATTTCGTCCGGACCTCCCAGCAGGGGACCTATTCGAACGACTACACCAACGTCCTGCCCAGCCTGAACCTCCGGGTGAAACTGCGCGACAACCTGCAGGCCCGCTTCGCCGCAGCCCGCGCCCTGGCTCGACCGGACTTCAGTCAGCTTCAGGCCTATACGACGCTGGACATCGGGATTTCGGGCACCGGTTCATCGGCGCGCGCCGACCTGACCGGCACCGGCAGCGGCAATCCGTTCCTGGAGCCGACCAGGTCCGACCAGTTCGACGCCACGCTGGAATGGTACTTCGCGCCGACAGGCTCGCTGACGGCGGCGGTGTTCCACAAGAAGCTGTCCGATGTGGTCACCAATACGCTCTACAACGTGCCCTACGCGGCGACGAACGGGACGATCTACCAGTTCTCGACCACGGCGCCGGTCAATGGCGCCGAGGGCAGGGCCGATGGCCTCGAGGTGGCCTACAGCCAGTTCTTCGACTTCCTGCCCGGCCCGCTTTCGGGCTTCGGCGTCCAGGCCAACTACACCTATGTCGACAGCAGCCAGACGCTCTACAAGCTGCCGTCCAATGTCACGACGGGCCAGCAGGCAACTCTGGCCTTGAACCAGCTGGGCATCGACACCGACGGCTCGACCTATGGCGAGCTGCCGCTGACCAACCTGTCCGAGCACACCTACAACATCGCCCTGATGTACGAGAAAGGCCCGATCTCGGCCCGGGTCGCCTATAACTGGCGCTCGAAGTACCTGCAGGCGGTGAACGTCAACGGCACGCGCGGCAGCAACGGCCTCAACAAGACCACCGGCAACTACGACCAGAACTGGGCCCTGCCTACCTGGGCGGACGACTACGGACAGATGGACGCCTCGTTCTTCTACAAGTTCAACGAGCAGGTCAGCCTGGGCGTCGAGGCGCAAAACCTCACCGATTCCCAATACAAGCAGCTGATGCAGCAGGGCATCGGCATGAAAGGGCGCGCCTGGTTCGTCACCGGACGCCGCTACAATGCTCAACTGCGTTTGACCTTCTAGGGTCGGAGCGTTCATCCGGAGAGCCCGCGCCTCGGTTCCGGGGTGCGGGCCTGTCGTTGCGGGAGCCCGAATGACCGACAACCGCATCCGCAAGATCGTCATCGTCGGCGGCGGCACGGCTGGCTGGATCGCGGCCGCGGGCATCTCGCGCTTCTTCGAAAGCCGCCCCATCGAGATCGAGCTGATCGAGAGCGACCAGATTGCCACGGTCGGGGTGGGCGAGGCGACCATTCCGCCGATCCGCCAGTTCAACGCCGTGCTGGGCATCGACGAGATCGAGTTCATCAAGGCCACCCAGGCCACCTTCAAGCTGGGCATCGAGTTCAAGGACTGGCGCGCCCTAGGCTCCCGCTACTTCCACGCCTTTGGCGACTACGGCCCGGCCATCGACGGGGTGTCGCCACACCATCACTGGCGCAAGCTGCGGTTGGCGGGCGATCCGACCAGCCACGAGGCCTATTGCCTCGGCGCGCGGATGGCGCTGGGCGACCGGTTTCGGCCGCCTGTTCCCGATCCGCGCTCGATCTATTCGACCTTTTCCTACGCCTTCCAGTTCGACGCCGGCCTCTATGCCAGGTTCCTGCGCGCCTACGCGGAAAAGCGCGGGGTGGGTCGCACCGAGGGCAAGGTCGTCGAGGTGGTCCTGAGGCCCGAGGACGGCTTCATCCAGTCGGTGCGGCTGGAAGGCGGCAAGGTCGTAGACGGCGATCTCTTCATCGATTGCTCGGGCTTTCGGGGCCTGCTCATCGAGGGCGCGCTGAAAACCGGCTACGAGGATTGGTCGCGTTGGCTGCCGGCCAATCGCGCCCTGGCCGTACCGTGCGACAGCGACGGGGCGCTGGAGCCCTATACCACGGCCACCGCCCGCGCGGCCGGCTGGCAGTGGAAGATCCCGCTGCAGCATCGCACCGGCAATGGCTACGTGTTCTGCGACAGCTTCATCGACGAGGACGAGGCGGCGCGGACCCTGCTGGCCAATATCAGCGGCAAGGCCCAGGCGGGCCTGAACGCGCTGCGTTTCGTCACCGGCCGTCGTCGCAAGGTCTGGAACAGGAACTGCGTGGCCATCGGCCTGTCCTCGGGCTTTCTCGAACCGCTGGAAAGCACCAGCATCCACCTGATCCAAAACGGCGTCGGGCGGCTGCTGGAATATTTCCCCGACCGCGATTTCGACCCCGCTCTGGCCGACACCTTCAATCGCCTGAGCGCCAACGAGGTGGAGTACATCCGCGACTTCCTGGTGCTGCACTACCACACCAGCCAGCGCGACGATTCCGAGTTCTGGCGGTACTGCCGGTCGGTCGAGTTGCCCGACACCCTGGCGGCCCAGATCGAGCATTTCCGCCAAACCGGCAAGGTGACGCTGGGCGCGGACACCTCGTTCATGGAGCCCAGCTGGCTGTCGGTCTATCTGGGGCAGGGGATCGTTCCCGCCGCCCACGACCCGCGGGCCGACCTGATCCCGATGACCGAGCTGACGGAGGGCATGCGCAAGCGCCGCGAGGCGGTGAGCCAAGCCGTGGAAGCTACGCCTCGCCATTCGGAATTCATCGCCCGCTACTGCAGGGCGCCGTCGCTGGAGCCGGCGTCGTGACCCGGCCTTCAGCGCGCCAAGCGACGATTGATAGCGCTATCATTTTGCTTGTCGGCGCCAATTGTATGACTATAGTTTCCCGGTGTGGCGCCGGCGGACCCTGCCTTGTCCGTCGGCCGCGCGCGGGGATCTGCTGGACCTCCACGCGTCTCGTGCGGGATCACTCTCCCCGAAACCGCGCGGTATTCTCACCGCGCATCGTCTCCTGCGGCGATGCGCGGATTTTTCCATCTTTCAGGACGATTGCTTTCGGCCCAGGTCGAGCAAATTATCCGACAAATATTGATAGCGGTAACAAGATCCGAACCGTCGTTTCGACGAACGGCACGCGGATCGACCGGCAAGGGAAGAGACGATGACCGGGTTCACTGCCCTTCGCTCCGCTGTCTGCGGCCTCAGCCTGCTGGCCGCGACCGCTCTGGCCGGCGCCGCCCATTCGGCCGACCTGCCGCGGCTCGTCGAGAAAGACGGCCGTCACGCCCTGCTGGTCGACGGAGCGCCGTTCCTGATGCTGGGCGCCCAGGTCAACAACTCCAGCGCCTGGCCCTCGCAGATGGACAAGGTGTGGCCTGCCGTCGCTCAACTGCACGCCAATACGCTGCAGGTCCCCATCGCCTGGGAGCAGATCGAGCCGGCCGAGGGCAGGTTCGACTTCAGCTATCTGGACCTGCTGCTGAAACAGGCCCGCGACAACAAGGTGCGCCTCGTCCTGCTGTGGTTCGGCACCTGGAAGAACTCCTCGCCATCCTACGCGCCAGAGTGGGTCAAGCTGGACGACAAGCGCTTTCCCCGCCTGCACAAGAAGGACGGCCAGCGCTCCTATTCGATGTCGCCGCTGGCCCAGTCGACGCTAGACGCCGACCGCAAGGCCTTCGTGGCCCTGATGACCCACCTGAAGGCCAAAGATACCGACAACACGGTGATCATGGTCCAGGTCGAGAACGAGACCGGCACCTACGGCAGCGTTCGCGACTATTCGCCGGCCGCCCAGAAAGTCTTCGGCGGCCCCGCGCCCGCCGCCCTGGTCAAGGCGATGAAGGCCAAGCCCGGAACCTGGAGCCAGGCCTTCGGCAAGGACGCCGACGAGTATTTCCACGCCTGGTGGATCGCCCGCTTCGTCGATCAGGTGACCGTGGCCGGCAAGGCCATCAAGCCCTTGCCGATGTACGTCAACGCCGCCCTTCGCGATCCCCTGAAGGATCAGGACCCGGTCACCTATTCGTCCGGCGGTCCGACCCACAATGTCATCGACGTCTGGAAGGCCGGCGCGCCCTCGATCGATCTGATCGCGCCCGACATCTACATGCCGGAGTCGGAGAAGTACTTCGCGGTCAACAAGCATTATGCCCGGCCCGACAACGCACTGTTCGTGGCTGAGACCGGCAACGCCATTCCCTATGCCCGCTATCTGTTCGACACCCTGGGCCGGCAGGGCATCGGATTTTCCCCATTCGGCATGGATTTCACTGGCTACGCCAACTTCCCGCTGGGCGCGGCCAAGCTGGACGCCGCCACGGTCGAGGCGTTCGCCGCCAACTATCGCCTGTTCGCGCCGATGCAGCGTGAGTGGGCCAGGCTGTCATTCGAAAAGCCCGTCTGGGGCGGCTCCGAGCCCGACGACCGCGCCGCGCAATCGACGGTGATGGGCGACTGGTCCGTCACCCTGCGCTACGGCAAGTGGCAGTTCGGCGGCTCCGATTGGACCTTCATCAAGGACCGTCCCGCCGACCCTTCAGGTCCGAATGGCGGCGCAGTGATCGCCCAGTTGGCGCCCAATGAATTCCTGGTAACCGGCCGCAACGCCCGCGTCGAGTTCGGCCGCGCCAAGAAGGACGGCAAGCCGCACCTGTTGGCCCGGGTCGAGGAAGGCCATTTTTACAATGGCCAGTGGGTCTTCGACCGCCTCTGGAACGGCGACCAGATCGACTACGGCCTGAACTTCACCGGCGGCTCGCAGGTCCTGCGGGTCAAGCTGGCCACCTACTGAACAAGACACAAGAACAAGCCCAAGTACCGGGAGACCCCAGTGATGCGCCCATTCTCATTCTCGACGACAGGCCTGGCCTTTGCTCTGGTCCTGACCGCCTCGACCTCGGTCCACGCGCTGGAGGCGGGGTTCGAGAAAACCGCCGACGGCGTGATTGTCAGCCCCGCCTCGGGGCCGGCCAGGAAGGTGCGGCTGCAGGTGATGAGCGACCGCATCATCCACGTCACGGCCACGCCGACCGACAGCTTGGCGACGCCGCCCAGCCTGATGGTCGTTGCCAAGCCGGCGACCAGTGGCTTCACGGTCGTCCAGTCAGGCGACAACGTCGTGCTGAAGGCCGCCAAGGCCTCGGCCACGATCTCGCTGAAGGACGGCACGGTCGACTTCCGCGACGCCGCCGGCGAGTTGGTGCTCAGCGAGCGCGACCGCGGCGCCTTCCTGCCGGTCAAGGTCGAGGGCCAGGACTTCTACGAGGTTCGCCAGCAGTTCAATCCCGGTACGGACGAGGCCTTCTACGGCTTGGGCCAGCACCAGAACGGCCAGATGAACTACAACGGCCAGGACGTTCAGCTGCTTCAGTATAATCGCGCCGTCGCGGTGCCGATGCTGCTGTCCAGCAAGGGTTATGGCCTGCTGTGGGACAACAACGCGATTACCCGGTTCGGTAATCCGGTTCCCTATGATGTGGCCTCGCGCGACCTGAAGATCTTTGACGCCGACGGCAAGCCCGGCGGCTTCACGGCCAGCTACTATGTCGGCGGCAAGCTGAAGGTCAGCCGGGTCGAGAAGGACATCGACTACCGCTTCCTGAAGGACCTGCCCAACTGGCCTGCGGAGGCCGTCGATCCGGCGACCAAGGCCCCGATGAAGGACCAGAAGGTCGTCTGGGAGGGCCAGATCCAGACCGACAAGGCCGGCGCCCACACCTTCCAGCTCTATTCCAGCGACTACGCCAAGGTGTTCGTCGACGGCAAGCTGGTCATCGACCGCTGGCGGCAGAACTGGAACCCCTGGTACCACAACTTCAGCGCCGCCCTGACGCCGGGCAAGAAACACAAGGTCCGCGTCGAGTGGAACCCGGACGGCGGCTATATCGGCCTGCTGCACAACGATCCGATGGCCAAGTCCGACCGGCATTCGCTCTACCTGACATCAGAGGTCGGCAAGGCGATCGACTACTATTTCGTCGGCGGCGACGATCTGGACCAAGTGATCTCGGGCTACCGCGACCTGACCGGCGCCTCGGTGATGATGCCGCGCTGGGCCTATGGCTTCTGGCAGAGCCGCCAGCGCTACGAGACCGCCGAGCAGATCGTCGGGGTGGTCAAGGAGTACCGCAAGCGCAAGCTGCCGCTCGATAACATCGTGATGGACTGGCGCTACTGGAAAGACCCCGAGTGGGGCACCCACAGGTTCGACGAGACGCGCTTCCCCGATCCCAAGGCCATGGTCGACGAGATCCACGGCCTGAACGCCCACTTCATGATCTCGATCTGGCCGAAGTTCTATCCGACCACGGATAACTACAAGGAGCTGGACGCCAAGGGCTTCATGTATCGCCGCAATGTCGAGCAGGGGGCGATAGACTGGGTGGGGCCGGGCTACAAGAACTCGTTCTACGACCCCTATCCGGCGGAGGCCCGCGCCATCTACTGGCGTCAGGTGAAGGACAACCTGAAGGGCCTGGGCGTCGACGCCTGGTGGATGGACGCCTCCGAGCCGGACATGCACTCCAACCTCGACGTGGCCGAGCGCACCCTGCGCATGAGCCCGACGGCGCTTGGCCCCGGCGCCGAATACTTCAACAGCTATTCGCTGGTTCACACCCAGGGTGTCTATGACGGCGAGCGCGCCCTGAACCCCGACGTGCGGCCGTTCATCCTGACCCGCTCGGGTTTCGGCGGGCTGCAGCGTCACGCCTCGGCGGTGTGGAGCGGCGACGTGGTGGCGCGCTGGGACGACTTCCGCGACCAGATCTCGGCGGGCGTAAACCTGTCGATGTCGGGCATTCCCAACTGGACCACCGACATCGGCGGCTTCTCGGTGGAGGCCCGTTATACCAACAAGGACCCCGCCCACTGGCCCGAATGGCAGGAGCTGAACTTGCGCTGGTTCCAGTTCGGCGCCTTCAGCCCGCTGTTCCGCAGCCACGGCGAGGCCCCGTTCCGCGAGATCTACAACCTCGCCGACGAGGGCACGGAGGTTTATCAGTCGCTGGCCTGGTACGACGAGCTTCGCTACCGGCTGATGCCCTATATCTACACCCTGGCGGCCGAGACCTATCACCGCGATGGCAGCCTGATGCGCGGCCTGGTCATGGATTTCCCGAGCGACCTGAAGGTGCGGAATATCGACGACCAGTACCTGTTCGGCCACGAGTTCCTGGTCGCCCCGGTGACCAGCTTCAAGGCCCGTTCGCGCGACGTCTATCTGCCGGCCGGCGCGACCTGGTATGACTTCGAGACCGGCCAGCGCCACGCCGGCGGCCAGACCATCAAGGCCGCCGCGCCCCTGTCGCGCATGCCGCTGTTCGTGAAGGCCGGCTCGATCGTGCCGACCACGGTGGTCCAGCAATATGTCGGCGAGAAGCCGGACGCCCCGATTACCCTGGTGATCTACACCGGCAAGGACGGCAAGTTCGAGCTCTATGAGGACGACGGCCTCAGCAACGGCTACGAGCGCGGCGCCTATAGCCGCATCCCGATCTCCTATGACGACGTCAGCGGTCGCCTGACCGTCGGCGCGCGGTCGGGGAACTTCAAGGGCATGCTGGACAAGCGGGCGATCAAGGTCCGCTTCATCGGCGGAGGCGCCAAGCCGACCGACTTCGAAACGGTCGATGCAAGCGTCGACTATGCCGGCCAGCCGGTGGTGGTGACGCGCAGGAAGTAGGCGAGGGCGGGCGGCGAGGCTCTTGCTTTGCCGCCCGCGCTGTCCAGAACTGGCGACCTCGCTTTCCGGAGTCGCCGCATGAAGTCCCTGATCCTCGCCACGACCGCCGTCGCAGCCTTGCTGGCCGCGCCTGCTCATGCCGCACCTGAGGGGGCCGCCCAAACCTGGTCCCTGGCCATCCATGGCGGGGCCGGGGTCATTGAGCGCGGCGACCTGTCGCCCGAGAAGGAGGCGGACTTCCGCGCCGGCCTGGCCGCTGCCCTTGAGGTCGGCTCCAAGGTCCTGAAGGCCGGCGGCTCCAGCCTTGATGCGGTCGAGGCGACCGTGCGGGTGCTGGAAGACAATCCGCTGTTCAATGCCGGCAAGGGCGCGGTGTTCACCGCCGAGGGCAAGAACGAGCTGGATGCCTCGATCATGGATGGCGCGACCATGAAGGCCGGCGCCGTGGCCGGCGTCACCCGCACGAAGAACCCGATCACCCTGGCCCGCGCGGTCATGGAGAAGTCGCCGCACGTGATGCTGGCCCGCGAGGGCGCCGACCAGTTCTCCAAGGAGCAGGGGCTGGAGCAGGTCGAGCCTGCCTATTACTGGACCGAGTTCCGCTGGAAGCAGCTTGAGGCCTGGCGCGCCAAGCAGAAGGCGGCCATCGATCCGACCCACCTCTACGGCACGGTCGGCGCCGTGGCCCTGGACAGCAAGGGCCACCTGGCCGCCGCCACGTCGACGGGCGGCATGACCGGCAAGAAGTGGGGCCGCATCGGCGACAGCCCGATCATCGGCTCTGGCACCTACGCGCAGGACGGGGTCTGCGCGGTCTCGGCCACCGGCTCGGGCGAATATTTTATCCGCGCCAACGCCGCCTACCAGCTGTGCGCCCGCATCCAGTGGAAGGGCGAGGACGTCAAGGCAGCCGGCGACGCCACCATCAAGGCGATCGGCGACCTGGGCGGCGATGGCGGCCTGATCGCCATGGACGGCAAGGGCAAGCCCGCCTTTCCGATGAACAGCTCAGGCATGTATCGCGGCTGGGTCTCCTCGACCGCTCCGGCGGCGACTGCGATCTACGCCGCGGAGACGGGCCCAAAATAACCGATTGGTCTTCTTGCTCCGCCGCGCGAGCTGCGCCCTCATGGGGCGTGGCTTAAGGGGGTAATCGGATGGATCAGCGCGCGCCGCGTCGGGTCGTGATCGTCGGCGGAGGAACAGCCGGCTGGATGGCCGCCGCCGCTCTGTCGCGGCTGCTCAAGGGCTCGTACGGCCCTATCACGCTGATCGAGTCCGAGGAGATCGGCACGGTCGGGGTGGGCGAGGCGACCGTGCCGCCGATCCGTCTGTTCAATCACCTGCTGGGCATAGACGAGAACGAGTTCCTGAAAGCCTGCCAAGGCAGTTTCAAGCTGGGCATCCAGTTCGACGGCTGGTCGGGCGAGGGCCAGCGCTACCTGCACCCGTTCGGCGCCTATGGGGCCAGCATCGACGGCGTGTCGTTCCACCAGCACTGGCTAAGCCAGAGGGCGCGCGGCGAGACGGCGGCGCTGGACGACTATAGCGTGGCCGCCGTCGCCGCGCGGACGGGGCGGTTCAGCCGGGGCGACGATGATCCACGCTCGGTGTTCTCGACCTTCTCCTACGCCTTCCATTTCGACGCGGGGCTCTATGCGCGCTTCCTGCGAGGCCGGGCCGAGGCACAAGGCGTGACGCGGATCGAGGGAAAGATCGCCTCGGTTCAGCAAAACGGTGCGAGCGGCGACGTCACCGGCGTGAGGCTGGAGAACGGCGAAACGATCGAGGGCGATCTCTTCATCGACTGCTCGGGCTTTCGGGGCCTCTTGATCGAGGGCGCGCTAAAGACCGGCTATGACGACTGGACCCACTGGCTGCCGTGCGACCGGGCCGTGGCGGTTCCCTGCGAGAACGGCGGCGATTTCACGCCCTATACGCGGTCGACGGCCCGAGAGGCCGGCTGGCAATGGCGCATCCCGCTGCAGCACCGGATCGGCAACGGCTATGTCTATTCCAGCCGGCACATCAGCGACGGGGACGCCGCCGCGACCCTGATGGCCAATCTGGACGGCGCGCCCCAGGCCGATCCGCGCTTCCTGAGGTTCACCACGGGGCGTCGCAAGAAGCTCTGGAACCGCAATGTCGTGGCCTTGGGCCTGGCCAGCGGTTTCCTGGAGCCGCTGGAATCGACCAGCATCCACCTGATCCAGACCGCGATCATCCGGCTGCTGTCTCTATTGCCGCTGGGCGCAGACGATCCCGTCGCTCGCGACGAATATAACCGGCTGTCCATTCTTGAGATGGAGCACATCCGCGACTTCATCATCCTGCACTACTACATCAACGGCCGCTCCGGCCCGCTGTGGGAGGCCTGCCGAGCGATGGCGGTTCCCGACACCTTGCACCGCAAGCTCGACCTCTTCCGCACGCGTGGGAAGGTGGTTCGCTACGACGACGAGCTGTTCGCCGAAGCCAGTTGGGTGGCCGTGCTACTGGGGCAGGGCGTAACGCCTCAAGGCTACGAACCGATGGCTGACGTCCGCGATCCCGCCGACGTCGCGCGGCGCCTGGCCGGCATGCGCGATCACATCGCCAAGGCGGTCGAAAGACTCCCGACCCATGCGGCGTTCATATCCGAGCACTGTCGCGCCCCGCGTTGAGATGGCGATTCTGGTGAATCCAGTTTTAACGTCTCTCCAAGACTCCCCGGCCTGTCTGGCTAATTTATGAGTCTAGCTAGACTCATAAGTACCGCTCAGGGACAGATTAGCCCCTCGTTAGGATTAATGAATAACTGACATGTATTAAGCATGCGACGCTATGTCTTAAATAAAATGGAAAGACTGTTGCTGGATACTACTGATGGGCAAGAAGCCCACCGGTAGTCAAAACGACGCCGGAGACCTCCTAGAAGGAATTTTCGTAATGGCGCTGAACAGCATCAACACGAACCAGGGCGCTCTGATCGCTCTGCAAAACCTGAACTCCACCAACTCGGAGCTCGCGACTGTCCAACAACGCATCAACACCGGCAAGAAGGTGGGCAGCGCCAAGGACAATGGCGCCATCTGGGCGACCGCCAAGAACCAGTCATCGATGGCTTCCTCGATGAACTCGGTGAAGGACTCGCTGCAGCGCGGCCAATCGACCATCGACGTGGCCTTGGCCGCTGGCGATACGATCACCGACCTGCTCGGCAAGATGAAGGAAAAGACCCTTGCCGCGTCCGACACCTCGCTGAACACCTCCAGCTTCAACGCGCTGAAGGCCGACTTTGAATCCCTGCGCGATCAGGTGACCAAGGCCGCGACGAACGCCAAGTTCAATGGCGTCAGCATCGCCGATGGCTCGACCACCAAGCTGACCTTCCTGGCCAACCAGGACGGCTCGGGCTTCACGGTGACGGCCAAGACCCTGTCGCTGGCCGGCCTGGGCCTGTCGGCGACGTCCACCTTCACTAACGCCGCAACCGCCAAGACGATGATCGCCACGGTGACCACGGCTCTGGGCACCGCGACCAACAAGCTGGCTTCGCTGGGCACCAGCTCGACCGGCCTGGACACCCACCTGACCTTCGTCGGCAAGCTGCAAGACGCCCTCGACGCCGGCGTGGGCAATCTGGTTGACGCCGACCTGGCCAAGGAAAGCGCCAAGCTGCAGTCGCTGCAAACCAAGCAACAGCTGGGCATCCAGGCGTTGTCTATCGCCAACCAGTCGAGCTCGTCGATCCTGAGCCTGTTCCGCTAAGACTGACTTTCGTCGATCGTCAGATCGGCATAGGGGCGGGCCTTCGGGCTCGCCCCTTTTTCTTTGAGTGTTGGCCGGGTAGAGTTTCTATTCGTGTGGATCAGGCAACTGTAATATAACTCGTCCGAGTTGATTGGAAAATAATTTTCATTATTCAAACAAACACATTTCATTAAATACAAATTAGCAACAACTTTTATAAAGTTAACGCAACATTGAGTCGTTATCTATGTGATAATGTCCGGTCAACTGTTTTGAAATATCACCGTTATATAGTTGTGATGGGCAAAATGCCCTCCGACCGTCAAAATGACGTCGGGAACCTCTGAATAGGAGTGTTTCGTCATGGCGTTGAATAGCATCAATACGAACGCAGGGGCGCTTATCGCGTTGCAGAATCTGAACAGCACCAGTTCAGAACTGGCCACCGTTCAGCAGCGCATCAGCACCGGAAAGAAGATCGGCAGCGCCAAGGACAATGGCGCCATCTGGGCGACCGCCAAGAACCAGTCGGCGACCGCCTCTTCGATGAACGCGGTGAAGGACTCGCTGCAACGCGGCCAGTCGACCATCGATGTGGCCCTGGCCGCTGGCGACACCATCACTGACCTGCTGGGCAAGATGAAGGAAAAGGCGCTGGCCGCTTCCGACACCTCGCTGAACACCTCCAGCTTCAACGCCCTGAAGGCCGATTTCGAAAGCCTGCGCGATCAGGTGACCAAGGCCGCCACCAACGCCAAGTTCAACGGCGTCAGCATCGCCGATGGGACGACCACCCAGATGACCTTCCTGGCCAATACCGACGGCTCGGGCTTTACCGTCAGCGCCAAGACCCTGTCGCTGGCCGGTATCGGCCTGTCGATCACCTCGACCTTCGCCAACGCCACTGCGGCCAAGACCATGATCGCCTCGATCAGCACGGCCCTGGAAACGGCGACCAACAAGCTGGCCTCGCTGGGCACCAGTTCGACGGGCCTGGACACCCACCTGACCTTCGTCGGCAAGCTGCAAGACGCCCTGGACGCCGGCGTGGGCAATCTGGTCGATGCGGACCTCGCCAAGGAAAGCGCTCGCCTGCAATCGCTGCAGACCAAGCAGCAACTGGGCATTCAAGCGCTGTCGATCGCCAACTCCTCGAGCGCGGCGATTTTGGGCCTTTTCCGATAAGACGACGGCTGGACGGGCGGACCGTGTAGAGGTCCGTTCGCACGAACAGCTGCATCTGATGGGGCGGACCTCGTGTCCGCCCCTTTTTTGCGCCTCAGACCAGGCCTGGTCCGCTGATCTTCAGCACCGGCGTAAAGGCCGGCCGCCGTTCCGTCAGGTCCACGCTCAGGCCGTCCGGACCGCGCCTGAAGGGCAGGGGATCGCCGCCGCCCAGCAGTTCCACCCGTTGAATCTCGCTGGCGCCGGTCGGGCCGCCGCTCGCCAGGCTCTCGATCCGCAGCGGGCCTGTTGGCCACGCCATCGGCAAAGCGTAGAGCGCGCCAGCCTTGGTCGTGAAGCGGATGTCGGCGGCCTCGAACGGTTTGGCCGCGCCCTCGTTCTGCATGCCCTCGACAAGCTTGGTCGGGCCTTCTCCGAACACTCGCCACGGCCGCGAGGCATAGATCGCCTCGCCGTTGACAGCGATCCAGCCGGCCATGTCGGCCAGGACCTTTTCCTCCTTGTCGTCGATAGAGCCGTCGCCGCGCTGGGGGATCGACAGCAACAGGCAGCCGTTCTTGCTGACCACATCGATGAGCCGCTGGATCACGTCGCGGCCCGACTTGTAGCCGTCGCGGTCATAGAGCGGCCGGTCGTAGTGCCAGCTGCCGATGCAGGTGTCGGTCTGCCAGGGCTCGTCGCGCAGCCGGTCTGAGAAGCCGCGCTCGACGTCCTCGACGATGGCCTGCCTCTGCAGGGGCGACAGCTTCTTGCCGGTGACCACGACGCTCGTTCCGCCATGCCACCGAACCGCGCGGTTGTAGTAGTGCGCGGTCGCGTCCAGCCCCGCCTGGCCCAGCGGCAGGCCATAATTGTCGAAATAGACGATGTCGGGCCGATAGCGGTCGACGAGGTCGTTCTGCCGGTCCAGCCAGTTGCGGGTGAAGGCCGGGTTGCCGGCCGGCGCGGCCTCGATCCATTCTCCATCGTGCTTGTCATGCCAGGCATTGGCGGCGGCGATGGTGCCGACGCCGTCGGGAATGACCATGTTTCCGCCGGTGTAAAGGTCCTGCGGATCCAACCCCTGCCACCACTTGCCCCGACCATCCTTCTTGCTCAGGCGGAAGGCGTCGTAGCGCTGGCCCTTGCGGGGTCCTTCCGCGTCATAGCCATAGGCCGTCTGCCACCAGTGCCAGGCATGGGCGCCATGGTTCGAGACCCCGAACTTCAGGCCGTGCTCGCGGGCGACCCGTTCCCAGGTTCCAACGATGTCGCGCCTCGGGCCGACACGCGTGGTGTTCCAGGCGTGATGCCGACTGTCGAACATGTCGAGATTGTCGTGATGATTGGCCATCGACATGAAGTAGCGGGCGCCGGCCTTCACGAACGTCTTCATCAGGGCGTCGGGATCCCAGCGCTCTGCTTTCCAGCGCGGGATGAACTCCATGAAGCCGAAGTCGGTGGGATGGCCAAAGGTCTTGAGGTGGTGCTCGTAGACGTAATTGCCCTGCTGATACATCTGCCGGCCGTACCAGTCGCCGAACTCGGGAACGCATTGCGGCCCCCAGTGCGACCAGATGCCGAGCTTGGCGTCCCGGAACCAGTCGGGGGTCTGATAGCCGCCGGCCAAGGAGTCCCAACTGCCGCGGAAGGGACCCTTGGCCGCCGCCAGAGCCGGCGTGGCGGCCAGGCTGGCGGCGGCGCTCATGACGCCGCCCAAGGCGCTACGACGCGTGAATGCCATGGTCGGTCTCCTAGTTTACCGGGCTCAGGCGAATGACCCCACCGCCGCTGGGCGCAAGTTTCAAGGTCAGGATGTTGCTGGCCGAAACCACGCGAGCGGTCGATTTCAGCTCAGTCGGCGCTGCGCCGTCCTCCCGGATATCGGCGCTGAAGGCGTCGGCGCCGAGGAAGTCGAGCGGGACCTTGACCTTGCGGCCGTCCTCGTTGGTCATGCTCCCGACCCACCATTCGCGACCCTTGCGGCGGGCCATGACGATGGACTGGCCGATCTGTCCCGACAGCACCCGCGTCTCGTCCCAACTGGTTGGTGTGGCGCTCACGAAGTCCAGGCCTGCGGGCGAGGCGGCATAGGTCATGGGGCTGTCCGAAACCATCGACAGCGGGCTGTCATAGACGACGTACATGGCCAGGGCCTGGCCTCGGGTGGTCTTCACCACCGGCAGGATGAACCGGTCCTTGAAGGCCTCGCGCGTCACGTTGCGAAAGCCGCCGGGGGTGTAGTCCATCGGCCCCAGCAGCATGCGGGTGAAGGGCAGGGTGACATTGTGGGTGGCGGTGATCCGGCCGCTCCACTTGTTGTACTCGGCCCCCAGCACGCCCTCCTGGGTGACATAGTGCGGATAGGTGCGAACGAGCCCCGTGGGCCGATAGGCGCCGTGCAGGTCGAGCATCAGGCGGTGCTGGCCGGTCTTGGTCAGCAGGCGGTGGTAGTAGTCGACCATCGGCTGGTCGTCGCGGTCCATGAAGTCGACCTTGATGCCCTTCACGCCCCACTTTTCGTAGGTGGCCAGGGCCTCGTCCATCTGGTCGTCCAGCGCCTTCCAGTGGACCCAGATCATGGTCCCGACGCCGCGTTCGGCGGCGTAGGCGATGAGCCCGGGCATGTCGATCTGCGGGATGGGCCGGGTGACGTCCGTGCCTGGCAGCACCTTGGGCGCCTGGCCGGAGCCGACATACCAGCCGTCATCGATCAGCATATATTCCAGCTTGTTGGCGGCGGCGAAGTCGATGAAGCCCTTCATCGTGGCCGTATCCATGCCGGGCTTGTCGACCCCCGCCACGACCGAGCCGTTCCACCAGTCCCAAGCGGCCTTGCCCGGCTTTATCCAGCTGGTGTCGGTCAGGGCGGTTGGCGGATTGAGGCTGGTGATCAGGTTGGACGAGACCAGATCGCCGGGAGCATCGCCGACCATGACCACGCGCCAGGACGACACCGTGTCGGTCCCGATCCGCGTGTGGACCGCCACCGAGCCGTCCTCCAGGCGCGGCGACAGCTTGGCCTTCAGCCCCAGGCCGCCACCACCCTGTCCGGTCAGATAGAGGCCGGCATAATTCTTCAGGTCCGCCTCGGCGAGAGCAAAGGTCGCGCCGTGCGGCGTCTGGCAGACCACCGGCAGTTCGAACAGATTGTGCTCGCGGAAGCTCGACGCCTGAACCGGGTCATACTCCCCCTCGTGCGAGGTTCCGAACTTGCCGAGGTTCAGCGCCCAGCAGCGGTCGTCGGCGGCGAAGTCGAAGCGGGTTTCCTCGTTGCGGATCGCCACGCCGGCAAGACCGGGCTGGTCGGGCAGCACATAGCGAAACGCGACGCCGTCGTCATAAGCGCGGGCAATCACCCGCAGCTTGCGCCCGGTGGGGCCGGCTTCGGCCAAGTCGACGGTCAATTCGTTGTAGTGGTCGCGGACCAGCCGGGTCTTGCCGACCACCAGTTCATAGGTCTGATCGACGTTCGCCGTGCTCGATGCGGCGATGCTGAGGCCGTTCGACAGAGCGCCGCCCTTGTCGAGCAGAAGGCCCAGGGCCGACGGCGCGATCAGGGCCTTGCCCTTGTAGGCCACCGCGTAGCGGGCCTGCCCGCCGGTGTCCGAGAGGGTGATCGACAGGGTTTTGTCTGGCGAGGCCAGCACCCGCTCTTCGGCCAGGGCGTTAGCGCCGCCGACCGCCGTCAGCGCCGCGCCCAACAGTAGGGTTCCCCTGAAGCCGCCCATCGAATCCTCCTGTGAAATTATTTTCGTATTTGTCACACAATTTAGACGGTCTATGGATCGCCGTCGAGCTTTGCGATACCGGTACCATCAACAAGGCGCGGCGCGTCGAATGAAGAGAAGCGGGAGCATGAACACCAGGACCTTTTGCGTCGCCTTGATGGCGACATCCCTCCTGACGGGCGTGGCCGTGGCCGAGCCCGTCTTCGCCCCGACCGACAAAGCGACGGCCCACGCAGCCCGATGGCCGGCGGCCAAAAGCTACGGCCTCATCGACCCCGAAACCGAGGCCTTCGTAGACAGCCTGCTGGCCACGATGACGCTGGAGGAAAAGGTCGGGCAGATGATCCAGGCCGACACCTCGGCCATCAAGCCCGACGACCTGAAGACCTATCCGCTGGGCTCGATCCTGGCGGGCGGCAGCTCGCCGCCGCTGGGCGCGCCCGACCGCTCGCCCAAGGAGCCGTGGGTGGCCACCATCCGCGCTTTCCGCGAGGCGGCTCAAGCTCGGCAGGGCGGAACCAACATCCCGTTGATGTTCGGCATCGACGCCGTGCACGGCAACGGCAATGTCATCGGCGCGACCCTGTTCCCACACAATATCGGCCTGGGCGCGACCCGGGATGCTGAACTCATCCGCCGCATCGGCATCGCTACGGCCAAAGAGACAGCGGTGTCAGGATTTGACTGGGCCTTCGGGCCGACCCTGACCGTGCCCCGCGACGACCGATGGGGCCGCACCTATGAGGGCTATTCCGAGGACCCCGAGATTGTCCGCCAATATGCCGACCAGATGATCCTGGGCCTGCAGGGCGCGGTCAGCGAAGGCCAGGTCCTGCAGAAGGGCCATGTGGCCGCCAGCGCCAAGCACTTCCTGGCCGACGGCGGCACTGAAAAGGGGGTCGATCAGGGCGACGCCCGGATGTCCGAAGCAGAGCTGATCCGCCTGCACGCCCAAGGCTATGTGCCGGCGATCAACGCCGGGTCCATGACCGTGATGGCCTCGTTCAACAGCTGGAACGGGATCAAGATGCACGGCAACAAGACCCTGCTGACCGACGTCCTGAAGGGCTCCATGGGTTTCGACGGCTTCGTGATCGGCGACTGGAACGGCCACGGCCAGGTGGCCGGGTGCATCCCGACCAATTGCCCGCAGGCCGCCAATGCGGGTCTGGACATGTACATGGCCCCCGACAGCTGGAAGGCCCTGTTCGACAACACGCTGGCCCAGGCGAAGTCCGGCGAGATCTCGCAGGCCCGGATCGACGACGCCGTGCGCCGCATCCTGCGGGTGAAGGCCAAGCTGGGCCTCTTCAAGACCGCCCGCCCGTGGGAAGATCGCGACGGTGTGTTGGGCAATGCCGAGCACCGCGCCCTGGCCCGCGAGGCGGTGCGCAAGTCGCTCGTCTTGCTGAAGAACAACGGCGTCCTGCCGATCAAGGCGTCGGCCAATGTGCTGGTGGCCGGCTCGGGCGCCGACGACATCGGCCGGCAGTCCGGCGGCTGGACGCTGTCATGGCAAGGCACCGACAACAAGAACAGCGACTTCCCCAATGCCCAGTCGATCTGGTCGGGCCTGAAGGACGCGGTCGAGGCCGGCGGCGGCAAGGCCACGCTCGACGTGGATGGCAGGTTCGACACCAGGCCCGACGTGGCGGTGGTGGTGTTCGGCGAGACGCCCTATGCCGAGGGCGTGGGCGATCTGAAGACACTGGAATATCAGGCCGGCGACAAGACAGACGTGGTCCTGCTCAAGCGCCTGAAGGCCGCTGGCGTGCCGGTGGTGGCGGTGTTCCTGACCGGCAGGCCCCTGTGGATAAATCCGGAGCTCAACGCCTCGGACGCCTTCGTCAGCGCCTGGCTGCCGGGCTCGGAAGGTGGCGGGATCGCCGACGTGATCGTGGGCGACAAGGCCGGCAGGCCGCGCGCGGACTTCCACGGCAAGCTGTCGTTCAGCTGGCCGAAGTCGGCGGCTCAGACCTCGCTCAATCGCGGCGACAAGATCTATGATCCGCTGTTCGCCTATGGTTTCGGCCTGACCTACCGCGACAAGGTCAGGCTGCCCCGGCTGTCGGAAGTGTCCGGCGTCACGGCGGCCTCATTGAATGTTGGAAGTTACTTCGTAGCCGGCAGGACGCCCGCGCCGTTTGGTTTCAAGTTGTCGCCGACCACGGCCGTCCAGATCAGTCCGGTGGACGCCGGCGGCGTGCAGGAAGCCGGTCGCCAGATCGTCTTCGCGGGCGGGGCGCCGGCGACGGCGGCCTTGGCTGGCGACGGTGCGATCGACTTGACCTTCCAGACCAATGCCGAGATGGGGCTGCAAGTCGACTACCGCGTCGACGCGGCGGCCTCGGCGCCAGTCAGCCTGTCGATCGGCTGGGGCAAGCTGGACATCTCGCCGGTGCTGGCCGCCGCGCCCGTGGGCGAGTGGCGAAGCCTGAAGGTTCCGCTCAAGTGCTTCCAGACGGCGGGGACCGATGTGACCAAGGTCACCGAGCCGTTCGTGCTCTCGACGGCAGGATCGCTGACGATCACGCTGCAAGGCGTGAAGTTGACGACCGATCCGGCTGGCGCAGTGTGCCCGGCGAAGGCTCCCTGAACGAACCCCTGTCATCCGGACCGTAGCGCGAAGCGCGAAGAGCCGGGACCGCCGCAAGCACCGAGTTTCCTGCGGTCCCGGATAGCCTCTGCGAGGCTTCCGGGATGACAGGGAAGTCTAGGATTTCCTGATGAAACGCCTGCTCCTGGCCGCCGTCTTCGCCGGCCTAGCCACTGCCGCCTCGGCGCAGTCTCTGCTGGCGCCGGTGTTCAGCGACCACGCGGTCCTGCAACGAAGCCAGCCGATCCGCGTCTGGGGTCTCGTCCAGCCGAACGCGGGCGTCGAGGTCGAGCTCTCCGGCGCAACGATCTCGGCCGTCGCCGACACCCAGGGCCGCTGGTCCGTCGCCCTTCCAGCCCGCGAGCCCGGCGAGGTCTTGACCCTGACCGTCCGCTCCGGCGGCGAGCGCCAGACGATCTCTGACTTGCTGATCGGCGATGTCTGGCTGTGCTCGGGCCAGTCGAACATGGAGATGCCGCTTCGCCGGATCATGAACGGCGACAACGAGACAGCCGGCGCGACCGATCCCGATATCCGCCTGCTGCAGACCGGCCGTGTCAGCCTCCCGGCCCCGACCTCGTCCCTGCCCAAGGAGTCGGTCTGGCGTGTCGCCAGTCCGCAGAGCGCCGGCGATTTCGCGTCCGCCTGCTTCTTCATGGGCCGCGATATCAAGAAAACCACCGGCGTTCCGGTGGGCCTGATCGACGCCACCTGGGGTGGGTCGATCATCCAGGACTGGATCAGCCGCGAGGGCCTGACCGCCTTGGGGAATTACGACGACGGCCTGGGGATCCTGTCGGAATATACCCGCTCGCCCGAGGCCGGCGTGGCCAGCTGGGGCGCGATGCTGGAGCGGTGGGCGGCTGGTGTGGAGCCTCATGCCAGGGACTGGAAACGCCCCGACTTCGACGACCGCGCCTGGGCCAGCCTGTCCGCCGAGAACTTCTGGGAAGTCGCGCCGGAGCTGTCGACGTTCGACGGCACAATCTGGCTGCGCGGCGCGATCACCCTGACCGCGAGGCAGGCCGCCCAGGCGGCGACCCTGTCGCTGGGTCCCGTCGATGACATCGACACCACTTTCGTCAATGGCCGGCAGGTCGGCTCGCAGCAGGGCTGGAACGCGCCGCGCGACTACGCCCTGGCGCGGGGCGCTCTGAAGGCCGGGCGCAATGTCATCGCCTTGCGGGTGATCGACACCGGCGGCGGTGGCGGGGCCTGGGGTCCCGCAGCGCAAAAGGGCCTGAAGCTGGCCAATGGCGCCTTCGTCCCGCTGGATGGGGCCTGGCGCTACAAGGTCTCGACGACCCTTGACCAGACCGGCCTGCCGCCGCATGCGCCATGGCTGGGCGCGAGTGGCCTTTCCACCCTGCACAACGGCATGATCGCTTCGCTCGCGCCCTATGGCCTGAGGGGTTTCGCCTGGTACCAGGGCGAGGCCAATGTCACGCAGGCGGCCGAATATGCCCGGCTGATGCCGGCCCTGATCGCCGATTGGCGGCGAGAGTTCGCGAGCCCGGACCTGCCGTTCCTGATGGTGCAGCTGGCCAGCTTCGGCCCTTACAGATCGGCGCCGGCCGAGTCCGGTTGGGCCGCCCTGCGCGACGTCCAGCGACGCACGGCGGCGGCTGATCCCAAGGTCGGCATGGCCTCGGCCGTCGATCTTGGCGACATCTACGACATCCATCCGACCAACAAACAGCAGGTCGGCGCTCGCCTGGCCTTGCTGGCTCGCAAGCTGGCCTATGGCGAGACAACCCTGAGCGCCGCCGGCCCCGCGCCGGTGTCGGCCAGGCGCGAAGGCGCGGCGGTTGTCGTAGCCTTCGACCAGCCGCTGGTCGTGTTCGGAGCGGCGCGGCCGGCGGGCTTCGAGCTGTGCGACGCGGCGGCCGTCTGCCGTTTCGTCGATGCGACCGCAGATGGGGCGGCGGTCTCCATCGCCTTTCCCGCCGGTCCGGCGCCCATCAAGGTTCGCTTCGCCTGGGCCGAAAGCCCGATCCTCAATCTCTATGGTTCCAACCGCTTACCGGCGACGCCGTTCGAACTGCGGATCGACTAGGCCGCGCCCAGCTCGGCGGAGATGTCGCGCGCCGTCGCCTGGATCGCGGCGATCGTGTCGGGCATCGGGATCGCGGTCGGGGTCTGGACGTAGGGGACGGTCAGGGCGGCGGCGACGCCCTCCGGGCCCATGATCGGCGCGGAAAGATCGGTGATCTGCCGGACCACCGCGCTGTCGGCGCGCACATAGCCAACCTTCCGCGCCGTGGTCGCTCGGGTTTCGAAGTCGGTCCAGAGCTCGGCCCCGGCGGCGGGCTTCAGCCGCGCGCGCCATCCTGACCGGACCTTGTCGGGCTGGAAGGCATAGAGCACCAGGCCGGAGGTCGCCTCGACCACCGGCCGCCGGTAGCCGACGCGCACGGAAAAGCCCAGATCGCCCGGCGCCTCGATGCGCGCCACGACCACCATCTGATCGGCGCTGGCCACCGCCATATGGACCGATTGGCCGATGGCCAGAGACAGCTTGCGCATCTGGGGCAGGGCGGCTTCCAGCAGGTCCTTGGCCGGGGCCCGGGTCATGCCCAGGGCGAACAGCCTGTTGGTCAGAACCAGACCCTCGCCAGTGGGGGAGGGGCCGACATAGCCGCGAAACTCCAGCACCTGGACCATGCGAAAGAGCTCGCTGACCGAGCGGTCCAGGGCAGTGGAGATCTGGGACAGGGTCAGGGGAGTGCGATGGGCGGCCAGGAGTTCGAGCACATCCAGGCCCTTTTCCAGAGCGGGTGCGCGGTACTTGCGGTCGGTGTCTTCGGGCTCGGCCATGGGCGTCTATAGACGATAGAATCGCCGCGCCGTCTCGTCGAACAAGGCGGCCAGATCGTCGGGCTGGGTGTGGCCGCTCAGGCGGCGGGCAAGGGCGAGCCAGCCGGCATAGTCGCCGGCCAGATTGAGGACGGGCCAGTCGCTGCCCCACATCAGGCGCGAGGGTCCGAAAGTCTCGACCAGATGGGCGACATAGGGCGCAAGGGCCTCGGGCGGCTGGTCGGGCGAGGCCTCGGTCAGGAGGCCCGATAGCTTGCAAAAGACGTTCGGCAGGGCGGCGAAGGCGGCGATGTGGGTGCGCCACGGATCAAGGCCGCAGACAGCCATGGCGGGCTTGCCGCCATGGTCGATGACGATCCGTAGGTCTGGCCAACGGCGGGCGAAGGTTAGCAGATGAGGCAGGTGGCGTGGCCGGACCAAGGCGTCGAAGCTGCGGTCGTGCGCGAGCATCGCCCGGATCGCCGGCTCCAGCGCGGGCTCGAGGACCCACGTCTCCGCCAGATCCTGCAGCATCGGCCGCAGACCGCGAAGCTTGGGTCGAGCTGCGAGTCTGGCGATCCGAGTTGCGGCGTCGGGCGCGGCAAGATCGGTCCAGCCGACGACGGCCAGCACCAGCGGTTCGTCGGCGGCCAGGTCCAGCAGCCAGTCTGTGTCGCGGGCGCTGGGCTGGGACTGCACCAGCACCGAACCCGTCAGGCCCAGAGGCTCGCCGACAGCCTTCAGGTCCGCCGGTCCGAAATTGCGATGGATCGCGACCAAGTCCGGCGTCGGCCACATGCAGTCGTTGGCCCCGATCCGCCAGAAATGATGGTGCGCGTCGATCATCGCGCGGCGGCGGCCTTGCCGGCCGAAAGGGCGTAGAGCCCGACCACGACGAAGCACACAGCCGGCACGCCCATGGCGATCCGCATCGACGAGACGTGCGAGATCCAGCCCATCAGCGGCGTCAGCACCGCGCCGCCGATAATGGCCATGACTACGAAGGACGAGCCGGTCTTGGTCAGCGGACCCAGATCCTTAACGGCGGTCGCGAAGATGGTCGGAAACATGATCGACATGAAGAAGCTGGTCGCCGCCAGGGCGTAGAGGCCGGTCATGCCGCCGACGACCACGGCGATGGCGACCAACGCCACATTGACCGCCGCATAGCCGGCCATCAGTCGCCAGGGCGCGACCAGGCTCATCAGGGCCGTGCCGACGAACCGGCCGGCGAACAGCGCCCAGAGGGAGGCAATCAGGACGCCCGCGGCGGCCTTCTCCCCCATGCCCGGCTCCTCGGCTTGGGCGTAGCGGATCATGAAGCTCCACACCCCGACCTGAGCTCCGACATAGAAGAACTGGGCGACGACGCCGAACACGAAGCGCGGTCGGGCCAGCAGCGTGGGGAGGTCACCAAGCACCGAGCCTTCGTCGGCATCGGCCGGCGGACGGTTGGCCTGGGCGGGAAAGCGGACCAGCGAGACGATGGCCGCGAGGATCAGCACCACCCCGGCCAGCAGCAGATAGGGTCCCTGGACCGCCTGGGCCTCGGCGGCGCGGAACTGCTCCAGCGCGGCGGGGCTCAACGCCGCCAGCTGGGCCGCAGTCGGCTCATGGCCCGACAGGATGAACTCCCGACCGATGAAGATGCCGGCGATGGATCCGGCGGGATTGAAGGCTTGGGCGAAGTTCAGCCGCTGCTCCGACTTGGCCGGATCGCCCAGCACGGTCATGAGCGGATTGGCCGAGGTCTCCAGGAAGGCCAGACCGCTGGCGATCACGAACAGGGCGACCAGGAAGTACGAATACTGCCGCGCCTCGGCGGCCGGATAGAACAGCAGCGCACCCGTCCCGTAGAGGATCAGGCCCACCACCACGGCCGACTTGTAGCCAAAGCGCCGCATGACCATTCCTGCCGGCAGGGCCAGCACGAAATAGCCCATATAGAAGGCCGACTGGACCAGGCCCGATTGCCAATCGTTCAAAGTGAAGGTCTTCTTGAACTGCGGGATCAGGACGTCGTTGAGATTGTTGGCGACGCCCCACAGGAAGAACAGGGCGGTGATCAGGACGAGCGGCAGCAGCGCCGCCCTGGACCTTGGGCCGTTCTCCATGATGTTCCCTCGCTGGCGCGCCGTTTTCTGGCGACAACACATCATATGTGAATATTATCGTCAAATATGAAAATGAAGACTTGGGGACGCGCTCCATGATCACCCGGCGGCTCTGCTACGCGATCGACCTCAAGGACGACCCTGCCCTGATCGCTCGCTATCGCCAATGGCACGCACCGGGCGGCCCGCCGCCGGCGATCAACGCTTCGATCCGCGCGGCGGGAATCGAGGCGCTGGAGATCTTTCTGACCGGCAACCGGCTTTTCATGATCATGGAGGTCGGGGACGCTTTTTCCGCCCCGGCCAAGGCGGCGGCCGACGCGGCTGATCCGCTGGTCCAGGACTGGGAAACCCTGATGTGGAGCTTCCAGCAAGGCTTGCCGTGGTCGGCTCCGGGGGAGAAGTGGGTTCCCTGCGAGCGGGTCTACGCCCTGTCCGAGCAGCCTTGAGAAAGCTTGGTTAACGCGCCGTTTACCAGCAACCCCTTGGCTTGCGAGATCATTTGGGGAGGCAAAGGAGCCGCCCGTGAGTAAGCGTGAGTATGAGGAATGGGCCAGTCTTTGGGAGGCGATGTTCGGCGAGCCGCCGCCCATATCGGCCGAGATCTCGCTAACCGCGCGGATTCTGGTCCAGTGCCTGCCTTCGGCCGGGCCCTACGAACCCATCCCCTCCAAGCCTAGACCGCCAGGACCTTGAGCCGGTCGCGCAGGGAGCCAAGGTCGTCCAGCGCCAGGTCCATCTGGCAGAGGATCTTCTCGGGAATCGTCGCGGCCTGATCGCGAAGGGCAAGGCCCTTGTCGGTCAGGGCCACGATCACGCGGCGCTCGTCCTTGGGATCGCGGGCGCGCGCGATCATGCCGCCGGCTTCCAGGCGCTTCAACAGCGGGGTCAGGGTGCTGGAGTCGAGATCCAGTGCGTCGCTCAGGGCGCCGACGGTGCGCGGGCTTTGCTCCCACAGCACCAGCATAGCCAGGTACTGCGGATAGGTCAGGCCGAGGGCGTCGAGCAGCGGGCGATATAGCCGCGTCACGCGGTTGGCTGCGCCGTAGAGGGCAAAGCATAGCTGACGGTCGAGGCGCAGGGCCTCGACCGGAGCGGATGCGGACTTTGTCGTGGTCTGGCTCATGCGGCCTTTACGGTGATGGCGACATCGATATTGCCGCGCGTGGCGTTGGAATAGGGGCAGACCTTGTGCGCCGTCGCAACCAGGGCCTCAGCGTCGGCTTGAGACAGGCCCTGGGTTTCGATTTCCAGGGCGACTTCCAGCTTGAAGCCAACCTCGATGGGCAGCAGGCCGACGATGCCGGTCACCTGCGAGCCGGTCAGGCCAATCTTCTGCTGACGGGCCACCAAGCCCATGGCGCTCTGGAAACAGGCGGCGTAGCCGGCCGCGAACAGCTGCTCGGGATTGGTGCCGTCTTCCTTGCCGCCCAAGGCCTTGGGCATGGCCAGCTGCACGTCGAGCAGGCCGTCGTCGCTGCGGACATGGCCTTCACGACCGCCGACGACGGTGGCGCGGGTTTCATACAGAGTGCTCATTGGCTCGCTCCTTGCGAAGAATAACGAGAGCGATTTAATCGCGTGCGATATAAATGCAAGGCCTGGGGGTGAAATTAAAACGCGCGCGATCTATTTCTCCCGAAAGGCGTCAGGCGGCCCAGGCTGCCGCGAAGCGCTTGAGCAGCGAGCGGGCGGCGCTTTCGGCGCTGGAGGCGACGGCTTCCAGGCGCAGGAACAGGTCACCCGCCGCGTGAGGGCCGCGCGCTGGGAGGCCTTGGCCGGGCAGGCGGACGAGGCCTCGCGAGGCGGCCTTGGTCGAGATCCAGGCCAGGCGCGGCCCCAAGGCGGTGTCGAGCTCGACCCGGCCGCCCTCTGCGAGGACGCGTTTGTCGACCTTGCCGGTCAGCCACAGGTCGTCGCCGCGGATCAGAGCCTCGCGGGCGCCCTTATGGCGGACCGCGAAAGTCACGCCGTCGACCCGCACCTTGTCATCCACACGCAGGCCCGCAGGCAGTTTCAGGCGCAGCCGGCGACCGTCGATGGCCAGATCCATGGCGCCGCCGTTGACGGCGGTGGCGACGTCGAGTTCCAGCGTCGCCTGGCTGACCGGAACTTCGGCGGCGGGCGTCGTGCAGGCCGGCGGGAAATGAATCTCGCGGGGTGGCGGCTGGTCCTGCAGCAGGCGATAAGCGGCCAGTACGTCGCGGAACAGGGCCGCATCGCCGCCGGGACGGTCGGGGTGGGCGCGCTTGGCCGATTCCCGATAGGCCGCGCGCAGTTCGCGCTCACCGGCGCCGGGCGCGACACCCAGCAGGGCGCGAGCGGCGGAAAGGGTCAGGGAAGTGGCGGGCCGCAGAGACATCAAGCCGACCCTGCCGGGACTTGGTCAACGCCGGGTTAAGTTAAGACTTTCAGGCGCGGTGGTGGTGAAGGCGAGGCGGGTCTATACCCCTCTCATGACCGACGAGACCCTGATCCCCGCCTCGCCCAGCGAAGACGACTATGTTCGTCAGGTGACCCAGGCCGCGCCCTTGCCGCTGCTGCCTGAAAACGATCCGCTGGCGCTGTTTTCCGAATGGCTGGCCGAGGCCGGCAAGAAGGAGCCTAACGACGCCAACGCCGTGACGGTCTCGACGGTCGACGGCGACGGCATGCCGGATTCGCGGATGGTGCTGCTCAAGGATTTCGACGCCCGGGGCTTTGTCTTCTACACCAACACTCAGAGCGCCAAGGGGGTGGAACTGAACGCCAATCCCAAAGCGGCGCTGTTGTTTCACTGGAAATCCTTGCGCCGGCAGGTCCGGATCCGGGGCGCGGTCGAGCCGGTCAGCGGGGCCGAGGCCGACGCCTATTTCGCCAGCCGGGCGCGCCACAGCCAGTTGGGCGCCTGGGCCAGCGAACAGTCTCGGCCGCTGCCTGACCGCCTTGCGCTGGAGAAACGGGTCGCCGAGATGGGCCTGAAATTTGGCTTCTCCAAGGTTCCGCGTCCGCCACATTGGTCGGGCTATCGCGTGGTTCCGCAGGTCATCGAGTTCTGGCGCGACCGGCCATTTCGTCTGCACGAACGGCTGGTCTATGACCGGGTCGGCGAGGGCTGGGCGACCAAGCGCCTCTATCCCTGAGTCAATTTGCCGCCTTTGTTCCATAGCGCGCCATGAAGGTTTCGACTGCTTCGTCACAGATGTCGGCCAGAGGTCGGCGGGTCTGGATGTCGTCGCCGGCGGTCAGGCCCAGCACCAGGGTGACGTGATCGATCATGCCCATCAACTGACCGGCCGCCCAGGAAGATTTATCGACCGCGATCTCGCCGGTCTGGACCAGGTCGGCGATCACCGAGATGGCCGCGCCGCCCAGTTCGTCGCGAGCGCCTTGCAGGAAATACTCCGCCACGTCGTCAAAGCGCCGCCGCTCGGCTGTAACCAGACGAAACATGGCCCGGTTCGCGGGGCGACTCAGGAAGGCCGCATAGGCGTGGGCGAAGGCCAACAGGCGCGTGCGGGCGTCACCCCTGGTCCGGATGCTCTCGCGAACCGGGGCGGCGATGTCGCGCGCGGTTTCCAGAACGACCGCCCTGAAGAGATCGGCCTTTCCGGGGAAATAGGCATAGAGGGTCGCCGTCGAGACGCTGGCGGCGCGAGCGACCACCTCCATCCCGGCGTCGCGATAGCCGTCGCGCAGGAACTGGGCCCGCGCGGCGGCCACGATTTCGTTTCTCTTGTGTTCGGCCCTCTTGAGGCCGGCGCCTATCAGCATTTCGACAACTCTAATCCATCACTGAACTACAGGCTAATCGAGTATTCTGAATCATTGCAAGTCATAGGCGAGGACGGGGCCTCTAGATTCGGTTAAGGGACCCCGGCGCCGGCCTTCGAGCGCGAAGCGACAGGATTTTGGGCGTGAACAAGGACGCTGAGAGCGCGCGCGAACAGGAAGTGGCCGCCTGGTTCGCCGGGCGAGCCGAGAACACCATCGAAACCTCATGCGCCCGGGTGTTCCTGATCGGCGACGCAGCCTTCAAGGTGAAGCGTCCCGTCGATTTCGGCTTTCTCGACTATTCCACCCTTGAGCTTCGGCGCTGGGCGCTGGAGCGAGAACTGGTGTTCAACCGCGCGGCCGCGCCCGACATCTATCGCACCGTGCGACGCCTCACCCGCGACGCGGCTGGCGGCCTCGAAGTCGACGGCGAGGGCGAAGTCGTCGAATACGCGCTGGAGATGCGCCGTTTCGACGAGCAGGGCGTGCTGGCTACCCAGCCCTGGGCCATCGATGACGCTCTGGAAGACGCCTTGGGCCGCACCGTGGCGCGTTTCCACGCCGGGGCGACCCTGCGACCGCAAGGTGGCGGGGTGAACGCCCTGGGCTACACGATCCGTTCCAACGCCAACCTGCTGCGCGGCCTGGCTCCGCGCCTGGGCTCGTTAGCCGTCGAACGCCTGATCGCCGAGACGGACCTGGCTCTGGAACGCCTGGGCCCACTGCTCGATGCGCGCGCGACCGAGGGCTTTGCGCGCCACTGCCACGGCGACTTGCATCTGGGGAACATCCTTATCGAGAACAGCAAGCCGATCCTGTTCGACTGCATCGAGTTCAACGACACCCTGTCGGACATCGATATTCAGTACGACCTGGCTTTCCTGCTGATGGATCTGGACTTCCGCCGTCGCCGCGACGCGGCGGGTCGGGTGCTGAACGCCTATCTGGACGAGGCCGCCCGCGGCTTCGGCGACGGCCTGTGGACCGGGTTGGCCGCCCTGCCGCTGATGCTGTCGGTGCGGGCCGCCGTTCGCACTCACGTCTGGGCCTATACCGGCGACGACGAAGCGGCGCGGGCCTATCTGGCCACGGCGCTGGAACATCTGGCCCCTCGGCCTGTCAGCCTGGTGGCGACCGGCGGCCTGTCGGGCTCGGGCAAGTCGACCTTCGCCCGCGTCTGCGCTCCCGGTCTGGGCTCGGCCCCGGGCGCGGTGGTGCTGCGCACTGATGAAATCCGCAAGCGCCTGTGGGGTGTGCCCTCGCTGCAGCGCCTGCCGCGCGAGGCCTATACGCCGGAGATGAGCGTGCGGGTGTACGACCAGCTGTTCAGCGACGCGGCCCTGACGCTGAAGGCTCGCCGCTCGGTGGTGCTGGACGCGGTCTTCATGAAACCGGAGGAGCGCGCGCGGGCCGAAGCCTTGGCCGGTTCGGCGGACGTCGGCTTCCAGGGTGTTTGGCTGGAAGCTCCGCCGGAAGTCCTGCGCGCCCGCGTCGCAGCCCGGGTCAATGACGCGTCGGACGCCGATGTGGCGGTGCTGGAAACCCAGCTTACCCGCGAAACCGGCGACATCGCCTGGCGCAAGGTCGACACCGTCAGCGCCTTCGAGGACGAGGCGCGGACCCTAGCGGAGACGATGGGGTAGCCCTCTTCCGCTGTCATCGACAAGGCCGGGCTTCAAGAAGCCGCGTCGGGGGCGCCTTCGCCCGTTGCGCGCGGCGCGTTGCGCGGAGAAGCGCCGCCCGATAGCCTCCCCTCAAACAACAACAAGAAGCCTTTCGGGAGAGCCAGTTCGATGCAGGGGTTGATGCAGCACGGGGCGTTGACGGTCGACAAGATCATCGACCACGCCGCTCAGTGGCACGGTAGCCGCGAAGTCGTCACGCGGTCGGTCGAGGGACCGATCGTGCGCACCACCTATGCGGCGATCCATGACCGCGCCAAGCGGGTCTCCAACGCCCTGCTGTCGCTGGGGATCAAGCCGGGCGATCGCGTCGCGACCCTGGCCTGGAACACCGGCCGGCACATGGAAGCCTGGTACGGCATCATGGGCATCGGGGCTGTGTGCCATACCCTCAATCCGCGCCTGTTTCCCGAGCAGATCGCCTGGATCGCCGACCACGCCGGTGACCGCGTGCTGTTCACCGACCTGACCTTTTTGCCGATCGTTGCGGCCATCCTGCCGAAGGTCCCAAGCATCGAGCATGTCGTCGTCTTCACCGATGGCGCGCACATGCCGTCCTTCGCGCCGGCTGGCGAGGCCCCGCACTTCAAGGGCGTCCATTGTTTCGAGACCCTGGTCGAGAGCCAGAGCGGCGACTGCGCCTGGGGCGGCTTCGACGAAACCACGGCGGCCGGGCTTTGCTACACCTCGGGCACGACGGGCGACCCCAAGGGGGTGATGTATTCGCACCGCTCCAATTTCCTGCACACCCTGATCACCCTGCAGCCCGACGTGATGGGCCTGTCGCAGCGCGACGTGATCCTGCCCGTGGTGCCGATGTTCCACGCCAACGCCTGGGGCGTGGCGTTCTCGGCTCCGGGCACGGGCGCCAAGATGGTGATGCCGGGCGCCAAGATGGACGGAGCCTCGATCTACGAGCTGCTTGAGACCGAAGGCGTCACCTTCTCGGCCGCCGTGCCCACGGTCTGGCAGATGCTGCTGCAGCACCTGCGCGACAACGACCTGAAGCTGCCGGTGCTGAAGAAGGTGGTGATCGGCGGGGCAGCCTGTCCCGAGCACATCATCCGAGCCTTCCAGGAAGACTATGACGTCGAGGTCGTCCACGCCTGGGGTATGACCGAAACCTCGCCGGTCGGCACCCTGTCGGTGATGACCGACGAACTACTCAAGCTGCCCTATGACCAGCAGATGCCCTATCGCCTGAAGCAGGGCCGGCCGCCGATGGGCGTCGAGCTGAAGCTGACCGATGACGCCGGCCAGCGCCTGCCACATGACGGCAAGAGCTTTGGCAATCTGAAGATCAAGGGCCCGATCATCGCCGCCGAATATTTCCGCGGCGCGGGCGGCAAGATCCTCGACGACGAGGGCTTCTTCGACACCGGCGACGTCGCCACCATCGACGACCACGGCTTCATGCAGATCACCGACCGCGCCAAGGACGTCGTGAAGTCCGGCGGCGAATGGATCAGCACCATCGACATCGAGAACATCGCCATGGGCCATCCCAAGGCGGCGCTGGCGGCGGTGATCGGCGTGGCCCATCCCAAGTGGGACGAGCGACCGATCCTGCTGGTCAAGCTGAAGGAGGGCGAGACCGCCACCAAGGAAGAGTTCCTGGCCTTCCTCGAAGGCAAGATCGCCAAGTGGTGGATGCCCGACGACGTGCTGTTCGTCGACGACATCCCGTTGGGAGCGACCGGCAAGATCGACAAGAAGCTCATCCGCCAGCGGCTGAAGGACTATGTCCTGCCGACCGCTGTGGTCGCCACGGCCACTCTTGCCGCCGCCGATGGCGGCCAGGCCGCGCGTATCTATGCGCCAGATCCCTCGGAGACGCCGCCGGATGTGGAGGCGATCGCCTCGGGGGAGCTTGAGGCTGGGGAGATTCACGTCGAGTCCGCCCCGGCCGAAGTCGAGCTGACGCCCGTGGTCGCCACGGAGAGCGAGGCCCTGCCGACGCCGGAAAACCTGGACGACCAGCCCCTGCGTCTGCGCGAGGCCGAGGCGGCGGGGCCGGCCGCGACCCCGGTCGCCTCGGTCGCGGACGACATGCCCTTCGCCATGCCGCTGACGCCGCGCGATCAGCGCAAGGCCAGGGCGGTGTCCGCCAAGGTGGGGCAGACGCCGGCCTGGGCGCCACTCTACCTCGATCTCGCCCTGGTGATTGCCCTGGTTCCCGGACTGCTGGTCGCCGTGGGCGCGCTGGGTGTGAAGTTTGGCCTGCTCGACCTGACGCTCGGCTACAACCAGATGGCTCAGGACTGGGCGCCGAAGGTGGCGTTGCTGAGCGTTGCAACGGGGGTTCTGGGCCTGATCATCGCCCTGATGGTCGGGTTCTCGAAGCTGTGGAAGCGGGTGTTGCTGATCCTGCTGATCACCGTCGCCACCATCGCCGCCATGCTGGGCGTCAACGCCGTGGGCGGCCGGGCGCCGCCCGTTCACGACGTGGCCACCGACTGGAAGACGCCGCTGGGATTCTCTGACGCGGCTCTGGCCGCGCGCGGCGGCTCGGCCCAAGCGGTCGAGGACGATCCAAGTCTGCCGGTCGGATCGGTGGTCTTCGCGGGCCGGCGGGTCGCCGACGTCAATGCCCAGACCTGTGCAGCGGCTCGGCCGCTGGTGCTGGAACGCAGCCCCGCTGACGCCTATGAGGTGGCCAAGGCGGCTGTGCTCGCTTCGGGGCTCACGCTGATCACCGACGATCCGATGGACGGCCGGCTGGAAGCCACGGGCCGCAGTTACTGGTACGGGCTGGTCGATGATTTGGTCGTGCGGGTTCGCCCCGACGCCGCAGGCGCGCGGGTTGATATGCGTTCCATCGGCCGCGAGGGCGGCGCCGATCTGGGCCGCAATTGCCGCCGGATCGAAAGCCTGCTGACCGCCATCAAGGGCTGAGGCGCATCAGGCCAGTCTGTAGTCGGCTTCCAGGTCAGGGGCGCCGTCGCAAAGCACCCGACCCTCTCGCACCAGCTGCTGCATGTGGGCCAGCACCGACATGGCGGCGGCCGGGTGCAGGCGGGGATCGACGGCCGCATAGAGCACGGGCACCATCGCCTTGATCCGGGTGTGACCGGCGGCCAGGGCGTCCAGGATCTGAACTTCCCGCGCCCGGCGGTGGGCGATATAGGCGTCGATGAACGGCTCGACCTCGCGCACGGGCGCGCCGTGTGTGGGCCACAGGGTGTCGAAGCTCCGAGCCCGCACCTTTTCCAGACTGGCGAAATAGTCGCCCATGTCGCCATCGGGCGGGGTGATGACCGTGGTCGACCAGCCCATGATGTGGTCGCCGCAGAAGAGCGCGTTCTCTTCCTTCAGGCCAAAACAGACATGGTTGGAGGTGTGGCCTGGTGTGGCGATCGCCTCCAGCGTCCAGCCGGGACCCGACAGGATCTGCCCATCGGCCAGTTCGACATCGGGCCGGAAGCGGCCGTCGGCGCCTTCCTCAAGTCCGGCATGGGCCTCGCCATGATCCGTCGGGGCCGCGCGGCCATAGATCGTCGCTCCCGTCAGATCGGCCAGCGGGCGGGCGAGGGGAGAGTGGTCCAGGTGATGATGAGTGACAAGAATGTGGGTCACGCGCTCGCCTCCCAGCACGGCCAGCAGCGCATCGAGATGCTCGGCGATTTCCGGGCCAGGGTCGATCACCGCCACCTCGCCCGAGCCGACGATGTAGACGCCGGTGCCGGTATAGGTGAACGGCCCCGGATTGCGGGCAATCACGCGGCGGATCAGCGGCGAGACTTGATCGCAGCGGCCGTACTCGAACTCGATCTCACGAATATAGGGGATCATCGCTGTCTCCGGCGCCGGTCTTGCGGTGGAGCCCTCCAGTAACCCTTGGAGGACTTGCCATGGTGGCGGACGCGGCGATTTTTGTCTCAAAACGGCTCCAGCGCGCGGCCTTCGCCATACTGTGTCTCGTCATGGCCCAGTTCGTCCTGGCCAGTTGCGAAGCCGAACAGTCGCCAATGGCCGCCCGGGTGTCGTTCTAGAGCCCTTTCCGACCTGATAGCTTCATCAGGGTCGGGCGAAAAGGGCTCTAAATCAGAAGTTTAGAGCATTTTTCGATCCGATAACCGTTTCACACTTATCAGAAAATGCTCTAGTCGCTCAATATATAGTGAAGCTTGCGCCCATGCCGGCGGCTGATCAGCCGGGCAGGACGCCGGACAGATCATAACCTGCCGCCGCGCCCTGGCGAACCAGGGTCTCGCGATCGCTCGCGCCCGAAAGCGCCTGGCCAATCGACCAGGTGACGATAGAGCGGGTTCCCGAACGACAGAAGGCCAGCACGGGTCCGCCCGCAGCCTCGACGGCGCGCTGGACGGCCTCGACCTGGTCGGGGCCCGGTCCACCGCGCACGGGGATGTGGACATAGTCCATGCCCGCCGCGCGGGCCGCGGCCTCAATGGCGGCGCTGGATGGCTGGCCGGGGTCCTCGCCGTCGGGCCGGTTGTTGATCACCAGAACGAACCCCTCGGCCGCGGCTCGGACAATATCGGCTTCCGTCACTTGCGGGCTGACGGAAAAGGATTCGGTGATGCGTCGGAAGTCGCTCATGGGGGCTTGCTCACTCACTGGCCGACCCGTCGCAGGCACGGGTGATAGTTGGCATCATCACGAGCGAGCGGCGTCGTGGCAACGGGCATTGTCGTAGAAGACTTGCCTTGGAAATGATCATTATCTGAAATCAATGGTCGCTTGTCGGCCTAAATGGGGTCGAAAGTGCCGCGATTCCGCAGAATGCACGGAATGTGTTTCTGCAAAGTCAAGATTGGCGAGGAGGATTTTCCCGCGCCCGCACAACCAAGGATTACAGCGTTCGGTGATCCGCGAGAGGTCATATTTTCCCGCTAAACCAAGGTTTTAGGGGTCAGTCGACGCGACTATCTGCCCCCTGCGTCGAATGGTCGGACGGTGTTTAACGATATTGCGGCGGACGTGTTGCGTTTATGCGACAACGTTAAGCGATGTGGATTACCGGGTTGTAATGTCAATTGACCCAAAACTGTCATGGCTCCTAACGTCCTCACCAACCGGGGAAATGTTTTCCGGGACACCAGTAATCTCGTGGTGCACTTGGCGCGGATTTCCGCGCCCGCCGGACGAAACGTTTCTTCAGGGGCTAGTCCGGCCGTACGCATGCACCGTGCCAGAGGGATATAATGAGCATGAACTCCACAAAGGGTAGCGTTCGCGCACGTCTGTTGACGTCGACGCTGCTGGCAGGTCTCGCGTCGATCGCGACACCGCTGGCCATCACGACCATCGCCACCGCCGTTCCGACCATGGCCAGCGCCCAAGACTACTCGAGCGGCACGCTGATCGGCACCATCAAGGACACCACGGGTGCTCCGGTCGCCGGCGCCTCCGTAAAGGTGAAGTCGCTGGCCCAAGGCTTCGAGCGCGACGTCATGACCGACTCCGACGGTCAATTCCGCATCGCCCTGATCCCGTCGGGCGGTTATTCGGTCGCCATCAGCAAGTCGGGCTTTGTTCCGGCCAGCGACGGAAACGTGAAGGTCGGTATCGGTTCGGCTTCGAACTACGGCTTCACCATCGCTGCTGAAGGCGCTGAAGTCTCCGAGATCATCGTCACCGGCAAGGCCAACCCGCAACTCGACTTCGCGGGCACCACCACCGGCCTGACCATCGATGTCGAGACGCTGACCAAGCAAGTCCCCATCGCGCGTAACGTGACCGCGCTGACCCTGTTGGCTCCGTCGGCCGTCCCCGGCGACACCGTCGGCACTTTCGTCAGCCAAGGTCAGTCGCAAGCCGCTGTCGGCGGCGCGTCGATCGGCGAGAACGTGTTCTTCGTCAACGGCCTGAACATCACCAACTTCGTGAATGGCATCGGCGCCGCCCTGGTGCCGTTCGAGTTCTACAAGACGGTCGAAGTGAAGACCGGCGGCTATCCCGCCGAATTCGGTCGCGGCACCGGCGCCGTGGTCAACGCGGTCACCAAGTCAGGCACCAACGACTTTACTTTCGGGCTGCACGGCAACTACGAGCCCAACAGCCTTCGCGAGCAAGCGCCCAACACCACCATCACCCAGAACTCGCTGACCAGCCGCACCGACAAGAGCGTGATCATCGAGGCCGGTGGCCCGATCATCAAGGATCGCCTGTTCTTCTACGGTCTGGCCAGCTTCTCTAACCTCGAGACGACCACGGCGACCACGGGCGGCACCTATGTCGAAGACCGCACGGCCGACCCGTTCTACGCCTTCAAGCTGGACGGCTACATCACCGACAAGCACCACCTCGAACTGACCTATTTCGACACCAGCCGTAAGCGCAAGCGCGACCAGTTCACCTTCAATCCGGCTAACGACGTCATCAACCCGACGCGCGCCAGCGCCGAGAGCCTGTACCAGGGTGGCGAGAACTATGTGGCTCGCTATACCGGCACCTTCACCGACTGGTTGACGGTTTCGGCCGCCTATGGCCGTAGTGAAGTCGACAACGCCGCCGTTGGTAACCTGTCGGGCATCGCTCGCGTTCAGGATACCCGCGTCACGCCAACCGTCGATCGCGCTCTGCAGCGGACCGCCGCCGGCACCTTCCCGTCGATCGCCGAGCGCGAGTTCTATCGCGCCGACGCCGATGTTTATTTCAACGTGTTCGGTTCGCACCACGTCCGCTTCGGCTACGATCAGGAAAACACGCTCCTGACGCAGTTCACCGTGCGCAACGGCGGTCGTAACTACGTCTACCGTCGCGCGGGCGCTGCTGGCGCACTGGGCGGTGCCGTGGCGGCCGGCCAAGAGTACATCGAAGGCCGCAAGTTCCAGACCGGCGGTGGTTTCGCCGGCAAGAACAAGGCCTACTACATACAGGACGCCTGGGACCTGAGCGATCGCCTGACCCTGAACCTGGGCGTCCGCAAGGACCAGTTCTCGGTTTCCGATCCGAACGGCCAAGTCTTCTCGTCGTTCGACAACGAAATCGCCCTGCGCGGCGGCTTCGCCTACGACGTGTTCGGTGATCGCAACGACAAGGTTTACGGTTCTTACGGCCGCACCTATCTGCCGGTCGCCACGAACACCGCCTTCCGTGCGGCCAGCCCGGCCATCGACGTGTCCGAATTCTGGCGCCCCGCCGGCGGCGGCACGACGTTCGGCTCGCTGAACCCGGTTACCGGTCTCCCGACCGCGGGTCTGGGCACGCAAGTCTCGGGCGGAAGCCTCGTTGCTTGCCCGGCTTCGGTTGGCAGCGCTGCTGCCGTCGGCGCGTTCTCGTGCCAAGTTCGTAACAACGGCGTGTCTCCCAACCCGGACGCTGTCGCCGCCAAGAACCTGAAGTCGACCTATCAGGACGAATACATCCTGGGCTACGAGCATCGCTTCAGCGACCTGTGGAAGGGCGGCGTCAACCTGACCTACCGCAACCTGGGTCGGATCAGCGAAGACGCCCTGCTCGACGTTGGCATCCGTAACTGGTGCGTCGCCAACGGCTACGCTCTGAAGAATGCCGCTGGCACCGGCTGCGCCGACGTCTGGTCGGGCGAGCATCAATACCTGATCATCAATCCGGGTAGCGATGTGAAGATGGTGCTCAGCGATCCGCTGCCGGGCGAGACCCAGATCCGAACGATCACGGTTACGTCCCAGCAACTGCAGTTCCCGAAGGCAAAGCGCGAGTATCTGGGCCTTGAGTTCAGCTTCGAGCGTTCGTTCGACGGCAAGTGGGGCCTGCAAGGTTCGTACACGATCTCGGAATCCAAGGGTAACTTCGAAGGCGCCTCGCGTTCGGACAACGGTCAAACCGACGCCGGCATCACGGTCGACTTCGACCACCTGGCCTTCGTCCCTGGCACCCAGGGCCTGCTGCCGAACCACCGTGCTCACCAGCTGAAGCTGTTCGGCTCCTACTCGGTTACCGAGAACCTGCTGTTCGGCTCCAACCTGTCGGTGATCTCGCCGCGCAAGTATGGTTGCATCGGCAACGCTCCGGAAAACTTTGATCCCGCCGATGGTTTCCTCGAGCAGGACTACGAGACGGCCAACGCCTCCTACGGCGCGGCCGCCCGCTTCTGCAACGACAAGGTCGCCGACCGCGGTACGGTGTTCGAGGGCGAGTGGGTAACCCGCTTCGACATCTCGGCCCGTTACTCCGTGCCGTCGAAGTTCATCCCTTCCTTGCCCTACATGGACAAGGACGAAGGTGGCCTGGTTCTTCGCGCCGATGTCTTCAACGTCTTCAATCTGGACGCGGGCATCGAGAAGGACGAGTTCGGCGAAAAGACCGGTGGCGCTGTGAACCCTGACTTTCAGAAGGTCACGGCTTATCAGGCTCCGCGCTCGGTCCGCTTCGGCTTTGACTGGGCGTTCTAAAAACGCCTGATCCTTTCGGATCGGAATTGACGGCGGGCTCTCACGAGCCCGCCGTTTTTCTTTGGGCGATCGCCGGGCCCAAGTTTTGCGGCCGTCGTGTTGCGTTTGCGGGAGCAGGGCGATGATCGTCAGGAAGCCTCGAGACGGGCCGTTCCACACCATCGTCGTGTCGCGGCCATGGGCGGCGGATGGCGGCCTTCGGCCCTGACCGATCCTCAAGATGTCTTCCGCGGTGGAGCGGCGAGGGCGCGCCCTTTGCCCTGGGTCAAACAAAAGGGCCGCCCGGTCACCCGGGCGGCCCTTTCCCCAAGCAAGGCTCGGAGCTTTGCGTAGAGTGGCTGCCCCCTACCGTACCGGCGTGTCGGCCAGCACCGAAGCGCCGCCGGGGGCGGCGCGGAGCCGGGCCGTGGCCAGTTCGTCGAGAATGGCTTCCGAGCGCGGATCGCCGAGGATCCAGGCCGAGGCCGCCAGGGTCCTCATCGAGGTCGAGCTGATGCCTAGGGCCTGTTCCAGGGCTTCGAACGGCGACTTGCCGCCATCCATGCGCTTGAGGCGGACCTCGCCCTTCAGATTGGCCAGGCTTTTGGCCTTGTCGACCGCCTGATAGAAGCCGCCCAGCTCGTCGACCAGACCCAGTTGCTTGGCCTGCTCGCCGGTCCAGACGCGGCCCTTAGCGATCTCGCGCACCCGCTCGGGCGGCAGCTTGCGGCCCTCGGCGACGCGGGTGATGAAGCCGGCATAGATGCGATCCATCCAGCCGGAGAATTTGGCGCGCTGGTCGGGGGTGAAGCCGTCGCCGGCTCCGAACGCGCCGGCATAGTCGCCGCCCACATGCACTTCGCGGGTGTCGACACCGAAACGGGCCAAGGCGTCGCCGACCGCGAACTTGCCGCCATAGACACCGATTGATCCGGTCAGGGTGGTCGGCTCGGCGATGATCGACGAGGCGCCGCTGCTGATCCAGTAACCGCCGGAGGCCGCGTATGTACCCATGCTGACCACGACCGGTTTGCCGGCGGCCTTGGCGGCTTTCACGGCCGCCAGGATCTGTTCGGAAGCCGTGTCGGACCCGCCGGGCGAAGAGACACGGAAGACGATGGCCTTGACGTCCTTGTCGGCCGTCGCGTCGTAGATCGCCTTGGCCACATCGTCGGAATAGACCGTGGAGTCGCCGCCGAACGGCGAGGCGGAGCCGCTGGTCCCGGTGACGATCGGGCCTTCCGCGCCGATCACGGCGATGGCCGGTCCGGTCTTGGCCGACGGGCGCTTGGACCGCGCGGCGTAGTCGTCGAACTCGATCAGCTTGGCGCCCTTGCCGGCCCGCGAGAGGGCCAGGGTCTGTACGTCGTTGACCTGGCCGACCCGGTCGATCAGCCCCTTGGCCTGGGCCTCCTGGGCGCTGTAGGGGCCTGCCTCAAGGTCGCGGATCAGGACGGCGGGGTCCTTCATGCGATCGGCTGCGGCCGTGGTCAGGGCCGAGCGATAGACCGAGCCCATCCACGACAGTTGCGACTCGCGGTGGGCGGGCGTGAAGTCACTATAAAGGTATGGGTTGACCGCGTTCTTGTACTCATGGCGTTGCTCGTACTCTGCCTTGACGCCGTACTTGTCGAAGAAGCGCTTGAAGAACATCGCCTCGCTGGCCACGCCCACGGCCTGGAACGAGCTGTCTGGCTGCATCCAGAACTCGCTGGAGGCTGCGCCCAGCATATAGGTCGAGGTGATCATGCCTGAGGGATAGAGGCCCTGGCTGTGGGCGTAGATTGGCTTCTTGCCGACCGAGCGGAAGTGCCTGAAGGCCAGCCGCAGTTCGTCGGCGGTGGCGGGGGCCATGCCGCCCTCGGGCAGGCGCACGAACAGCGCCTTGACCTTGTCGTCGGTCTCGGCGCGCCGCAGCGTCTCGATCACCGACATGACGGAAGTCCCGCCCCCGCCGAACGCGGCGAAGGGGTTCTGGGCCGCCTGATCGGTCAGGCCGCCGCGCAGATCCAGGTGCAGAACGGAATGGGCGGGGACCGGGGCGGGACGCGTCGCGCCAGCGGCCATCACGATCAACAGGAAGGGTACGCCGACCAGGAACAACATCAGGCCGACAAACACGCCCGCCACGGTCAGAAAGAACTGCTTCATCGAAGATCCCGTCACCAATTCAGTCGTAAACTAACGACTGTCGCGCGCACGTACAAATGAACAGCACGCAACACTGGTCAGGGAGGCCGAAAGAAAGGGATTGATGCGGGAAAATATGGTCGGAGTGGCAGGATTTGAACCTGCGACCCCTGCGTCCCGAACGCAGTGCTCTACCAGACTGAGCCACACTCCGACTTGGAGGGCGGCTTATAGAGGCGCGGTTACGCCCTCGCAAGGGTCAAATATGGCGCTCGAAAAAGAAGTTCAAAGCGACGTTGCATCCGTCCGACTCCTGCGCTATCTCCACCGCCTCGCCGAGCCCCACGGGGTTTCGCCGTTCCTGCTGGGGAATGGTGTAATGGTAACACAGCGGTTTTTGGTACCGTCGTTCTAGGTTCGAGTCCTAGTTCCCCAGCCACTTCTTCCTTCTTTACGAACGCATCGCGGCAGTCGCCGCCTTGCGCTGGCGCGATCGCATTTGGCGATAAAGCTGCGCGCGTCGCGTGCGGGCATCGATTCTCAATGTCGAGAGTTGAGTCACTGGTCTAGCCGAGACCTCGATTCGCATTCTGTTACATTTGATCAAGCGTGACCGGCATGAAGCCGAGCGTGATCACGGTTTGCGTATCGCCGGTCTCTATTTCGCGGTCCGAAACAGAGAAGATTGGTCGAATAATCGATCTGCAGGTCCAATTGATCCAATCAGTACTTGTATTCCAACGTGGGGGGTGTATCTCCAAATCAAAGCCTGATTGGAGACGTAATCATGGAAGACAAAGCCTCGCTCATCGAGCTTACTGCGGAAATCGTGGCCAACTATGTCGCGAATAATAGCACGCCGATTTCCGATCTTCCGGCTCTGATTCGCGCTACGCACGACGCCCTTGCAGGTATTGGCTCGCCGGAAGCTCCAGTTGTCGAGGCCGTTACGAAGGCTACGTCGGCGCAGATTCGCAAGAGCATCACGCCAGACGCCCTGATCAGCTTCGAAGACGGCAAGCCCTACAAGACCCTGAAGCGCCACCTGACCACGCACGGCATGACCGTCGCCGAATACAAGGCCAAGTGGGGTCTGCCAAACGACTACCCGACCACGGCGCCAGCCTATAGCGAGGCCCGCTCGGCAATGGCCAAGGCCCTGGGCCTGGGTCAAGGCGGCCGCAAGGCCAAGAGCCCGGCCAAGGCGCCGCGCGCTCGCAAGGCCTAAGCCTTCCGGATCATCAGTATTGAAAAAGGCCGGCGCATCGCCGGCCTTTTTTGATTCAAACCCCGCTGAGGCCAAGGCCTGGCGCGTCAGGCTGACGCTCGCCGCCGCCGTTAAGCGGGCGCTGCATCCAGACCAGATCGACCCAGCGGCCGAACTTGTGTCCCATGGCCGGAAAAACGCCCTGCTTTTCGAAGCCCATGGCCGCGTGCAGGCCGATGGAGGCCTTGTTGCCGCTGTCTCCGATCACCGCGCACATCTGGCGAAGGCCCAGCGCTTCGCACTCGCCGATCAGGGCGCCCAGCAGGGCCTTGCCGACACCCTTGCCGACGACGTCCGGGGAAACATAGACGCTGTCCTCGACCGTGTATCGATAGGCAGCGCGCAGGCGGAACGGGCCGGCATAGGCATAGCCCAGCACGACGCCGTCCTGCTCGGCGACCAGATAGGGCAGGCCGCGATCCAGGAAGGTCGCGCGGCGGCGGGCCACCTCGTCCTCGCCGGGCGGGTCCTCCTCGAAGGTGCCCAGGCCGTTCAAGACGTTCCAGGCATAGATCGCCGTGATCTCGGGGATATCGGCGTCGGTGGAGGCGCGAACGGTGACCATTAGATCCTCTCCCTAGCGGGGGAGTTGGCCCGAAGGGCCTGAGGGGGAAGTGATCCCCACCGCCGGCCAACTTCCCCCTCCGTCGCCTTCGGCGACACCTCCCCCGCTAGGGGGAGGATCTTTCGATCGGCCAAGTTCAAGCCTCCCAGCCCTTCTCGACCGCCCAGACCGCGAAGGCATAGTCGAGCGCGATCTCCTTGAGGAAATCAAACCGCCCCGAAGCCCCGCCGTGGCCGGCGTCCATGTTGATCTTCAGCAGCACCGGCTTGCCGCTGGTGGTGGCCGGCCGCAGCTTGGCGACCCACTTCTCCGGCTCCCAATAGGTGACGCGCGGGTCTGAGAGACCGCCGGTGGCCAGCACGGCCGGATAGGGCTTGGCCGACACATTGTCGTAGGGCGAATAGCTGGCGATGTAGTCGTAGGCCGCCTTGTCCTCCAGCGGATTGCCCCATTCGGGCCATTCCGGCGGGGTCAGGGGCAGGGTGGTGTCGCTCATGGTGTTGACCACGTCGACGAACGGCACCGCGGCGATGATCCCGGCGAACAGGTCGGGCCGCATATTGGTGATCGCGCCCATCAGGAGCCCGCCGGCCGAACCGCCATAGGCCACCGAGTTGGCGGGCTTGCCATAGCCAGCCGCGTGCAGGTGCTCGGCGCAGGCGATAAAGTCGCTGAAGGTGTTTTTCTTCTTGAACTTCTTGCCGTCCAAGAACCAGCTCCAGCCCTTTTCCGAACCGCCGCGCGGGCAGGCCGTGGCCCAGATCCAACCGCGATCGACGAGGCTGAAATTGCGGATCGAGAAGCTTGCCTCCATCGAGATGCCGTAGGAGCCATAGCCGTAGAGCAGCAGCGGGGCGCTGCCATCCAGCTTGGTCCCCTTCTTCATCAGCACGAAGATCGGCACGTCGGTCCCGTCAGACGCCTTGGCGTTCAGGCGGCGGGTCTCATACTGGGCCGGATCGTGGCCCGAGGGGATTTCCTGGGTCTTGCGCAGGGTCCGCTGGCGGCTGGCCATGTCATAGTCGAACCACTGCCGCGGCGTGGTCATCGAGTTGTAGACGAACCGGACTGTGGTGGTGTCGTACTCATAGCCACCCTCCAGGCTCAGCGCATAGGCGGCCTCGTCAAAGTCGACCACATGTTCGTCGCCGCCTTTAGCCGTGACGACGATGCGGTTGACGGCGTCGACCTTTTCCAGCCGCGCGAAGTGGTTCTTGAAGGCGGTCATGCCCACGATCAGCCGGCCCGGCTTGTGCACCACCCAGTCCTTCCAGTGCGCCTTGCCGGGCGAGGCCTCGGGGGCCGTGACCAGCTTCCAGTCCACCGCGCCGTCGGCGTTGGTGCGGATCACGAAGTGGTCGTTCCAGTGGTCCAGCTCGTAGCGCAGGCCGACCTTACGGGGCTCGACGACCACCGGCTTGGCGGTGGGGTCGCTGGCCGGGATCAGCAGGTTTTCGCTGGTCTCCTGATTGCCGCAGCTGATGACGATGAACTTCTCGGACGACACCGTACCGACGCCAATGAAGAAGCCGTCATCGGGCTCGTCATAGATCAGCACGTCGTCCTTGGCGCCGCCGCGCGCCGGGCGACGATGGATGCGGGCCGGGCGGCCGTTGTCGTCCCGGAAGGTCCAGAACAGCCACTGGCTGTCGGGCGAGAAGCAGAAGTCGCCGGTTGTGCTTTCGACCGGACTTTCCAGCACGGCGCCGGTGGCCAGGTCCTTGAGGTGGATGCGGTAGACTTCCGAGCCCTGCTCGTCGACGGCGAAGGCGTAGAGCTCGTGGTCCGGCGAATGGCTAGCTGCGCCCACTTGGTAGAAGGCCTTGCCCTTGCTCTCGGTCTCTTCGTTCAGCAGGATCTGCTCGGCCCCGCCGCCCTTGGGCTTGCGGGCATGGATCGGGTGCTGAGCTCCGGTCTCGAAGCGGGTGTAGTATTCCCACGGACCGTCGGGGGCGGGAACGCTGGCGTCGTCCTGCTTGATGCGGCCCTTCATCTCTTCGAACATCGCCGTCTGCAGCGGCTCGGTCGAGGCCAGCATCGCCTTGGTGTAGGCGTTCTCGGCGGTGAGATGCTCTTTGACGTCGGGCTTGATCAGCGACGGGTCGCGCAGAACCTTCTGCCAGTTGTCGTCCTTCATCCACGCATAGTCATCGGTCCGAACCCGGCCCAGCTGCTCGATGCGCTTGGGCTCCTTCTTGGCGACGGGCGGGACGGGGCGAGCGGCTTTGGGTGCGGACATGGAGATTCCGGGAATGAAAACTGGAGTGGAAATAAGCACCGCAGCGGCGCTCGTCATCATCTGACGTCGGTTCATGATGCTTATTTCCCCCACCAACTCGTAAACGCCCTCTGCGGCAGAACGCCAGCTTGCGGGGCAGGGCGGGTCTGGTCAAACTGAACCGGCAAAGCGCGCCGATGTGCGTGGAGCGGGGGTAGTACAGTTAGGGGCGACGATGGTTTACGACCTGTCCGTCGATCTGATCCAGGCGACTGTTCAGCTTGAGCAGCCGCTCAAGGACGGCTCGCGAACGGTCGGAACCGGCTTCCTGATCGCCGATACCGACGCCGACGGTCGGCCGCGCACCATTCTGATCACCGCCGCTCACGTCTTCGACCGGATGCCCTCTTACTCGGCCAAGATCGGCTATCGCATCCAGGCCAAGGACGGCGCCTGGCGCTACGATCCCCAGACCCTGAAGATCCGCGACGGCGACCATCCGCTGTGGGTCAAGCACGCCGGCCGCGACGTCGCCGCCATCGAGGTCGAAGCGCCTCCGGAGTTTGCCAAGGCCGCCATTCCGCTGGCCTGGCTGGCCAAGGACGACACCTTCAGCGAGTACAAGCTGGGGCCCGGTGACGAGATGATGGCGCTGGGCTTTCCGCGTGGCCTGTCGGCCAACCCGGCCGGCTTCCCGATCCTGCGGTCTGGCCGGGTAGCCTCTTATCCGTTAGCTCCAGCCACCGCCTTTCCGACCTTCCTGATGGATTTCTCGGTGTTTCCCGGCAATTCCGGCGGACCGGTGTTCATGGCCGAGGGCGCGCGGCGCCGGCCGGGCTCAACCGAGTCGCAGGAAGTACAGTTCATTGCCGGCATACTGACCCAGCAGGTCGAGCTGTCGGGCGAGCGGCTGGAAATCGGCATCGTCACCCACGCCAAATATATCCGCGAGACGATCGGCCTGCTCGGCAAGCCGCCTGTCTCGACTGTGGCCGCCACGATCCGGATCGAACCGCTCATCCACGGCGCGACGGCTGCCTCGGCGGCGGTTTCGGCCAGCGCCATGGGCATTGGGCGCTAGGAAAACCTCGGAACCTTCGCATCTATAAGCCCGTTCTTGTGGGGACTTTCACCCCAACAGGAGCAAAGCCATGAGCACCAATCGTGTAGAAGGCGCTATCGACAAGGGCGTCGGCGCCGCCAAGGAAGCCATTGGCAAGGCTACCAGCAACGAAAAGCTGCAGGCCGAAGGCGTGGCCCAGAAGGCCAAGGGCGACGTGCAGAACAAGGTCGGCCAAGCGCAAGACGCTGTCGGCAACGCCATCAAGAAATAGGGTCTGGTCGCCAGACTGACGAACGGCCCCGGGAGCGATCCCGGGGCCGTTTTCGTCGGCGACCTGAGCGAAAATCGCCTTTCGACGTAACCAATCGGCGAGGCCGTGCGTATCTTGATCCAGAAGATCGTCTTCGGAGCTCGCCATGTTGATCCGCAATGTCCCCGACCTGACCGAGAACGAGGTCACCGAGCGCGGTCTCTATCTGAGGCGGCGTGAGTTCATCGGCAGCGCGGCGGGTCTGGGTTTGACCGGGCTGGCGGGAGCCGCGGGCGCGGCGTCGCTCAGCTATTCAAAAGGCTTTTCGACCACCGAGAAGGCGACCTCTAAGGAAGACATCACCACTTACAACAACTTCTATGAGTTCGGCGTCGACAAGGCCGACCCCGCCGAGAACGCCGGCAAGCTGAAGACCCGGCCCTGGACGGTGCGCATCGACGGCGAGTGCGAGGCGCCGCGCACGGTGGGGATCGACGACCTGATCAAGCAGAACAAGCTGGAGGAGCGCATCTATCGGATGCGCTGCGTGGAGGGCTGGTCGATGGTGATCCCGTGGGTCGGCTTTCCGCTCAAGGACCTGATCGCCTCGGTCAAGCCGACCTCCAAGGCCAAATATGTGGCGTTCGAGACCTTGCGGCGTCCCTCGGAAATGCCCGGCCAGGCCTGGAACGTGCTGGAATGGCCCTATCGCGAGGGGCTGAGGATCGACGAGGCCACCCATCCGCTGACCCTGCTGGCGGTGGGCCTCTATGGCGAGACCCTGCCCAACCAGAACGGCGCGCCCCTGCGGCTGGTCGTGCCGTGGAAATACGGTTTCAAGGGTATCAAGTCGATCGTGCAGATCACCCTTACCGACAAGAAGCCACGCACGGCCTGGAACATCTCGGCTCCACGCGAATATGGCTTCTATTCCAACGTCAATCCGGCCGTGGATCACCCACGCTGGTCGCAGGCCAGTGAGCGCCGCATCGGTGAGTTCCGCCGTCGCGAGACCCTGCCGTTCAACGGCTATGGCCAGTACGTTGCTGACCTTTATCGCGGCATGGACCTGAAGAAGAACTTCTGATGGACCAGAGCGTTTCCGCGCCCGGCGTCGCCAGCCGGCGCAAGCGTCCTTCGAAGCTGCAGGACAACCTGGTTTACGGCCTGGTGTGGCTGGCCTGTTTTGCCCCGCTGGTCTGGCTGGCGTGGAAGGGTTTCAACGGCGATTTGGGCGCCAATCCCATCGAGAAACTGATCCGGCAACTGGGCGTCTGGGGGCTGCGGCTGCTGCTGGTGGGTCTCGCGATCACGCCAGCGGCGCGGATCCTCAAGGCGCCGCGTCTGCTCCGGTTTCGGCGCACGGTGGGGCTGTTCGCCTTCAGCTACATCGTGTTGCATCTCTTCAGCTATGTCGGCGTCGATCTGTTCTTCGACTTTGGCCAGCTATGGAAGGACATCCTCAAGCGGCCCTTCATCACCCTGGGCATGGGCGCGTTCGTGCTGCTGATCCCGCTGGCGGTGACCTCGACCAATGGCTGGGTCGTCCGGATGGGGCGGGCGGCGTGGCAAAGGCTGCACTGGCTGATCTACCTGATCGTCCCGCTGGGCGTTACCCACTACTACCTGCTGGTGAAAGCCGATCATCGGCCACCGGTGATCTATGCGGCCTTGTTTGTGGTGCTGATGGGTTGGCGGGTATGGGATCGACTGGCGCGGCGAGCCTAGCTGCTTCCCTTTTGGGGAGCTGTCGCCCCCGCGACCGACCAAGGGTCGGCCCGAGGATAAACTCCGCGATTGAGGGGGCCTTTACGACTTGGGCCGAGTTGGCCCCCTCCGCCCCTTCGGGCCACCTCCCCCAGTGGGGGAGGAGCTATTATTTCGCAGCCACGCTCTTCGCATAGGTCTCGGCAGCCGCCAGGATGCGCAGCACATTGCCGCTCCAGATCGCCTCGACGTCAGCGTCCGAATAGCCCTCGGCCTTCAGGCGCGCGGTGATCTTGGGCAGGTCGGTGATGTCCTCGAAGCCATCCATGCCGCCGCCGCCGTCCCAGTCGGCGCCGACGCAGACGCCCTTGGGACCGGCCACCTTCAGCACGTGCAACATGCTCTTCATGAACAGGTCGAAGTCTCCGCGCACCGCAGGATGGGTCTTGTCGATCGCGGCGCGCTTGTCGGCATAGGCCTTGACCGCCTGCGGCGTCGCCGTCTTCAGGTCGGGGCCGCGACCCAGGGCCTCCAGCGCCGCCTTGCGCTCGGGGCTGGGCGTGGTGTCGGTCAGGTAGATTGAGTTGATGCAAATCGCCCCGCCGGCGTCGGCGATCTTCTTGAGGCGCGCGTCATCGATGTTGCGCGCGTGGTCATAGAGCGCCTTGGGCCCCGAGTGTGAGGCGATGATCGGGGTCTTGGACAGCGCGACGGACTGGTCGACCACGTCATCGCTGGCGTGGCTGACATCAATCACCAAGCCCAGACGGTTGGCCTCTGCGATCCAGCGCAGACCCAGCGGCGAATAGCCGTTCCAGATCTTGCCCTTGGGGTCGGTCGAGCTGTCGGCCAGCTGGTTGTTGCGGAAGTGGACCGGCCCGGCCATCCGCAGGCCCTCGTTGTGGAAGGTCTCCATCAGGGTCAGGTCCTCGCCCAGCGGCCAGCTGTTTTCCATACTGACAAAGGCGAACTTCTTGCCGGCCTTGTCGATGCGCGCGGCGTCGGCGGCGGTCAGGGCCAGTTCGAACTTGTCCGCATGGGCGGCCAGCATTTCGCGAATCTCGATGGCGCGGCGCAGAGCGTAGTCGCGGGCGTACCTGTATCCGTCTGCGGTCAGGTCGCCCTGGCCGGTATAGATCACGAAGAACCCGCCATCCAGGCCGCCCTGGTTCATGCGCGGCAGGTCCACCTGGCTGAAGTCATGCTCGACCTCGTGGTGGTCGGCGATGTCCCAGCCGGGGCGGGTGAAGTGGGTGGGCGTATCCAGATGGGTGTCGAGCGTCAGCATCTTCCGGTGCAAGGCCATGTCGACCTTCGACACGGCAGGCTTGGGCGGCGTCGCTGCATGGGCGGCGGTGGCGAGCAGAGCGGCGGAGCCGAGGAGGGCGGTCAGCAGGCGATAGGACATCGAGGCTCCGGAGATGGGACGCGGACTGGAACCGTGACGGTCACGGATGGTCAGGAGCGCGTCAAGACGAAGATGACGCCAAACCCTTACATCAGGCCCAGCGCCTTGAAGCTGGCCACGCCTTCGCGGCCCACCACCAGATGATCATGCACGCTGATCTTCAGCGCCCGGCCCGCCTCGATGATCTGCTTTGTCATGTCGATGTCAGGCCGCGACGGTGTTGGATCTCCACTCGGGTGGTTGTGGAGCAGAATGATGTTGCTGCTGGAAAGCTCCAGCGCCCGGCGCATCACCTCGCGGGGATAGACCGGAGCGTGGTCGACGGTGCCGTGGTTCATGATCTCGTCGGCGATCAGCTGGTTCTTCTTGTCGAGAAACAGCACACGGAACTGCTCGCGCGGCTCGTTGGCCAGGGCGACGCGGACATAGGCCAGCAGGGCGCTCCAGGACGAGATCACCGGGCGCTTGGCGATCTTGTCGCGACCGGCCCGCAGGGCGGCCTCGTGCAGCAGCTTGATGTCTATGGCGGCGGTCTCGCCGACGCCGGGCACAGTCCTGAGTTCCTCGATCGAGGCGCTGATCACCGCACCGAACGAGCCGAACCTGGCCAGCAGCGCCTTGGCCTTGGGTTTGACGTCGCCGCGCGCGAAGGTGCGGAAGAGATAGAGCTCCAGAAGCTCGTAGTCGGGCAGGGCCACCAGCCCGCCGGCCTTGGCCCGCTCGCGCAAGCGTTCGCGGTGGCCCAGATGATGGGCCGCCGGCGTCATGTCGGATACGCCTAGGGATCGTGCGCTGACCATTTCGCCCCCGAGTCAGGAGCGGGTATCTGGCCTAAACACCTTCAGGTTGTCGAGTGGTGGTTTACGCGCCCATGATCGGGGGCTGGAACAGGCCAGCCGGCGAGGCGGTGAAGACCTCGTAGCCGTCTTCCGTCACGCCGATTGAATGCTCGCACTGGGCCGACAGCGACTTGTCGCGGGTCACGGCGGTCCAGCCGTCGCCCAGCACCTTCACGGCAGGCTTGCCCAAGTTCACCATCGGCTCGATGGTGAAGAACATGCCCGGCTTCAGCACCGCGCCCTGACCGGGACGACCAAAGTGCAGGATGTTGGGCGCGTCGTGGAACACCTTGCCCAGGCCGTGGCCGCAGAAGTCTCGAACCACGCTGCAGCGCTGCGCCTCGATATAGCTCTGGATGGCGTGGCCGATGTCGCCCAGCGTCGCGCCGGGCTTCACGGCGGCCAGGCCGCGCGCCATTCCTTCATAGGTGATGTCGATCAGGCGGCGGGCGCGGGGACCCACCTCGCCAACGCCGTACATCCGCGAGGTGTCGCCGTGCCAGCCATCGACGATGACGGTGACGTCGATATTGGTGACGTCGCCTTCGCGCAGGGCCCAGTCGCCCGGGATGCCGTGACAAACCACGTGATTGCGCGAGATGCAGACCGTCTTGGGATAGCCGCGATAAAACAGGCAGGCGGGCAGGGCGCCGTGATCAAGGATGAACTCGCGGGCCAGCCGGTCCAGTTCGTCGGACAACACGCCCGGAACGACGTGCGGAATCAGCATGTCCAAGCATTCAGCGGCCAGCTTGCCGGCCTTGCGCATGCCTTCGAACTCTTCGGCCTTGTGAATCTTGATTGCGCCCGTGCGGGTTTCGGCTTCGATCTCGGTCGCGTCGTCGAGGGTCATGGCATTCTCGGATCAGATCGCCAATGACCCGGGGGAGCGGGCGCCGCGCCAAGGAAGCGGCGGGCAGGCGGATGTCGTCTGGCTTATTTCGCGATTATAACACGAAAGTTCAACGCCCGCCGCTACGGTCTGCTGCGACGCACATCGCCGCCTGCCGACTTGACCACCTGAAGAAAGGTCGCGTCGAGCGTCGTAGGCTTGTCGCGCCGCACGTGGCAGACGCCCTTGTAGCGCGTTACGCGGCCGTTTTTCTTCTCGGTGACGTCGGCGGTGAACGTCACGTCCCACTCGCCCGGCTTGCCGGTGGAGACAGGGTCCATGTCGTCGGAGGTGACGCCGGAGATGTCGTTCAGGCCGAACTTGGCCTCCAGCTTGTCAGTGCAGGCCTTGAAGGCGAAGACGGCCCGCGCGGCCGTCATCATGCCGCTCTCCTTGCCGTCCGAAGACGCGCCGCAGCCGGACAACGCCAACGTGGCGCAAAACGCCGTCAGGGTCGAGAATCTCATGCGCGGCGGTCCCCCAGGAGTACGAGCGGAGGGTTAGCCAGCTACGAGCCGATTGCAGCTTAATTCGCCGTCATGTCAGTTAAGATCCAGCGAGAGGCGTCGGGTGATGCGGACGCTTTCGGTGGTGACGTCGCAGGCGTAGACTAGGATTCCGACGCCCGCAGCGTGCGCCTGGGCCAAGCCCTGCGCAAAGGCCGGATCGAGATCCGCGCAAGCTCTGAAGCTTTCGCAATCCATCCGCTGCACCACGAACAGCGCCACCGCCCGATCCCCCGCAGCGACCTGAGCCGCCAAGTCCCCCAGATGCCGCGTCGACCTCGCCGCCACGCAGTCGGGAAACTCCGCCAGGCCCGGCGTGCGCGAGAAATGGCAGTTCTTGACCTCCAGCCAGCACGGCGGCCGGTCCGGATGGGTCAGCAGGAAGTCCACCCGGCTGGCTTCGGCGTACTTCACCTCCGGCCGGATCGTCGCGTAGCCGGAGAGCTCGGGGATGGCGTCGGCGGCCAGGGCCTCTGCGACCAGTTTGTTGGGCAGCATGGTGTTCACGCCAACCAGGCCGCCGCCCGCTTCCACCAGTTGCAGCGTCCACGGCAGCTTGCGCTTGGGATCGTCCGACCACGACACCCAGGCGCCCTGTCCAGGCAGGTTCACGCCCAGCATCGCGCCCGGGTTGGGGCAGTGGGCGGTGATCTCGCGCCCGTCATCCAGCACCATGTCGGCGAAGAAGCGCTTGTAGCGTTGCACAAGACGGCCGCGAACGAGCGGTTGCGGGAGCAGCATGTCAGCCCTAAGTCGGATCGGAGAACAAAGACAGCGATGTAGGGGAGCACGGCGATGACGGCCAGCAAGGATCGGGTGACGGCGGCGGTGCTGATCATCGGCGACGAGATCCTCTCGGGCCGCACCCAGGACGTGAACCTCAACGCTATCGCCAAGTATCTCGCCACCTATGGCGTCGACATGGCCGAGGCCCGGGTGGTGCCCGATGTCGAGCAGGAGATCATCGGCGCGGTCAACGCCCTGCGCGCCAAGTACGACTATGTGATCACCACCGGCGGCATCGGCCCCACCCACGACGACATCACCGCTGACTCGATCGCCAAGGCGTTCGGCGTCACGGCGCCAGAGCATCCCGAAATCATGGCCCTGCTGCGCGAGCGTTGGGGCGAGCCCAACGCCGCCCGCCGCCGGATGGCCCACGTGCCCGAGGGCGGGGTGCTGGTGAAGAACCCGGTGCAGGGCCCGCCTGGCTTCCAGATCGAGAACGTCTTCGTGCTGGCCGGGGTGCCGGCGATCATGCGCGGCATGCTGGGCGATGTCGGGCCGCGCCTGCGCACCGGGGCGGTGGTCATCAGCAAGACCGTCCGCGTCACCGGCTCGGGCGAGGGCCTGATCGCCGCGCCGCTGGAAGCGGTGGCCAAGGCCCATCCGGACATGTCCCTGGGCAGCTATCCGTTTTTCTCGCCACCGGACCTTTATGGCGCCAATCTTGTGGTGCGCGGTCGCGACCCGGCCGAGGTCGATGCGGCGGTCGAGGAGCTGGTCGTGGCGTTGACCGAGGCCGGCGCGGCCAATATCGAAAAGATCGCGCCGGAAGCCTAAAGCCTTCAACCTGGCAGAGACAATGCCGGCAGAGGCGCTTGTGACCATGGCCCGTGCGCGCTGGATCAAATCTTTTGGCATTGGCCGCCCGCGCCGGGCGTCGGACTGAGTAAGAACCGGGCGGCGCAAACATTTCTCTCAAAATGTCAGGTTCGGAACCCCCCATCCGATCCGCGCCAAGAGATGCTTGTCCTCATAAGGCCCCGTCCGGGGATAACCGCCGCAGGCGGTGGGCGCGGCGGCCTTGAGCGAGGACCTGATGTCGAAACAACGACTTTTGATGTCGGGCGCTTCCGCGATAGTGCTTCTGACCCTGTCCACGGCCGCTCTGGCCGCGGACCCCGCGCCCGACACCACGGACATGGTGGACGAGGTCATCGTCAAGGCGCGCGACAAGGCCGGCCTGCTTGAGAAATAACCCAGCGACACCGTTTTCGGCATCGACAAACCGCTGCTGGAAACGCCCCGGTCGGCCAGCTTCGCCAGCGACGTGACGCTGCAACGCTATGGCATCGACACCATCGACGGCCTGACCGCCGTGTCGCCGGGCGCCTATACCGCCAGCTTCTACGGCGTGCCCGGCGCGCTCAACATTCGCGGCAGCCTGGCCGAGAACTATTTCCGCGGCTTCAAGCGCATCGAGAACCGCGGCACCTATTCGACGCCGATCGGCGCGGCCGCCCAGATCCAGATCGTGCGCGGTCCGCCGACCCCGATCTACGGCTCGGGCAAGGTTGGCGGCATGCTGAACTTCATCCCCAAGTCCGGGAAGAACGAAGGCGGCTATCTGAGCGAACCCACCGGCGAGATCACGGCCACCTACGGGTCGTACAACAAGAAGAACCTCACGGCGCAGCTTGGCATGCCCGTCAGCTTCGGTTCGGTGACGGGCGGCGTCTACGCCTATGGCGAGGTCGAGGATTCGCACAGCTATTACAAGGGGATCTATCCCAAGCGCGAGACGGGCGAGATCTCGGCCGACTTCGATCTGGGCAATGGCTGGACCACGGCGATCGGCGGGATGCTCTATCACTCCGACGGTGACGTGCAGACGCCTGGCTGGAACCGCCTGACCCAGGACCTGATCGACAACCAGACCTATATCACCGGCCGCGACACCACCCTGGTTGACAGCGACAAGAACGGTCGCCGGACGCCCAACGAGATCGGCTTTTGCCCCTACGCCAGCGCGCTCTATATTCCGTATTGCGGCTTCTATTCGACCGACGCCAAGCACACGCTGGACGTCGGGGTGGGGACGACCAAGCTGGACCCGCGCACGGTCTATATCAGCGGCGCCGACTTCTCGAAGACCAGCACCAACACCTTCTATTACTACCTGGGCAAGTCGCTGACCCCGACCAGCGATGTGAAGCTGCAGCTGTTCTATGACGACCAGGAGAACAAGCGCTTCGTCTCGTATGGCTATCCGGCCTGGTTCGACAGCTCGGTGTGGGAAGCGCGGGCGACCTAGAATTTCGAGATCGAAGCGGGCATGGTCACGGCCAAGTCGTTCGTTGGCGCCTCTTATCGCAGCTTCGAGGGGCGTCGCCGCGAAAGCTACAACAGCGGCATGATCGCGCTGGACCGCCGCGACATCGCCTTCGGGGCCACCGCCAACGACATCATCGGCGGCCCGTTCAACGTCGGCGACGGGGTGGCGTGGGAGAACGACAACAGGAGCGAGTGGACCCAGGCGGGCGTCTTCTTCACCACGGACATCCAGGTGGGCGAACGCCTGAACCTGGTGCTGGGCGGTCGTTACGACGACTACGAGGTCACCTCGAACGACACCGGCTTCCTCAGCTACACCATCGCGGGCGAGCAAAAGGCCAGCGACACCCAGGCCACCTATTCGGCCAGCCTGACCTACAAGGGGCCGCTGGGCGTTATGCCCTACATCACCTACGCCAAGGCCTCGGCCCTGGAGATGAGCCAGGCCGGCGACATCGCGCCGGGGCTGGTGGCGAGCGACTCCTGGCTTTCCGACTCCGACCTGGCGGAAGCCGGTTTCAAGTTCCAGTGGCTGAAGGGCACGCTGGTCGGCTCTCTGGCGGCCTACCGTCAGAACCGCACCCAGCTGGTCAACGGTCCGCCGATCAGCGTCCAGGGCACCCGCGCCAAGAGCGTGGAGCTGGAAGTCCGCTGGCTGGCCAGCGAGAACCTGAGTTTCACCTTCGCAGGCAACACCCAGCGCACGACGATCAGGGGGCCGGACACCTCATTCCAGTACATCCCGGCCTATACGGCGGGTGTGCCGGGGGCCAGCGCCTATGGCGGCTCGTATGTGGTCTGGAGCTTCGCGGGTCTGCCGGGCCGGAGCGGGGACTATGCCTACACCTTGATGCCCAAGTCGGTGGTCAGCCTCTACGGCGCCTACACCAGCGACGACTATGACTGGGGCAAGGTCGGCGGCACGCTGGGCGTCACGTATGTGACCAAGACTTCGGGCACCGTCCAGAACGCGGTGACCTATCCGGCCTACGCGGTGGTCGGCGGCTCGGCCTATTACGAGAACGGGCCGTACACCGTCACGCTCAACATCGATAACCTGCTCGACGAGCTCTACTTCACGCCCGACGCCGACACCTATGCCAACCTTGGCGCTCTGCCGAGCAAGGGTCGTGAGTGGCGCGTGACGCTCTCGCGCAAGTTCTAGAGCCCTTTCCGACCTGATGGCTTCATCAGGGTCGGGCGAAAAGGGCCCTAAATCAAAAGTTTAGAGCATTTTTCGATCCGATAACCGTTTCACACTTATCGGAAAATGCTCTAGTTCCCACTCGCCGCCGCCGAAGTCGGCAGCGCCGGGCCAAGCTTATGTCTGGAGGCTCGATATGGTGATGTCGAAGACCCAATGGCGTCCCTGGCTATTGCTGGGTGCTCTAAGCCTGCTGTTGTTCCTGATCACGGCCTCCACCTTCTCGTCGCTGGGTGTCGTCCTGCCGGCGATGATCGAGGAACAGCAGTGGAGCTTCGCCTCCGCCTTTCTGGGCTTCACCCTGCTGGGCGCCTTCTGCGGCGGATCGTCGTGGCTGCCGGCCATCCTGATCCGGCGCGTCGGGGTGCGGACCACGATCATCGCCGGATCGGCCGTGATGGTGGCGGGTTTCGTCTGCCTTTCGACCGCGCGGGGTTTGCCGATCTATCTGGTCGGCACGGCCCTGCTGGGTGTGGGGTATCAGATGATGGCCCTGATCCCCGGCGCCCACGTGCTAGGCATGCTGTTCAAGAAGCGCGCCCTGCCATTTGGCGTCTATTTTACCATCGGCTCGCTTGGCGGCGTGGCCGGGCCATGGATGGCTCTGGCGGGCATGGAAGCCGCGGGCGGCGCCTGGCGTCCCTACCGGGTCGCCCGGGCCATTGCGTCGGCCCTGGTTGGCGCGCTCTGCGCTGCGCTGGTGGGCGGCAAGGCCTGGCTCGAGGCGGCAGCCGTCGAGACCGACAGGGCCGTGGCCGAGGATGCTCAAGCCGCGCCCGCCAACGCCAGGGTCTATCGAACCACGACCGACTGGACCGTGAAGGAGGCCCTGGCCACCCCTCAGTTCTATGTGATCATGGCCGCCTGTTTCGCTCACCTGCTGGGCGGTGTGACCGCTGTCAGCTTGGCGCCCAGCCATTTCAGCGAGCTGGGCGTGGTCTCCGCGGTCGCGGTCAGCGTGCTGAGTCTGGAGTCCCTGATGCAGGTGGCCGCCCGTCTCGGCGGGGCTCTGATCGGCGACAAGGTTGATCCGCGCTGGTTGCTGGCCGGGTCGCAGGGCGTCATGGCCGTAGGGCTTCTGGCGCTTGGCGGGGCCTTCGGCTGGCCGATGATGATGGTCTTCGCCCTGGGCGTTGGCGTCGGGTTTGGCATGACCGTTCTGGCGATCAGCATCCTGCTGCTGAACTACTATGGCCATCGCAACAACCTAGAGCTCTTTTCGCTGGTCTGCATGGTCGGCGCCGTCTCGGCCCTGGGTCCGGTGATCGGCGGCTTCATGCGCGATCGGCTGGGAAGCTTCACAAGCACCTTCCAGCTGTTCGCCGCTGCGATCGCGGTTATCTTCGTGGCGGCCCTGTTCATGCGACCGCCCCGCAAGGCCTCGACCGATGCGGCGACCGCCGCCGGGCCTGCGCCCGCCATGTTACAAGACGCCGCGTGAGGGAGAACGCCATGTTCCACAGCCCATCCAAACACAAGGATTTCGGCGTCTTCATGCCGATGGCCAACGGCGGTTGGATCATCTCCAGGAACACCCCGACACTTGATGGCCTCTACCCCCAAAACCGTGCGGCGGCTGTCCTGGCCGACCAGATCGGTCTCGACTTCCTGATGGCCATGGGCAAGTTCCGGGGCTTTGGCGGTGAGACCAACCACTGGGGCGTGACGCTGGAGTCGGTGACCATGATGGCCGCCCTGGCCGAGGCCACCCAGAACATCCGCATCTGGGCGACGATCCATCCGCTGCTGCAGAACCCGGCCGTGGCCGCCAAGCTGATTGCCACCCTCGACCACATCAGCGGCGGCCGGGCAGGCCTCAACATCGTGGCCGGCGCCTACAAGGGCGAGTTCGAGCAGATGGGGGCCTGGGACGACAGCCTCGATCACGACGGCCGCTATCGCCTGACCGAGGAGTGGACCTCCATCGTCAAGCGCCTGTGGGCCGAGGACAGCGTCGATCACGCCGGCGAATTCTTCACGATGAAGGACTGCCAGTCCCTGCCCAAGCCGATCAGCACGCCGCGCCCCAGCATCATCTGCGCGGGCATGTCGGAGCGCGGCTTCCAGTTCTCGGTACGGGAGGCCGACGCGGTGTTTGTCGGCGGCCGCACACCCGAGGAGCGTCGCGACGCCAGCCTGCGGGCCAAGGCCGCCGCCGAGCGTCTGGGCACGACCATCCGCACCTACGCCATGTGCACGATCGTCCACGGCGAGACCGACGCTGCCGCCGAGGCCACCGCCAGACGCTATGACGAGGGCGCGGACATCGACGCCATCATCGCGATGCTGCAGAGCTGGGGCATGGGGGGCGGCGACCTGCGCGCCAAGGCGCTGGCGACCGGGGCCTTTATGACCCAGACCGCCATCGGCTCGCCCGCCACCTGCGCCGAGAAGGTGCAGGCGTTCGTTGACGAAGCCGAACTGGACGGCCTGATGCTGATCTTCCCGGACTATGTCGAGGGGCTGACCATGTTCGGTTCCGACATCCTGCCCGGGCTTCGCGCGGTGTATTCGTGAACGCCGCGAGCCTGACGACCTCCGGCGTCGACGGCCTGGCCGCATGGATCGCGCCGGAGCGCACCGCCGTGCTGGTCATAGACATGCAGGTCGATTTTGCGTCTCCCGAAGGGGTGCTGGGCGGCTATGGCGTCGACATGAGCGTGGTCGAGCCGGCCCTGGCCGCCGCAAAGCGGCTGGTGAGCGACGCTCGCTCGGCCGGCGCGCCAGTGATCTTCGTCGGGCTGTTCACGACGCCGGAAAACGACTCGCCAGCCTGGAACGAGCGCCTGCGCCGTCGGGGCGGAAATCCTGAAACCGACGCTGCCCTGTGCCGCGCGGGAACCCCGGGCGCTAGCTTCTATGGTCCCCGGCCGGTCGAGGGCGAACTGGTGATCGAAAAGGCCCGCTACAGCGGCTTCCTTGGCACTGATCTGGACGCGCGGCTGAAGGGTCTGGGCGTCGACACCTTGGTGGTGGCCGGCCTGACCACCGAGTGCTGTGTCGACAGCACCGTGCGCGACGCCTTCAACCTCGATTACCACGTGTTCGTCGTGACCGACGCCTGCGCCGCCTATGAGGCCGATATCCACGCGGCTTCCCTAAAGGTCATGGAACTGAACACCGCGATCCTGACCGATGGGTCGGCGGTCGCGGCTGCCTGGAAGAGGGCTGGTTGAGCACGGCCGACGGATTTTCACATCTCGGGGCCGCCGCGCCCTATGCCGTCACCGAGGCCGACCGGGCCGCCATCGCCGCCGCCATCAGCCAGGACGAGATCGTTGAACTGGCCCTGACGCTCGGCAATATTCCGGCGCCTTCCGGCAAGGAGCTGGAGGCCGCCAACTACGTCTATGACTGGATGGCGCGAGAGGGCTTCTCGCCGCGCAAGGTCGGGGCGACGCCGGAGCGGCCCAACATCATCGTTACGCATGGCGGCAAGGGTGTCGGTAAGAACCTGCTGTTCACCGCCCATCTTGATACCGAGGCGCCGACCTGGAACTCGGATCTGGACGCCTACAAGTACAGCCCCGAGACCCTGGCCAATCCCGAGTGGGAGACGTGCTGGCTGGAGGACGGCAAGCTGTACGGCTATGTTTGGTCCCGGGCTTTGATGGATCGGATTGATCTTGAATCTTGCAGGCTCTTTTGTCCACATTTTGCAGATGAAGTCGTAGGGGGTCAGGCCCTTGAGCGTCTTAAGGCGCCGACCA
>NZ_JAFCSZ010000012.1:0-107778 GCF_049895765.1 Caulobacter sp. DWR1-3-2b1
AGTCCAACCCTACCCACGATCACCATACTACCAACTTCGCCGCGGGGTGGAGCAGCCCGGTAGCTCGTCAGGCTCATAACCTGAAGGTCACAGGTTCAAATCCTGTCCCCGCACCCAAGGCTCAGCTACACGCTTTGTTTGAGAGTCGAACGGGCCATCGTCGGCCCGTAAAATAGTCCGCTCAACCAGCCTAAAATCGCTCCGGAAGCGAAATTTCCTGTACTTCGCACATCGTTCTTCGAGAATCTCCGTTCAAAGCCCATGGCGCGATCCTTTGATTTGCGTCATGAGATGCTATGGAAGGCGCGGGTCGGCAACTGGCCCACGGAATAGGTTTTTGAGGATAAGATGGCGAACGGTGTCGTTAAGTGGTTCAACCCGGCCAAGGGCTTTGGCTTTATCCAGCCCGAAAATGGCGGCGAGGACGTGTTCGTCCACATCGCCGCGGTTGAACGGTCGGGCCTTTCGGGCCTGAACGAAGGCGACCAGGTCGCCTATGAACTCGAAGAAGATCGTCGCTCGGGCAAGACCTCGGCCGGCAATCTGCGCGTGACCGGCCAGGGCGCCGCCCCGGCGGCTGCGCGTCGTCCTCCGGCCCGCGGCTTCGATGCTCCTCGCGGTGGCGGCTATGACGCCCCTCGCGGCGGCGGCGGCGGCGGCGGCGGCGGCGGCTTCGGTGATCGCGACAGCGATCGTGGCGGTGGCGGTGGCGGCGAAGCCGGCACGGGCGTCGTGAAGTGGTTCAACACCACTAAGGGCTTCGGGTTCATCCAGCCCGACAATGGCGGCGGCGACATCTTCGTGCACATTTCGGCCGTCGAGCGCGCCGGTCTGCGCGGCTTGAACGAAGGCCAGCAAGTCGGCTACGAACTCGAACAGGATCGACGCTCGGGCAAAACCTCGGCGGGTAACCTGCGCGTTCTCTAAGGATCGGGAGAAGAGGTTGGGCGCGCGACGCGTTCGCCCAGCCTTTCGACCTACAGATCAGGCTCCGCGTGAAGCGGCTTCTATCCTCAGGATGGCGGCTGACTCCGCGCGGAGCTTTTTTGCGTCTCGGGATCAGGCCTGAAGCGAGCGCTCGCTGGCCGCCTGGTTCACCGCCAGGGCCGTCAGATTGACGATGCCGCGCGCTGTGACGCTGGGCGTCAGCACGTGCAGAGGCTGGCTCATGCCCAGCAGGATCGGTCCGACCAGCAGGCCTTCGGTCGCGGCGCTTAGCAGGGTCAGGCTGATATTGGCCGCATCTAGGGTCGGCATGACCAGCAGGTTGGCCGAACCTTTCAGGGCGCTGTCGTGCACGAGGCGGTCGCGAAGAGCCTGCGAGAGGGCGGCGTCGGCATGCATTTCGCCATCGACCTCAAGCTCGGGCGCCTTTTCGCGCACGATCGCCAAGGCGTCGCGCATCTTGCGGGCGGTCGGCGAGTTGCTTGCTCCGAAGCTGGAGTGCGAGAGCAGGGCCGCCTTCGGCGTCAGGCCGAACCTACGCACCGACTCCGCGGCGAGCAGCGTCATCTCGGCCACCTGCTCGGCTGTCGGGTCGACATTGACGTGCGTGTCGCAGAAGAACAGCGTGCCGTTGTCCAGGATCAGGGCCGACAGGGCATAGATCCGGCCGACATTCTCGCGCTTGGGAATGATCGGCAGCACATAGGTCATGTGCTGCCACCAGTCGCCGGCCCCGCCTACGAGAGCAGCGTCGACGTGACCGGCCTGCAGCAGCATTGAGGCCGAGACGGTCCGACGGTTGGTCACCCGGCGCGCCGCAGCCGCAGGCGGCACGCCTCGGCGACTGACCAGATCCTGATAGCGCGCCACCAGCGGCGCGAAGAGCTCGGCGTCGGCGGCGGGGTCGAGGATCTCGACGGCGCCGTCGAAGTCCAGGCGCAGACCCATCTCCGTGGCCTTGGCGATGATCGTCTCGCGGCGGCCGATCAGAACCGGCTTGGCCAGGCCTTCGTCGAGCACGGTCTGGACGGCGCGCAGCACGCGCTCGTCCTCGCCCTCGGCATAGGCCACGCGGACGGTGGAGGCCTTGGTCGCCTTGCGAGCCCGCTCGAACAGCGGCCGCATCAGTTGGCCGGAGCGATAGACGAACAGCTCCAGCTCCTGGCGATAGGCGTCGAAGTCGGCGATCGGCCGGGTGGCGACGCCGCTCTCCATCGCCGCTCGCGCCACGGCCGGAGCGATCTGCAGGATCAGGCGCGGATCGAAGGGCTTGGGGATGATGTACTGCGCGCCAAACATCGGCGCGACTCCGCCATAGGCCGAGGCCACCACTTCGGACGCTTCGGCGCGGGCCAGTTCAGCGATGGCCTCAACGGCTGCCACCTTCATGGCTTCGTTGATTTCGGAGGCCCCAACATCCAGCGCGCCCCGGAAGATGAAGGGGAAGCACAGAACGTTGTTGACCTGGTTGGGATAGTCGCTGCGCCCGGTGGCCATGATCGCGTCGGGGCGAGCGGCGGTCACCAGCTCGGGCAGGATTTCCGGCTCTGGATTGGCCATGGCCAGGATCAGCGGATTGGGCGCCAGCAAAGGCAGCCATTCGGCCTTGAACACGCGCGGGGCCGACAGGCCCAGGAAGATGTCGGCGCCGGCCAGCACTTCCGACAGCGTGCGAGCGTCGGTATGGCGGGCGTAGCGCGCCATGTTGTCGAGCATGTCGTCATCGCGGCCGGCGTAAACGACGCCCTTGATGTCGGTCAGGGTGACGTTGTCGACGGGCAGTCCCATCGAGACCAGCAGATCGACGCAGGCCAGGGCCGCCGCGCCGGCGCCAGAAGTGACCAGTTTGACGTCTTTCAGGGTCTTGCCCTGAACGAGCAGGGCATTGCGGACGGCGGCGGCGCAGACGATGGCGGTGCCGTGCTGGTCGTCGTGGAAGACCGGGATTTTCATCCGTTCGCGCAGTTTGCGCTCGATAATGAAGCACTCGGGGGCCTTGATATCCTCCAGATTAATGCCGCCGAAGGTGGGTTCGAGCGCGGCGACCACCTCGATGAACTTGTCGGGATCTTCGGCGTCGACTTCGAGGTCGAAAACGTCGATGCCTGCGAACTTCTTGAAGAGAACAGCCTTGCCTTCCATCACCGGCTTGCTGGCCAGCGGGCCGATATTACCCAGGCCAAGCACGGCGGTGCCGTTGGAGATTACGGCCACCAGATTGCCGCGCGCTGTGTAGTCGCGAGCCTTTTCGGGATCAGCGGCGATGGCTTCGCAAGGGGCGGCGACGCCGGGAGAATAGGCCAGGCCGAGGTCGCGCTGGGTGGCCATGCGCTTGGTGGCCTCGATCGCCAGTTTTCCGGGCCGCGGCAGACGGTGATAGTCCAGAGCAGCCTTGCGGAAATCCTCGTCCATCGTGTTCCTCTTGGGCGTCTGCGCGGAGCATCGTCGCGCGGCCCGTCTTGGTCGCGGGCCGTCGGGGTCTAGCTACCGGGGAAGGGCCGCCATTGCCAACCCTATGCGCCGAATAGGAATACTTTTTGTGGTAGCGGTCACATTTGGATGGGTGAGTGCGGACTCTGGCAAGTAATAAATATATTATATATGCCTGACTTGCGGGCGCCGGCCGCCGCGTTCGGTGGCGCACCCAGCGGGCGCGATCCGTTGCGGCGTATGGCTCTGGACAGTGCGCGCGGGCGGGCCGAGCATCGGCTGGCAAGTTGGAAGGGCAGGGCATGAGCGGACTGACGACCCATATTCTCGACCAGGCGGTCGGGCGGCCAGCGGCCGGGGTCCTGGTGCGCGTTTCGCGCCATGAGGGCGAAGGCCTGGCCCTGTTGGCGGAATTTCGTACGGATGACGACGGCCGTGCGCGGTTGATCGCCGGCGAGGACATCGTGGTCGGCGGTTATCGCCTGGAATTTTCCATCGGTGATCACTTCAGGGCGACGGGCGCCGTGGTGACCGATCCGCCGTTCCTGGACGTGGTGGTCATCGACTTCGCCGTATCGAACGTCGATCAGCATTGGCATGTGCCGTTGCTGGTCTCGCCCTACGGCTATTCGACCTATCGGGGCAGTTGATGCCCCAACCGAAACAAGAGGGCATGATCCGCTTCCTGCTGGATGGCCAGGTGCAAGAGGTGCGTGGCGTCGACCCGACCCGAACTCTGCTGGAGCACCTGCGCGGCGATCTGCGCCGCACCGGAACCAAGGAGGGCTGCGCCGAGGGCGACTGCGGATCGTGCACCGTGCTGGTCGGCGAACCTGACGGGGAGCGCGTGACGTGGCGGGCGGTCAATTCCTGCATCCAGTTCCTGCCGATGCTGCACGGCAAGGCTCTGATGACGGTCGAAAGCCTGGCAAGCCATGGCGCCTTGCATCCGGTGCAGCAGGCCATGATCGACAAGCACGGCTCGCAATGCGGCTTCTGCACGCCGGGCATCGTCATGTCGCTCTATGGCAAGGCGGTTGGCGCCAAGGGCGCGGACGCGCCGCCGGCCGAGATGCTGGCGGGAAACCTGTGCCGCTGCACCGGCTATGGTCCGATCATCGAGGTCGCCAAGGGTGTCGAGGCCGAGGCCGCGCCGGAGATGGATCTGTCGGCCTTGCGCGACGAGACCATGCTGGACCTGACGCATGAGGATCCGGTTCAGGGCGTGACCCGTCGCTGGCTGGCGCCGAGGTCTCTGGAGCAACTCGCTCAGGTGGCTCTGGCGCATTCGGACGCTGTCATCGTCGCCGGCGCGACGGATGTGGGCCTGTGGATAACCAAGCTCCGCAGGCCGTTAAAGACCCTGATCGATATTGGCCAAGTCGCTGAACTCAAGGTCATCGAGACCGTCGAGGACGGCGTCCGCATTGGCGCCGGGGTTCGCTATGTCGACGCGCTGCAGACCCTGACCGGGCTCTATCCGGATCTGGGCGCCATGATGCGGCGGCTGGGTTCGACCCAGGTGCGCAACAGCGGCACGATCGGCGGGAATATCGCCAACGGTTCGCCCATCGGCGACATGCCGCCGGCCCTGATCGCGGCGGGCTCGATCTTGATCCTGAACAGGGGCGGCATGCGGCGTCAGATGCCGCTGGAAGCCTTCTTCCTGGAGTATGGAAAGCAGGACCTCCGACCGGGGGAGTTCGTCGAGGCGGTGATCGTGCCGACGCCGAAGCCAGACCTGATCTTCAAGGTCTTCAAGCTGTCCAAGCGTTTCGACCAGGACATCTCGGCCGTGTGCGGCGCCTTCGCCCTGACCCTTGACGAGGGCGTCGTGACATCGGCGCGGATCGCCTTCGGCGGCATGGCCGGTACACCGAAGCGGGCGACCGCCTGCGAGGCAGCCTTGGTCGGCCAGCTCTGGACCGAGGCGACGGTCGAGGCGGCCATGGCCGCGCTCGATACCGAATATACCCCACTCGATGACATGCGGGCCTCGGCGGCGTACCGGGCGTTGGCCGCGCGGAACATGCTGCGCCGCGTCTTCATCGAGATGACACAGCCGGGCCGTGCGACCCGGGTCGAACCGGAGAGCGCCGCCCCGGAGAAGATGAATGGCTGACTCCGCCGCCACCGCACCCCCGACCGACGCCTTCCAGGGCGTGCACGCCTCGCTGCCGCATGATAGCGCCAAGCGCCATGTCGCGGGCTCGGCTGTCTATATCGACGACCTGCCAGAGCCGGTTGGGATGCTGCATGTCCACTTCGGCCTGAGCACGAAAGCCCATGCCCGGATCACGGCGATGGACCTTTCGGCCGTACGCGCCGCACCCGGCGTGGTGCTGGTGCTGATCGCAGGCGACATTCCCGGCGAGAACGACGTCAGCCCGGTGATCCACGACGACAAGCTGTTCGCCACCGACACCGTGACCTATGTCGGCCAGAGCCTGTTTGCGGTGGCCGCGACCTCCATCGCCGCCGCCCGCGCCGCCGCCGCCAAGGCCGTGGTCGCCTACTCCGAACTGCCGGCCGCTATCGACATCGCCGCCGCTCGCGATGCCGATCTGAAGATCGAGAACAGCCAGCGCATGGCGCGCGGCGATGCGGCCACCGCCCTGGCGGCCTCGCCCCGACGCCTGCAGGGCCAGTTCGCGATTGGCGGTCAGGACCACTTCTATCTCGAAGGCCAGATTGCGCTGGCCATCCCGGGGGAGGACGGCGACGTCCATGTCTGGTCCTCCACCCAGCATCCCAGCGAGGTGCAGCACCTGATCGCTCGCGTGCTGGATCGCCCGCACACCTCGGTCACCGTCGAGGTTCGCCGGATGGGCGGCGGGTTCGGCGGCAAGGAGACGCAAGCCTCGCTGTTCGCGGCCGCCGCAGCCCTGGTGGCGGTGAAGACCGGCCGCGCCGCCAAGTGCCGGCCCGACCGCGACGAAGACATGGTCATGACCGGCAAGCGGCATGACTTCGAGATCGGCTATGACGTCGGCTTCGACGACGACGGTGTCCTGACCGGGATCGCTCTGGAACTGGCCTCGCGCTGCGGGGCGACCACGGACCTGTCGATGGCCATCAACGACCGGGCGATGTTCCACACCGACAATTGTTACTTCCTGCCGGCGGTCGAGATCCTATCGCACCGGTTCCGCACCCATACGGTCTCCAACACCGCCTTCCGGGGCTTTGGCGGGCCGCAAGGCATGATCGCCATCGAGCGGGTGATGGACGCCGTCGCCCAGGCGACGGGCGTCGATCCGCTGGAGGTTCGCCGTCGCAATCTGTACGGCGACAAGGGGCGAAACCTCACGCCCTTCCATCAGACCGTCGAGGACAATGTCGCCCCGCAGCTGCTGGCCGAACTGGCCGCCTCCTGCGACTACGAGGCCCGCCGGCGGGAGATCGACGCCTTCAACGCGACCAGCCCGATCCTCAAGAAGGGCATCGCCCTGACGCCGGTAAAGTTCGGAATCTCCTTCACCACCACGCACCTCAATCAGGCCGGCGCCCTGATCCATCTCTATGCCGACGGCTCGATTCTGCTGAACCACGGCGGCACCGAGATGGGGCAGGGGCTGTTCACCAAGGTCGCCCAGATCGTCGCCGAAGCCTTCCAGGTCGACGTCTCGCGGGTCAAGGCGACCTCGACCGTTACCGACAAGGTGCCCAACACCTCGGCCACCGCAGCCTCGTCCGGCACCGACCTGAACGGCATGGCGGCGCTGAACGCTGCCAACACTATCAAGGCGCGGCTGGTCGAGTTCGCCGCAAAGAAGTGGGGCTGCGCGGAAGCCGAGGTCGTGTTCACGCCCCAGGGCCTGAAGGCTGGCGAGACGCTGGTCCCATTCAACGACCTGTGTCGTCAGGCGCATCTGGGCCGGGTGTCGCTGTCCTCGACCGGCTTCTACGCCACGCCGAAAATCCACTACGACCGCGCCAGCCACAGCGGCCGGCCGTTTTACTATTTCGCCTATGGAGCTGCCTGCAGCGAGGTGATCATCGACACCCTCAGCGGCGAGATGAAGGTCGTCCGCGCCGATATCCTGCACGACGTCGGCAAGTCGCTGAATCCGGCCATCGACCTGGGCCAGATCGAAGGCGGATTCATCCAGGGTATGGGCTGGCTGACGACCGAGGAGCTGGTGTTCGACAGCGAGGGCCGCCTGCGCACCCACGCCCCCTCGACCTACAAGATCCCGACCATCGGCGACCGTCCGGCCCATCTGGACGTGCGGCTATGGGAGGGCGGCCGCAATGTCGAGGCTACAGTCCACCGCTCCAAGGCAGTGGGCGAACCGCCGCTGATGCTGGCGATCTCGGTATTCTCGGCGATTACCTGGGCGGTGGCGAGTGTCGCCGACCGTCGGGTCATGCCGATGCTAGATGCGCCGGCCACGCCGGAACGTATCCTGATGGCGGTCGAGGATGTGCGGCGGAGGGCAGTCGCTTATGGCTAACTGGGCTCGCTCCGCCCTGGCTCGGGTCAACGAGAGCCAACCCGCCGCCCTGGTCACGGTCCTTGCCACCGAGGGTTCGGCCCCTCGCGAGGCCGGGACGAAGATGGTGGTTTGGGAAGGCGGCCAGTTCGGCACCATCGGCGGGGGCAATCTGGAGCACCAGGCGACCAGTCAGGCGCGCAAAATGCTGAGCGGCTCGCAGGCCAGTTTCGCTATCCAGGACTATCCCTTGGGTCCGCTGCTGGCCCAGTGCTGCGGCGGCCGGGTGCGGCTGCTGATCGAGCGGGTCGAGGCCGCCAGCCGGGATTGGCTGACCGATGCCGCCCGCCGGATGGACGCCGACCAGCCCTTCGAGGTCCGCACTCGCTTCGATCCGGGCCTGCTGACCAAGACCATCGTGCCGATCGCCGGCAGTTCGGATGCGCCGCCGGTCACCTTGTCCGGCGCCCAGGCCGCCGCGCGAGGCGCGCGTCCCGAGCTGGGCGACGAGCTGGTGGAGCGCAACGACGCGCCGCGTCCGCCGCTGCTGTTGTTCGGCGCTGGCCATGTCGGCCAGGCCGTGGCGCGGGCCTTCGCGCCGTTACCCTTCAAGCTGTCCTGGTATGACAGCCGTCCCGAGACCGCTGATATCCCCGGGGTCACCGTGGCCGAGCCGGCCGGGATGGCCGCCGCCGCAGTGGGGGCTGGCGGCGACGCCTATGGCCTGATCTTCACCCACGACCACAGCCTGGATTACGCCCTGGCCTCGGCCGGACTGGCGGGTGGAGGCTTTGCCTATCTGGGTCTGATCGGCTCTAGGACCAAGCGCGCCCGGTTCATGAGCCGGCTGCGCGACAACGGCTTTTCGGAGGTTGCCCTGACCCGCCTGACCTGCCCCATCGGCCTGCCGCACCTGAAGAGCAAGGCCCCCGAGGTGATCGCCGTCTCGGTAGCCGCCGACCTGCTGATGCGCCTGGAAGCGGCGCGTATTTCCAATGACAAGGACCTGGCTGTTGCAAGCCTATAGGGCGTCGATCCTCCACCTGCTGGACGATCCGACCAGGAACGCGGAGGCCGTCGCCTTTCACGAGGACGGCTTGCTGCTGGTCGAGGACGGCCATGTCGTGGCCTGCGGCAACTGGACCGAACTTTTGGGGCTGGTCGGCGAGGCGTCGGTCGAGGAGCTGCCTGGCAGGCTGATTACCTCGGGCTTCATCGACACCCACATCCACTTCCCCCAGGTCGACATCATCGCCGCCCATGGCGCCCAGCTGCTGGACTGGCTGGAGCAGCACACCTTCCCCGCCGAGGCCGCTTTCGCCGATCCGGATCACGCCGCCGAGGCCGCCGAGTTCTTCGTCGAGGAGCTGCTGCGCAATGGCACCACCACGGCGCTGGTGTTCGGCTCGGTGCACAAGCGCTCGGTCGAGGCCCTGTTCCGCGCCGCCCTGGCCCGCGACATGCGGCTGATCGCCGGCAAGTCGCTGATGGACCGCAATGCGCCCGAGGGCCTTACCGACACGGTGGAGACCAGCCGCGCCGATATGCAGAGCCTGATCGCCGAGTGGCACGGCAAGGGTCGACTGGGCTACGCGGTCACCCCGCGCTTCGCCATCAGTTGCAGCGACCAGCAGCTGGCCATGGCGGGCGAAGTGCTGGCCCAGAACCCTGGCGTCTGGATGCAGACCCACCTGTCGGAGAACCAGCGCGAGATCGACCAGACGGCGGCGCTGTTCCCGGAGGCGAGCGACTATCTGGACGTCTACGACCGTTTCGGCCTGGTCGGCCCACGTTCGGTCTTTGCTCACTGCGTCCACCTTAGCGGTGGCGCGTTCGAGCGGCTAGCGGCGGCGGGTTCGGCGGTGGCGTTCTGTCCGACCTCGAACCTGTTCCTCGGCTCGGGCCTGTTCCCGCTGGAGATTGCCTGCGCGCACGGCGCCAAAGTCGGAATCGGCACCGATGTCGGGGCCGGCACCACCTTCTCAATCCTTCACACCCTGGGCGAGGCCTACAAGGTCGGCCAACTGCGCGGAACGGCGCTGGACCCGTTCCATGCGCTTTATCTCGCTACGCTAGGCGGAGCGAGGGCGCTGGACCTAGGCGACCGGATCGGCAATCTCGCGCCGGGCAAGGAGGCCGACTTCCTGGTGTTGGACCTGGCCGCTACGCCGTTGCTGGCACGGCGTCTGGGTGAAGATCGGAGCCTGGAGAACCGGCTGTTCGCGCTGACGGTGCTGGCGGACGACCGGGTGGTCGAGCGGACGTATCTGGCCGGGGTAGAGCGGCATCGACGGTAGTCGGATGACGCGCCGCTAGACCCTCATCGTCTCGGCATACAGCTTCAACAATCCCGCCTCATCCACCGCCACGGTCACTGCCTGGATGGGCTGGTCGTCCCAGGCCGAGGGGCCGAACAGCTCGCCCTCGGCCTTCAGGCAGGTCTGACCCAAGGCGACGCCGTCGGTGATCACGCGCACCGAACCGCGACGCACCGTAAACAGCGACGGATCGATCACGAACGCCACCGCCGCCGCGTCGTGGACGCAGCAGCCGCTGATGCCGTCGCGACCGCCATAGAACGTCGCATAGGGCTTTGAGATCGCGTTCAGAAATGCCCCGGCTGGGCCGGCCGAGGCTTCCAGGGCGTCCATATAGGCTGGCGACATGACCACCTGGGTGGTGACGTCCAGGCTGACAGCGGTCAGTTTCCACGGCGCGGTGAAGACCAAGTCGGCGGCTTCCGGATCGTTCCAGATATTGGCCTCGGCAACGGGCGTGACATTGCCCGGCTTGCCAGCGATGCCAAATGCGCCGCCCATGATCACCACGGCCTTCAGAAGCGTGGAGACCTCGGGATCGGCCTTCAGGGCCAGGGCCAGGTTGGTCAAAGGGCCGACGGCGACCAAGGTCACCTCGCCGGGATGTTCCCGCGCGATGTCGATGATCGCTTGGTGGGCCGGCTTGGCCTCCGGCAGGGCGGGAACCAGACCGGTCAGTTCGACGTCGCCCAGGCCGTTCTCGCCGTGCACGAAGGTGGGCGAGGGGTTGCGCGCCCGGGTCAGGGGCTCGTCTGTTCCCTTGTAGACGGGCGCCGACACGCCGAAGCGCCGCTTCAAATAAAGCGCGTTGCGGGTGGTGGTCTCGATGTCGGAATTGCCGAAGATCGTGGTGATGGCCAACAGGTCGAGGGCGGAGCTGGCCTCGATGAACAGCAGGGCCATGGCGTCGTCGATGCCGGGATCTGTGTCGAAAATGATCTTGTGCGTCATGGGCGGGCTCTAGCGGTTTTCGGATGGCGGCGCGAGGCGTTGGTCGGCCCCGGCCTGCATCAAAGAGACGTGGGCGGAGGCGACTTTCCAACCCTCGGCGGTGCGAATCCAGGTCTGGCTCTGGCGGCCGATCTTGCCTGCGCCATCACGCCGAAACTCGACATTGGCGATGGCGAAGTCGGACCCGAAGGTGGTGATTTCGGTGCGCAGGCGCGTGCGGGGCGGGGAGCCGCCGGCCCGGCCAATGCGGAAGGCTGCAATTTCGTCGAAGCCGTAGAGGTTCTCGGCGACGCCCAGTCGCACCGTGTGGGGCGAGTTCCAGAATGCGCCGTCCAGGGCCTCGATGTCATTGTCCATCAGGGCCGTCTCATAGGCGTCGACGGCGGCGGTGACCTCGGCCAGGACGATCGGATCGTTGAGGATCATTGGAAGCTCTCGGGCTCATGGGCGGCGACCACGCCCAACCGCTGCAGCCTCAGGCCCGCAGCTAGGGCCAGATCCTCGCGCCAAGCGGGGGCGATAATCTGCACGCCGATCGGCAGCCGGCCGGGACGGTTCACAGGCGCGGCCAGCACCGGCAGGCCGATATAGCTGATCGGCTGGGTGAAGGCGCCCAGGTTCTTGCGCACCGAAACCTGCTCTCCGCCCATCTCCATGGTCGCCTGGCCGATGCCGGGGGCAGGACAGACCGACGACGGGGCCAACAGGATGTCGAACCGTTCGAAGGCGCGGCGAACCTCGTCGCGGAAGATCGTGCGATAGCGTTGGGCGGCCTCGGCGATGCCGGGCGGCAACAGGGCCCCGGCCAGCAGGCGGTCACGCACCGCGGGGTCGTAGTCCATTGCCCAGGTCTTCAAGTTTGACAGGTGGAGATGGGCCGCCTCGACGGGCGTCAGGCAGAAGGCGGCGGCGCGGGCGGCCTGGGCGCCCGGCAGGATCACCCCGTCCCTGGCGTCCAGCGCCTTGGCCACGGCGTCGAGCGCTTCGAGCACTTCGGGAAAGGCCCCTTGAGCGAACCAACCGCCCAGAACGCCGACCCGCAGAGGGGTAGCGGCCAGGGCGGAGAGCTTGTCTGAAACCGGTTCGGCCGCGCGTATGCAAATCGCGTCGCCCTCGGTGTCCTGCCCCTGCATCACGTCATAGGCCAAGGCCAGATCCTCGACCGAGCGGGCGAAGGCGCCGGCGTGGTCCAGGCTCTCGACGAACGGGAACACGCCCTGCCGCGACAGGCGGCCATAGGTGGGTTTGAGGCCATACACGCCGCACAGGCTGGCGGGAATGCGGATCGAGCCGTTGGTGTCCGAGCCCAGGGTCAGGGGCGTCAGGCCCGCGGCCACCGCCGCTGCCGAGCCGCCGGACGAGCCGCCGGCGATGCGGCTCAGGTCGTGAGGATTGTGGGTCGGGCCGTCATGGGCGTTCTCGGTGACGAAGCCATAGGCGAACTCGTCCATGTTCAGGGCGCCGACCAGGATGGCGCCGGCGGCTTCGAGCCGCTGGATCAGGGTGGCGTCGCGCGAGGGCGGAGCCGCGCTTCGCCGGATACTGGAGCCGGCCAAGGTGGGCAGGCCCTCGATGTCGAACAGGTTCTTCACCGCGAACGGAACGCCGGCCAGCGGGCCAACCGGCTGACCAGCGGTGAGGGCGGCGTCCACCTTCTCGGCCCTGGCAAGGGCTCGTTCGGTCAGCACGGCGGTGAAGGCGTTGAGCGCTGGATTGCGACGGGCGATGCGCGACAGGGTCGCCTCGGTTACGGCGCGGGCGGTGACGCGGCCGGCGCGGACCTCGCCGGCGATCTCGACGACGCTGGGAAAACTCATGGCTCGAAGGTCTCGGCGGCCTCGCCAGCGCGCTCGCCAAGGGCGGCGACGAAGAGGGCGGTCTGGGTGCGCAGCAGGGCCAGGTTCTCGCGGACGGCGGGCAGTGTGGCCTCGGGCAGGGTCAGGCCGATCTCCGACGACCGGGCGTCGGCATAGGCCGCGACATCGCCATCGGTGAGGTCGAGAAAGGCCTTGAGCGCCGGATCGATGGCCATCGCTGGACGGTCTCCATAAGTAAGAAATTTATTCATATACCCGCGTCGCCGCGTGAGGCTAGTGCGGCCGCGCTTTGCCGTCCGGCTGGACTGGCGCGCTCGCCTGGAGCACAGCCGCGCCGCCAAACGCTCGCTGGATGGGCGCCTAGCGGCAATCGTTTCGCCGGGCAGGGGCCAGAGCTTGGGTCGCGCGCCCAATGAGAGTCGAAGTGGCCTTTTGTAAGAGAAGGCTTACTTGATGCGCCACCACCTCGCCTCGACCCCGGACACCATCCGTTTCGGCATGTTCGACGCCGCCTTCGATCCGGTCTTGACCATTGCGTCCGGCGACAGCGTCACTTTCGACTGTGTGTCGGGCGGCGTGGAGGTGATGCCGGGTCCAGATAGCGGCCTGGTCATTCCGCCAGCCCTTCAGGCCATTCACGACGCCAGGCTTGAACGGATTGGACCCCACATCCTGACCGGCCCGGTGGCCATCGCCGGAGCCGAGCCGGGCGACACGCTGGAGGTGCGGATCGAGGCTGTCGAGCCTAACAACGACTGGGGCTACTGCGTGGTGCGCCCGCTGGCCGGAACCCTGCCGGAGGATTTTCCTGAGCGCTATGTCAGCCACATCGCCGTCGACCGCGCGGTGGGGACCTGCAAGCCCGCCTGGGGACCGACCCTGCCGCTGAAGCCCTTCTTCGGCACCATGGGTGCCTCGCGCCGCAGGCCAAGTACGGCCGCCTCTCAAGCCGCGAACCGCGAGAGCACGGCGGCAACATGGACAACAAGGAGCTAAGCGCGGGCGCGACCCTGTTCGCGCCGGCCTGGGTTCCCGGCGCGAACTTCTCTGTCGGCGACGGTCATGGCCGGCAGGGCGACGGCGAGGTCTGCGTCAACGCGCTGGAAATGGGCCTGACGGGGACCTTCATCTTCATCCTGCACAAGGCCGCCGATCTGGGCGCAGCAACCTGGCCGCGCGCCGAGACGCCCACCCACTTCATCATCATGGGCTTCAACGAGGATCTGGACCCGGCCATGAAACAGGCCCTACGCGGCATGATCGACTTCATCGTCGCCCGCTCGGCCCTGACGCGGGTGCACGTCTACCAGTTCTGCTCTTTGGCTGTGGATTTCCGCGTCACCCAGACCGTAAATGGCGAGAAGGGCGTGCATGGAATGTTGGAGAAGGGCCTGCTTTTCTGACGACCATTGTCGGGACGTAGTTTAGCGGCGCGTCCTTAGGGTATCGCCTCACCAAGACGGCGCATTCTGGAAGCGTCGCATCAGGGAACCGCCATGAACAAGCTAATCGCTGCAACGCTTCTGCTGGCTTTCACCGCATGCTCGCCCCAGCCCGCCGCCAAGAAGGCCGAGGCGCCTGCTGCGCCCGCCGCCGCGGCCAAGCCCGCGCCGGTCAATGTGCCGGCTGGCGCCTACACGCTGGACAAGATGCATTCGACCGTGGTGTTCCGGGTCAACCACTTGGGCTTTTCCAACTACACGGCCGCCTTCGCCCAGTTTGACGCCAAGCTGAACTTCGATCCGGCTAAGCCGGAATTGACCACGCTGGAGGCGACGATCGATCCGCGCTCCCTGACGCTGCCGGCCCCGCCGGCTGGGTTCAAGGACGAGCTGGTCGGGCCGCAGTGGCTGAACGCCGCGCAGTATCCGGCCATCACTTTCAAGTCGACCAAGGTCGAGGTCACCGGCGCCAATACCGCCAAGGTCACCGGCGACTTCACCTTGCATGGCGTCACCAAGCCCGTGGTGCTGGATGTGATTTTCAACGGTGGCTATGAGGGCCACCCGATGGACCCGAACGCGCGGACGGGTTTCTCGGCGACCGGCGTGTTCAAACGATCGGACTTCGGGATCGCCTATGGCGTCCCGGCCCCTGGCTCGACCATGGGCGTCGGCGATGAGGTGTCCGTAGCCATAGAGACCGAGTTCAGCGGCCCGCCGCTGGTTCAGAAGCCCGCCTAGTTCAGCGCCGCACGCCGGCCGTCAGATAGCCTTCGAGCAGGGCCAGGGCGTGGACCAGCCGCGCCCTTCGCCACTCGGCGGTGCTCATGTCGGTGTCCAGGGTGGCCGACAGCGAATAGCCGTTGGCCAGGTGAAACCGGCTCATCGCCGCGATGGTGACGTAGATCTGCACGGGGTCGAGGTTGGGGCCAAAGAGGCCCTGCTTCTGGCCGCTTTCGATCAGCCCCTCGATGGTCCGGCGTAGCGGGAAGGCGGTCTCGGTGACCACCCGCGACTGGGCCGCGAACTTGCCGTGCATGAGGTTTTCGTTGCGCAGCAGACCCTCAAACTTCGGGTGCTTTTCGAAGTAGTCGAAGGTGAAACGCTGCAGCTCGAGGAAGCCTTCCAGTGGCTTGTCGAAGTCTATCTTCAGCTCGGCCTCGCGGGCGCGCAGATCCACATAGGCGGCCTCGAGGACGGCCAGGTAAAGGCCCTTCTTGTCGCCGAAATAGTGGTAGAGCATGCGGATATTGCACTTGGCGGCCTTGACGATCTTCTCGATCCGGGCTCCGGCGAAGCCGGCTTGCGAGAACTCCTTCAGGGCTGCGGCGAGGATCGCCTTGCGGGTGCGCTCGGCGTCGCGCTTGCGGGGCGTTGGGGCGGCGTCGCCCTCGAAGGCGGGGGCTTCCAGAACGGGAACGTCGGTCACGGAATCTTGGCCCCCTGCTTGATCCAGGCGCCCAGTCGGGCGCGTTCGTCGTCGGTCATGCCGGTCTCGTCGCCCAGCGGCATGCTCCTCGTGGCTACCGCACGTTCGTAAATTTTCGGCGCGTATTTCTGAATGTGTTCGGGTGTGTCGAAGGCGGCGCCCAGCGGCGGGGCGGCGAAGCCCCTGTGGGTGGGCGTGGCGCGGTGACAGGTCGTGCAATGCTTGTCGACGATGGCTTCGGCCGTGGCGAATGGCACCGGCGAGAGGCTGGCGGCGTCGGCTTTAGGCTTGCCGCTGGCGATCACGCTGACCGAAAAGATCAGCAGGACGCCATAGGCCAGGAAGTCGTGCCGGATGATCCCGTGGTGCTTGAGGATGAAGAAGTACCGGATCGACACCCCGCCGGCGCTGATCAGGGCCAGCAGCAACCACGCAAGCGGATGGCCCGTCACCACCGGATAGTGGTTGCTGATCATGATGAAGACGACCGGCAGGGTCATGTGGGTGTTGTGCACCGAGCGCTGCTTGCCCATCGCGCCCAGGCGCGGATCGACGGGGCGGCCGGCCAGCATGTCGGTGGCGATCTTGCGCTGGTTGGGGATGATGATCAGGAACACGTTGCCGACCATGCAGGTGCCGATGATCGCGCCGACATGGATGAAGGCGCCGCGGTCGGTGAAGATCTGGGTCAGGGCCCAGGTGGCGGCAGTCAGGGCGGCGAACCAGGCGATGCCGAACAGGCGTGGGCGCTGGCCCAGTGGGGAGCGGCACAGGGCCTCATAGACCAGCAGGCCGCCGAAGATGAAGGCCAGGCCGGTCGCGATGGCGCCGCTCTGGTTGAAGGCGTGCTTTGCGGTGTCGATCAGATAGATCGGCGCGCCGACGTAATAGAGCACGATCAGCAAGGCGAAGCCCGAAAGCCACGTGGTGTAGGCCTCCCACTTGAACCAGTGCAAGTGCTCGGGCATGTGCGGCGGGGCCGTCATGTATTTCTGCGAATGGTAGAAGCCGCCGCCGTGCACGGCCCAAAGCTCGCCCTTCACGCCGTCTTTTTCGGGAACCGGTGGGCGCAGATTGTTGTCCAGCCAGACGAAGTAAAACGACGCGCCGATCCAGGCGACGCCGGTGATCACGTGCAACCAGCGCAGGACCAAGCTGCCCCAAGTGGCGAAATCGTAGTCCATCAGGCGCTCACCACGTCGAGAAGGCGTAGTCGGGAGATGTGGCCGATCTGGGCAAGCGCCTCGGCGACCTCCTGGGTCTCGTCGTTCTCCAGCCGAACCTGCATGGCCGCCAGGATCGAGGTCTTGTCGTTCAGCCGCACGGCGATGATGAACGGGAAACCGAAGCGCGTGGCATAGGCGGCGTTCAAGGCGTGGAAGCGCTCGAACTCTTCCCGCGTCAGCCTGTCGAGACCGGCGCTTGCCTGTTCGGCGTTGCTCTCGGCGGTCAGGGTCTTGGCGATGGCGGCCTTGCCGGCCAGTTCTGGGTGGGCGCGGATCAGGGCCAGCTTGTCGGCGGTGGTCGAGGCCTCGAGCACCGCCATCATGGATCGGTGCATACCCTCGACCGTGGCGAACGGCCGCTCGTCCCAGGCGCGCTTTACCACCCACGGCGACAGCTCGAAGGCGAAACCCAGGGCGGTGGTGAAGCCTGTCTCGTTCATGCTGTTGAGGATTTTCAGCGACAGGGGAGGAGCTGAACTCACGCGATACCTCCAGCAAAACCTAAAATCACCGTCATCCCGGGGCTTGTCCCCGGGACCCATGGTTCAACTGATCTGTCTTTGCAGAATGATCGCGGCCCTTGCGGCGGATAGATGGGTCCCGGGGACAAGCCCCGGGATGACGGGGAAGTGAAGAAAGGACCCATCACTTCACCTCATACGGATGCGTCGCCAGCCAATGTCGGGCGATGTCGATCCGCCGCGCCACCCAAACCTTGTCGTGGGCCATGACGTGCTCGAGGAACCGCTTCAACGCGCCGATGCGGCCGGGCTTGCCGACCACGCGGCAGTGCAGGCCGATACTCATCATCTTTGGCGCGGTCTCGCCCTCGACATAGAGGGCGTCAAAGGCGTCGCGCAGATAGGTGAAAAAGTGCTCGCCGGTGTTGAAGCCCTGCGCCGCCGTGAAGCGCATGTCGTTGGCTTCCAGGGTGTAGGGCACGATCAGTTGCGGCTTGCCGTGCTGGTCGTCGTAATAGGGCAGGTCGTCGGCATAGCTGTCGGCGTCATAAAGAAAACCGCCTTCCTCGGCGATCAGCCGTGCGGTGTCGGGGCTGGTGCGGCCTTGATACCAGCCCAGCGGGCGCGTTCCCGTCAGACGGGCCTGGACCTCGATAGCCTTCTGGATGTGCTCCAGCTCCTGATCAGGCGTGAAGTGCTGATAGTCGATCCAGCGATAGCCGTGGCTGGCGATCTCCCAGCCGGACGTCATCATCGCCTCGACGGCGTCGGGATGGCGCTCCATGGCCTGGGCGACACCGAACACGGTGAGCGGCAGGCCCAGGTCGTCGAACAGCCGGCGGAGGCGCCAGAACCCGGCGCGCGAGCCGTATTCGTAGAGGCTCTCCATCGACATGTTGCGCATGCCCTGAATGGGCTGGGCGCCGACCATCTCCGACAGGAAATATTCGCTGACCTCGTCGCCATGCAAGATCGAGCGCTCGGCGCCCTCCTCATAGTTGAGGACGAACTGCACGGCGATACGGGCGCCGTTCGGCCATTGCGGATGTGGAGGATGTTCGCCGTAGCCGACGAGGTCGCGGGGGTAGGTCGTCGTCATGATTAGATCCTCCCCCTTGCGGGGGAGGTGTCGCCGCAGGCGACGGAGGGGGAAGTTGGCCGGTGCGGGATGAGTTTCCCCTCCGGTCGCTTCGCGACCCCCTCCCCCGCCAGGGGGAGGATCTTGAGTGCAGGGCCGCTCATCCGAACACCTTCGCCGCCGCATCCACTCCGGCCCCCGGCGTCGCGCCGTAGCCTTCCCACCGCAGCACCGCCTCCAGCGCCGCCAAGGTCGTGAGCACCGCATGCTTGCGCGCATTGACCCCCATCGCGCCGATCCGCCAGATCTTGCCGGTCAGCGGCCCGAAAGCCGCGCCGATCTCGATCTCGAACTCGGTGCGCATCCGCGCCCTCACCCGGTCGCCATCGATGCCATCCGGGATCCAGATGCCGGTGACGTTGGTCATCTTGTGGGCCTTGTCGCCGTACACCCTGAGGCCCATCGCCTCGATCCCGGCGACGACGGCCGCGCCGGCCGCGGCGTGGCGGGCGAAGCGGGCCTCCAGGCCTTCCTCCAGCACCACACGGGCGCATTCTCGGGCGGCGTAGAGCATGCTGGCCGCTTCGGTGTGGTGGTTCAGGCGCTTGTCGGACCAGTAGTCCATGATCATCGCCAGGTCGAAATAGTTGGAGGCGATGCGGCGGCCATTGCCGTTGACGGCGCCTGCGGTGGCGATGCCGCGCTCGACATGCTTGCGGCCGGCGATGTGCTCGGCGGCGCGGTCAGAGATCGTGATGGGCGCTGAGCCGGAAGGGCCGCCCAGGCACTTCTGCAGACCGGCAGTGACGATATCGGCTTGCCAGGCGTCGACCGGCACGCTCATGCCGGCCAGGGTGGCGGTGGCGTCGACATAGAGCAGGGCGTCGTGGCGGCGGCAGATCTCGCCGATGGCTTCGATCGGCTGGGCCATGGTAGTGGAAGTGTCGCCATGCACGCAGGCCACGAGGCGCGGCTTCACGCGCTTGACCGCATCCTCGACGGTTTGCGGATCGATCACCTTGCCCCACGCGCCCTCGACCAGAGTGACCCTGGCGTCGCAGCGCTCGGCGATCTCGGACAGCAGCAGGCCGAAGCGCCCAGCGTTGAGGATCACCACGTCGTCGCCCGGCGCCAGCACCGAAACCAGCGCCGCCTCGATCCCGGCCCGCGAAGTGCCGTCGATAAGGAAGGTCCAGCGGTTCTGGGTCTGAAAGACCTGACGGTACAGCGCCATGGTCTCGTTCATGTAGCCGGTGAATTCCGGGTCGAACTGGCCCAGCAGCTGGACCGACATGGCCCGTAGTACGCGCGGGTGCACGTTGATCGGGCCGGGGCCCATCAGCAACCGGGGGGGGTGGTCGAGTTCGCCGAAGGTGGTGGTCATCTTGTCACTCAAGATTTGTCATCCCGGCCGGAGCGTAGCGCAGAGCCGGGACCGCCCCAGAGCGCAGGCGCTTCCTGCGGTCCCGGATCTTCGCGCTGCACGCTCGTCCGGGATGACAGGGGAAATTGGTTGGAGAGCTTTTCCACGAAACCCATCATCGCCCTCGCCGCCAGGGCGCAGTCGGCTTCGGTGACGGACTCGGCCGGGTTGTGGCTGATCCCGCCTTCGCAGCGAATGAACAGCATGGCTGTCGGGCAGAGATCGGCCATCACCATCGCGTCGTGGCCGGCGCCGCTAGGGAGGCGGCGTGGCGGGATGCCGAGGTCGGCAATAGCCTCATTCAGCAAGTCGGTGAGTGCAGGATCGCACGGGCTTTCGTCCAGCGCCTGCATCAGGGTGACCGTCGCCGTCAGCCCGCGGCGCTCGGCGATGGTGTGGATCTCGGCCGTGATCGCCTCCATCGCCCTGTCGCGCGTGGCCGAGGTCTCGGCGCGGATGTCCATGGAGAACTCGACAGCGCCAGGAATGACGTTGAACGCGCCGGGCACGGCGGTCATCCGTCCGACGGTGCCGACCAGGTTGTCGGTCCCGACCTGACAGATGCGCTCCAGGGCCAGCATGCCTTCGGCGGCGGCAGGGCCGGGGTCCTTGCGCAGGTTCATCGGCGTGGTGCCCGCGTGACCGGCCATGCCGACGATCCGCACCATCAACCGCTTCTGAGCGGCGATGGCGGTGACAACGCCCAGAGCCAGGCCCTCGGCCTCCAGCACCGGGCCTTGCTCGATATGGGCTTCGAGAAAAGCCAGAGCCTCGCCGGGCTGACGGCGGGCATCTGTGATTTTCGTCGGATCCAGCCCGAAGGCAGTGAAGGCTTCGGCCAGGCTGGTCCCGTCGCTATCGCGCATGTCGAGCACGGCGGTGGGGTCCAGTGTCCCGGCGATGGCGCGGCTGCAGCTCATCGAGGCAGCGAAGCGCGAGCCTTCCTCGTCGCCAAAGGCGATGACTTCGATGGCGAAGGGCAGGCGGCGGCCGGCGTCGCGCAAGGCTTCGACCACGTCGATTCCCAGCATGATCCCCAGCGGACCGTCATAGCGCCCACCATTGCGGACGCTGTCGATATGCGAGCCGATCAGCAGGGCCGGAGCGCCCAGCGTTTTGCCCTCATAGCGCCCCACCAGACTGCCGGCGGCGTCGCGGCGGACGGTCATGCCGGCCGAAATTATCCACAGGGCCAGGGTGTCGAGCGAGGCGTCATGGGCGGGGGTCAGGAACCGGCGCGTCAGTTGGCCCTCGACCTCGCTATAGGGCGGGACGCCCAGCAGGTCGCAGCGAGCCTTGGCCCTCGCGCCGATCGTGAATTCCCCCGTCACCCGTCCTGGCCTCGTCCGCAGCTAGGCTTGTCGTGACACTCTTGGTAGCGCAGGTATGGCTTGCCCGCGCGGCCCAAAGTCAGCAGCGACCTCAACCACGTGCCAATGCCCCGACAGGCGCCAGACCTTGCGGTTGGCGCCTGCAGACAAGTCATAAACCACTTACTTAGCGGCGGCTACGCCTTGGCGAACTTGCCCGCCGCGCGGACCGAGCCGGTCGGATCGCCGGATGGCGAGCCGCCCAGGGGTTCGTCGGTGACGGCCAAGGTGGCGGTGTAGGTTCCGACGCCTCTCAGGCCTGCGGGTACGACGATGCGGGCGGGCGCGTCCTGCGGGATCACGCCCAGGGAGATCGGCTTCTGACCCTCAGGAATGATCCACAGTTCGGCGTCGCGCTGGCTCGGCATCTTCATCGACACTGGCGTCAGGATCAGCTGGTTTGTCGCGTGGTCGAGGGTGGCGACCAGCGCGGTCTGGCTGGTGGTTGGGTCGTTGATCAGCGCCACCTCGGCGGCGGCCGGCGTCGGCGTCGGGGCGACGGCCGGAACCGGCGGCGCGCGCGGCGTCATAACCAGGGCGGCGACACTGGCGGCGGCCAAGGCCACAGCGCCCACCGAGACGCCGCGCCATACGCGGGTATTGTTCCACAGCGAAGGCTTGGTTGCCTCGCCGATCAGATTGGCGATGCGGGGCCATAGGCCGGCCGAGGGCTCGACACCCTTGATGTCGGCGGCCAGCGGGGTGAGATGGTTCTCCCACCACTGCACGGCGCGGGCAAAGCCCGGTTCGGCGGCGATGCGGGCCTGGACTTGGACGCGCTCGGCAGCGTCGAGGACGCCTAGAACATATTCGCCGGCCAGGGGACGTTCTTCTTCGGGGGCGGTGATGTCGGTCATGCTTCGAGACACGCGCGAAGGCTGAGCAGACTGCGCCGGATCCAGCTTTTCATGGTGCCCAGCGGTACGCCGATCATCTGGGCCAGGGCGTCATAGGTCACGCCTTCGAAGAAGGCGGTGCGCACCGCGCCGGCGTGCTTGGGGTCCAACTGGTCCAAGCAGTCATTGAGGCGCAGACGGTCCTCGTCGGTCTCGATTGCGCTGGAGGCGAGAGGCGAGGCGTCGGGGACGGCCTCGGCCTCCTCGACCCCGGCCATCACGCGGCCGCCGCGCGAGCGCAGCTTGTCGATGGACCGGTTGCGGGCCATGGCGACCAGCCAGGTGATCGGACTGGCCTTCTCCGGATCGAACCGGTCGGCCTTGTTCCAGACGTTGAGATATACATCCTGAAGCACATCCTCCGCCTCCTCGCGGTCATTCAAGATACGGAGGCAGACGCCAAACAGTTTCGCCGAGGTTTGGCGATACACGTATTTCAGCGCGTCGGAATCACGGTTGGCCACGCGCGCTATGGCGCGCGAAAGCAAGGCGCGGCTGGTATCGGCGTCCATAGATCAGTCGTCCCCGCGGTGCATTGTCGCACGACGGTGGCATGGCATAGGCAAGCGCGCAATCGGTGTTGGTCAGCGAGCCGCGCGCATGACCAGGAACCCGACCGAAGCGGCGGCGGTCGTGACGAACGTCCCCCAGGCCAGGTCGATCAGGGTGATGGTGGTGGACCACACCTTCAGCGTCGCCTGATTGGTCAGATCATAGGTCGCATAGGCGCAGAAGCCGAACACGGCGGCGTGGACCAGCAGGCGCTTCCAGCTGTTGGCGTCCGCCGCTGGCAGGATCGCCAGCACGAAGACGCCGGTCAGGTAGATCAGATAGAAGGCCACGGCCGGCGCGATCTGGACCGTGTCGGCCATGATCTCGCCGATGCGCGGCCGGTAAAGGCGCGAGGCTGTCAGGGTCAGCCAGATCATGTCCAGCACCAGAAAGGCCGCGCCGGTGGCGAGGTATCCGTAGATGTAGCGCTTCATCTCAATGTCCCTGGGCGACCGGCCGCATCCGATAGTGGCTTACGCCCCATTCCTCGCCGCCGCGGTGGCCGAACAGGCCCGAGGTCGCCAGGAAGAACAGGCGCCACCGGCGGCGCCAGACGGCGGCGTGCTGGCCATAAACCCGCTCCAGCACCGGATCGATCCGGGCGCGGTTGGCGTCGAAGTTCTCAAGCCACTGCTCGGCGGTGCGAGCATAGTGAGCGCCGCTCCAGCGCCAGTCCTGTTCGACGGCGAAGAGATCGGGGAACTGACGGGGCAGGTCGTGGCTGGGCATGACGCCGCCGGTAAAGAAGTACTGGGCGATCCAGTCGGCCGGATCGTCGACGTCGAACCGGTAGGGTGCGTTCCGGTGCGTGAAGATGTGGATGAACAGCAGGCCTTCCGGTTTCAACCAGCTGTTCACCCGGGTCAGCAGGGCGCGCCAGTTGGACATGTGCTCGAACATCTCCACCGAGACCACGCGGTCAAAGCGCTGGTCGGCCTGGAAGTCGTTCATGTCGGCGGTGATTACCGTCAGGTTGGTCAGTCCCCGCGCGGCGGCGCGGGCTTCGATGAAGGCGCGCTGCGAGGCCGAGTTTGAGACCGAGGTAATCGATGAGGCCGGGAAGCGCTCGGCCATCCAGAGCGACAGCGAACCCCAGCCACAGCCCAGTTCCAGGACCGCCTGGCCGTCCTGCAGATCGGCGTGGAGTTCGGTCTCTCGCAGGGCGGCGGCCTCGCCATCGGCTAGGGTGCGAGCGCCGGCCGGATAGAGGCCGCTGGAATATTTCAGGTTCGGGCCCAGCACGACTTCGAAGAAATCCGCGGGCAGTTCGTAGTGCTGGGCGTTGGCCGCGTCGGTGTGGGCGGCGATTGGATGCTCGCCCATGGTCCGCGCAAAGGCCGCGCTGGCGTCGGCGGGCGCTCCAGCCAGTCGGCGGCGCGCGTCACCGACCAGGAAATGGATCGCGGCCCGTGAGACCACGTCCGGCATGGGCGTATCCTCGAAGGCGTGGATGGCGGCCTTTACCAGGCTCATGCGGGTTCCTTGCGCGGGATTAAACTAGTGTAGGTACGTGACTGCGCCTGCGCCGGATGCGCGCGCGTCTAAATCTTAGCGTGCTCCGTAGCTGGATGGCAGCGTCGCAGGGACGCCTCCAAGGAAAACTTCAATTGTCCGCGTCTCACTCGACCCCGCGCCTGAAGATCGCCGTCGTCGGCTCCGGAATTTCGGGGCTCTCAGCTGCCTGGCTGCTATCCAAGCGCCATGACGTCACCCTCTATGAGGCCGACGACCGGCTGGGCGGCCACGCCAATACGGTGGAGGTCGAGGGTGTGCCAGTCGACACAGGCTTCATCGTCTATAACGAGCCCAACTATCCCAACCTGACGGCGCTGTTTGCTCACCTGAACGTGCCGACTGTCGACAGCGACATGTCGTTTGGCGTCTCGTTGGACAATGGCGCGCTGGAGTACAGCAGCAACAACCTGCTGGCCCAGAAGCGCAACGCCTTGAACCCGCGCTTCCTGAAGATGCTTCTGGACGTCACACGCTTCTACAAGGCCGGTACGCGCGATGTGCTGGAGCTGGAAAAGGGCGGTCTCTGCCGTCTCGACGACTATCTGCGCCAGCAAGGTTTTGGCCGGGCGTTCGCCGAGGATCATCTGCTGCCGCAGGCCGCCGCCATCTGGTCGGCCTCGATGCGCGACATCCGCGAGTTTCCGGCCGCCGCCCTGCTGCGGTTCTTTGACAACCACGGCCTGATGCTGCCCATCGACAAGCGTCCGACCTGGCGCACGGTGGCGGGCGGCAGCCGGGCCTATGTCTCGCGACTTGCGGCCGATTTCGACGGCGAGATCCTGCTGCGCCGCCCGGTGCAGCACCTGGTGCGAACGTCCGACGGGGTGACCGTCGAGGACCTGACGGGCCAGCGCCAGCGGTTCGACCAAGTGGTGATCGGCGCCCATGCCGACCAGGCCTTGCGCATGCTGCTGCTGCCAACGGCTGAGGAAACCGAGGTGCTGGGCGCCTTCCGCTACAGTCGCAACCGCGCCGTCCTGCACCGCGATCCCGGCCTGATGCCGCGCCGCAAGGCCGCCTGGGCCAGCTGGAACCACGTAGGCCGTCGCGCCAGCGGCGGCGAAGGCGGGGTGACCTACTGGATGAACAAGCTGCAGCCTCTAGACAGCGCCGATCCGTTTTTCCTGTCGCTCAACCCCGAACGCACGCCCAAGGCCAATGAGGTCCTGTGCGACCAAGTTTATGAGCATCCCCTGTTTGACGGTCCGGCCATGCTGGCCCAGCGCAAGCTGTGGTCGCTGCAGGGGTGCGACAGGGTTTGGTTCTGCGGCGCCTATTTCGGCTCGGGCTTCCACGAAGACGGATTGCAGGCGGGCCTCGCAGTGGCCGAACAGCTGGGCGGCGGAAAACGGCCTTGGCTCACCCCCAACCCATCAGGCCGGATCTTCGTCGATGAGACAAAAGCCGATTCGATGCGCGAGCTGGTGGCGTGACCCAGGTCTCGGCGATCTATGTCGGCGAAGTCGCGCATGAACGTGTGCGACCCCGGCGCCATCGCTTGCGCTATCGCGTCTTCATGCTCCTGCTGGACCTCGACGAGCTGGAGGCGCTGGATCGGCGGCTGAAGCGGTTCTCGCTTGGTCGGATCAATCTGCTGTCCTTCCACGAACAGGATCACGGGGCCGCCGAGGGCCAAAGCCTCAAGAGCAGTGTGCTGGCCAAGCTGACCGCCCAGGGAATCGACCTGCCGGACGCCCGGATCTCACTGCTCTGCATGCCGCGCGTACTGGGTCACGGCTTCAATCCGCTCAGCGTCTATTTCTGCCATGACGGCGAGGGACGCCTGGTGGCCATCGTGCACGCGGTCCGCAACACCTTCGGGCAGCGTCATGACTATGTCCTGCCGGCGCGCCGCCAACAGGGCGGATGGGTGCGCCAGGCTAGCACCAAGGTCTTCCACGTCTCGCCGTTCATGCCTATGGACCTGCGCTACGTCTTCGAGATCGCGCCACCCGGCCAGGCTGTGCATGTAGGGATCGACGTGCTCGACGCCGGGGGGCTCATGCTGTCGACCAGCTTCGTCGGTCGCCGCGTCGAGATGACTGACAAGGCGCTGACCCGCGCGGTGCTGGGCCATCCCCTGCAGGTTCTTGGCGTACTGGCCGGCATCCACTGGGAGGCGCTGAAGATGGTGCTGAAGGGCTTTGGCCTGTTCGGTCCGCCGTCTCCGTCCTGCATCTCGACCTTGCCGCAAGAAAAAGGCGGCGCCGGATAACCGGCGCCGCCCTGAGTTTCAATCTTTGGGGAGGAAGAAAGCCTTGAAAGTCTAGTAGGTCATCCGGAAGCCGACGAAGAACTGGCGGCCCGGGGCAGCGTACTGCGTGACGACGGGGTCGTCGGCATAGCCGAAGCGGTTGCTGGTTTCCTTGGTCAGGTTCAGGGCCTCGACGCTGAGCGACATGTTCTTGTTGAACTTGTAGCTGAACGAGGCGTCGACATTGGTCGTGGACTGGCTGCCCAGGAAGTCGTTGACCAACGGCGAGTCGCAGAAGCCGGGGTTACAGCTGCCCGAAGCGATCGGGTACTGGGTGTAGTACTCCGAGCGATAGGCGGTCGAGACGCGGGCGGTCCACTTCTCGGTGTCGTAATAGACCGTGAAATTGAACGAGTCCGGCGAGGCGCCCGTGAACGGACCCGGAGCCACCGACTGGGCGCGGCCCGGGGTGGTAACGACGCCGGCAGCGTTCTTCACCTCCAGCTGGCCCGGATCGATGATGTATTGCAGCTCGGATTCCAGGTGGGTGTAGTTGGCCTGGACGCCCAGCTTGTCGAGGAAGCCCGGCAGGAAGGTCAGGTTCTGCTGGTAACCGATCTCGAAGCCGCGGATGTAACCGCCCGGCGCATCGCGGAACTGGCGGATGTCGAACGACTGGCTGTTGATATAGGCGGTCACGGCGGCGATCTGGGCGGGGGTGCCCGTGCCGGTGGCGCCGCTGATCAAGTCGTTGATCGAGGCCTGGTCCAGAATGCTGCTCAGCGTACCCGAATTGACCACGGTCTGCGGGAAGCTGCTGACGTCCTTGTCGAACACCGCCACCGAGATCAGCGAACCCGACGAGAAGTACCATTCCAGGCTCAGGTCGAGGTTGATGGCGCGGAAGGGCTCCAGCTTTGGATTGCCGACTGTGATCGTACCGCCTGTGGTGGCGCCGGCGCCGTTGGGGGCGGTGAAGGCGGTGATGCTGGGCGCCAGGTTGCCCAGCAGCGGACGGGCCATGACCTTGGCCGCGCCGAAGCGCAGCAGCATGTTGTCGGCCACCTCGTACGAGGCGTTCAGCGAGGGCAACAGGTCGGTATATTTGTTTTCGCCGTAGATCGGACGTGAGGTGTTGGTCAGGCCGTTCGACTCGACTTCGGTGATCGCATAGCGCGTGCCGAGGTTGCCGCGCAGTTCGCGGTCGAACAGCGTCGTGCGGTAGTCGAACTGCACGAAGGCGCCGGTGTCGACCTCATCCACGCCGAAGGTGTTGGCTGGGTTGGACAGACGCGACGTGCGCCAGTCGCCCCACTTGTTGATGCAGTTGCAGTTGAAGTCGAACAGGGCGCCGAACTTGTCCAGGTCGGGCGCCAGGAAGGCGGTGGTGGTGCCGGCCGGAACGTCCAGTCCATTGCCCCAGCTGATCAGACGGCTGGTGGCCGCCACCGAACTATTGGCTTCCTTCAGCGACGGGATCAGGGTCTCGCCGTTCGAGCCGCCGGCCCGGCCTTCGCGGGTGGTGTAGAAGCTGTACTTGCGACGCGAGAAGCCGAACTTCACGGTCAGGTCGTCATCGACGTCGTACGAGAAGTCGACCCGGCCGCCTTCGTAGCGGTTGTCGGCGACGGTGCGGTAGATCCGCAGCGACGAGTAGCCCTTTACCAGGTCCCAGTTGCCCGGGTTGGTGGCGTCGAAGCCGAAATTAACCATCGGCATCGCGCCGTCGCCGCGCTCGTCATAGGTGAAGTAGTCGTTGCCGGCCGTGCCGTTGCCGCTGTCCAGCTTCAGGTAATCGGCCAGCAGGCCGGTGCCCTTGTTGTATGAGCGCGACTGGCCGTAGATCGCCGTCATCTTCAGGCGGTCGCTGAACTCGTGCTCGAGGTTCAGTGAGCCCTGCTGGAAGAAGGTCACATAATACTGCTGGTCGGCGGCCGAACGCATGTCGACATTGCCCAGCTTCAGATAGGCAGCGTTGGCGCCGGACTCGCTGAGGGCGGCGTCAACCAGCTTGGCGCTGGGGCGGCCGATGAACTTGTCGCGCATCGCCAGGCCGTCGGCGCTGGCCGCGTAACCCACCGACAGCGGGTTGTTGTAGTACTCGAAGGGGTCAAGGTTGTTGGGGTTGAAGCTGTAGGTATAGCCCGCGACCGGGGTCGTGGCGTTCAGCGACTGTCCACAGTCGACCGCCTGCACGATGGCGCTGCCGGCGTTGAAGTTACAGCCATTGTACAGGGCGCGCTTGTAGGCGTCCGTGCTGGTGGCGGCCGTGGAGCCGGCGGTGTTGTAGTTGGCGGTGGTGTTGTTGCGGTTCAGGCCAACGGCGCTGATCTGGTAGTTGGTCGAGTTGTTGTAGAAACGCGAATAGACGCCGTCGAAAGTGACCTTGGTGCGGTCGGTCGGCTGCCACTGCAGCGAGCCGGTGATGCCCAGGCGCTCCTGCTCCAGCTCTTGCTGGTTGATGGTCGGCAAGGCGGGGATGCGGACCAGCGAGCCGGGCGCAGTGGTGGTGGTGACCCCGTTGCCGCGGGTCAGGGTCGAGCCGATGGGATTGTTGACCAGAGCATAGGCCGTCGGGTTTTAACCCGTCAGGGCCGAGCACAACGCGGCGTTGGTGATGTTGACGCCCGGAACAACCGAGCCATTGCACGACGCACCGGTCGGGGCGGCGAAGCCCTGGCGCTGCATGATGCTCGTGCCATTGGTGGTCAGGGTGGTGCCGGCGAAGGTGGCGCCGCGATAGGCGTAGTCCGACTGGCCGGCCTGACGACCTTAGCTGTCGATGGTGCTGTTGCGCTCGTTATAGGCCACCGAGAACAGGGCGCCGAACTGGCCCCACTTGGTGTCCCAACGGTCAGAGATCAGGGCGGCGATGCGCGGATTGTGGCTCCCGCCGGATTCGTAATAGGCGTCCTGCACCGACAGGGCGATGCGGCGGTTCTTAAAGTCCAGCGGCCGGCCGGTGATCAGATCGACCGTGGCGCCCAGCGAGCCTTCGTCGGTCTCGGCCGAGGCGGTCTTCTGGACGCGCAGCGAGCTGAACAGCTCCGAGGCGAAGACGCTGAAGTCGAAGCCGCGCGTGCGGTTACCGCTGGTGCCGGAATCGTTGGAACCGGCGGTCGACAGGGCTTCCAGGCCGTTCAGGCGAACGCGGGTGAAGTCGGCGCCCAGGCCGCGAACGGTGATGGTGCGGCCTTCGCCGTTGTCGCGGTCGATCGAGACGCCGGGCAGGCGCTGCAGGGACTCGGCGAGGTTGGCGTCGGGGAAGTCGGCGATGTCTTCTGCATTGATGGCGTCGACCATCACGTTCGAGGAGCGCTTGAGGTTCAGGGCGCTTTGCAGCGCGGCGCGATAGCCGGTGACGACGGTGGCTTCGACTTCTTCCGGTTCGGCGGCCGACGCGGCCGGCGCGGCGGCGGTCTGGGCGAAGGCGGTCGAGCCGATGGCCAGGGCTGAGGCGATGACTAGCGCGCCGATGGACGCTTGGCCGAGAAGCGCGCGGACGCGCTGATGTGCGGATTGATCCTGCATAGTTCCCTCCCGAAAGTTCGCGATAGGCGAGACTCTTTTGGGTCGGTCACGCCTCAGATTAGTGGTGATAGCGCTAACGGTTACCGGTGTCATTGGCAACAGAAACCGGTGTCATTTCGGATTCTCATCGATCTGGCTCATGGACCCAGACGCATTCAGGACACAGGCGTGAGCGTGGCGCCCGTGTCCGCGAATGGCGCCCGCAGGGCCCTGGATCAGCCGTGCAGCCAAGCCTCAAGGTCAGCTAGGGCGCGCAGGCTCATCAGCCGCTTCTTGGCCCGGCCGCGTTCCTTGAGCGGGATTTTCACGCCGTCGTCGCCCATCTTCGGCGTCTCCATCGGCGGCAGCAGGCCGTAGTTGATGTTCATCGGCTGGAACGAGGTCTTGCCAGCCTCCGCGTCGCCGGCGATGTGGCCGCCGGTAACGTGATCGACCAGGGCGCCCAAGGCGGTGGTGGCGGGTGGCGCCTCCAGCGTCTTGCCCAGGCGTTCGGCGGCGGCGAAGCGGCCGGCGAGCAGGCCCGTGGCGGCGCTTTCGACATAGCCCTCGACGCCCGTCATCTGGCCGGCAAAGCGCAGGCGCGGCTCGACCTTCATGCGCAGGCTGCGATCCAGCAGGCGCGGGCTGTTGATGAAGGTGTTGCGGTGCAGGCCGCCCAGGCGGGCGAACTGGGCGCCCTTCAGCCCCGGGATCATCCGGAAGACGTCGGCCTGGGCGCCATGCTTCAGCTTGGTCTGGAAGCCGACCATGTTCCACAACGTGCCCAGGGCATTATCCTGGCGCAGCTGGACGATGGCGTAGGACTTGACCAGCGGGTCGCGCGGATTGGTCAAGCCGACGGGCTTCATCGGGCCGTGGCGCAGGGTCTCGCGGCCGCGCTCGGCCATCACCTCGATCGGCAGGCAACCATCGAAATAGGGAACGTGCTCCCACTCCTTGAACTCGGCCTTTGGGCCGTCGAGCAGGGCGTCGATGAAGGCCTCGTACTCGGCCTTGTTCATGGGCAGGTTGATATAGGCGGCCGCGTCGCCGCCGGGGCCTTCCTTGTCGTAGCGCGACTGGCGCCAGGCGAGGTCCATGTCGATGGACTCGACGTGGATGATCGGAGCGATGGCGTCGAAGAAGCTCAGCTGACCTTCGCCCGACAGTTCCAGGATCGCGTCGGCCAGGGCAGGCGAGGTGAGGGGGCCGGTGGCGACGACCACGCTGTCCCAATCCTTTGGCGGCAGGCCTGCCACCTCTTCGCGCTGGATCGTGACCAGCGGGTGGGCTTCCAGGCGACGCGTGACCTCGGCCGAAAAGCCGTCACGATCGACGGCGAGGGCGCCGCCGGCGGGCACCTGATGCTGGTCGGCGGCCGACATGATCAGCGAGTCCAACCTGCGCATCTCTGCGTGCAGCAGGCCGACGGCGTTGAACTGCCAGTCGTCCGAGCGGAATGAGTTGGAGCAGACCATCTCGGCCAGGCCGTCGGTATGGTGCGCATCCGTTCCACGGACAGGGCGCATCTCGTGCAGCACGACGGGCACGCCGGCGCTGGCGATCTGCCAGGCGGCTTCGGAACCGGCGAGGCCGCCGCCAATGACGTGAACCGGGGCGAGAGGGGAGGTCTGGGTGCTCATGGGCGCCCTCATACCCCCGGCTGTCGCCGAGCGAAACCTGAGTGTAGGCTGGCGGGAATTCCGGCGCCTTTCGCGCGCGGCAAGCATGGGGGGAAGCTGATGGCCAAGATCTCGGTGACGGGTTCGGCGTTCGCGGGCTTTGGCGTGATCGCGCGCCATCCGGGGGCAGTCCTGACCTGGGGTGTGGCGATGCTGGTCCTGTCGGTGGCGCCAGTGCTGGCGCTCATCGCGTTCATGGGGCCGGAGATCCTGAAGACCATGGCGGCTGTGATGCAGCACAGGGACGGACCCGTCGATCAGGAGGCCATGCGCCAGCTGATGCAGATGCAATCGGGCATGATGCTGGTGCAGATCGGCGGCTGGCTGTGGAGCACCTTCATCAAGGGGCTGATCTGCTCGGCGGTGTTCCGCGCCGTGCTGGAGCCGGACCAGTCGCGCGGCGCCTTCCTGCGCCTGGGGGCCCAGGAACTGTGGCTCACCCTGCTGTTCCTGGTGGCGAGCGTGCTGGGCTATATCGTCGTCGTCATCGCCTCTATCGGGGTGATGATTCCGGCCTTCATTGTCGGACTGGCGAGTGGATCGCAGGGCCAGGGCACACTGTCGGGTGTCCTCACCGGGTTCGGGCTGGCGCTGATCGCTATGGCCGTGCTGATCTGGCTGGGGCTTCGCCTGTCGCTGGCCGCGCCCATGACCTTCGCCGACCGCCAGTTTCGCCTGTTCGAGTCGTGGTCGCTGACGCGGGGCTCGGCCTGGCGGCTGCTGGGCGTGGCGCTGCTAAGCCTGCTGATGGTGTTTGCTATCGAGCTGGTCGTGGCGGGCGTGGTGCTGGGCGCGGTGTTCGCGGCCGGCGGCCCGCCGGTCTGGCTGAACGATCCCATGGCGATCCAGGCGTTCTTCGCCCGGCCGCCCCTCGATCTGCTGCGGATGCTGTGGCCGTGGCTGGCGGTGGTGGGCGTGGCTTGGACCTTGCTCGGCGCCGGCCTGGTCACCCTGTTCTGCGCGCCCTGGGCCGCGGCCTACAGGGATCTGACCCGGTAGCAGGGACGCGGGACGCGGCGCCGGCGCCACGTCCGGCCTAAATTCGTCCCCGGACAGGCGCGATGCGTCGCAACCCGGCGCGACGCATCGTAAAGAGGCCAGCCCGCGCGACTCGCGCGAGCAGGTTCAAGAGGGGCGTGCGATGACGGATGGATCGGTCGCGATCGGGGCGACCGTTCGGGCGGGGGTCTCGGGCCTTGGTCCGTCGGTCCGCGCCTGCTGGGCCGCCCTGCTGGCAGCCGTCGTGCTCAGCATCCTGACCCGGGCCCTGCCGCCGGCCTTGGGCGGTCTGGCCTTGCTGGCTGAAATCGCCGCCATCGCCCTCGTCTGCGGAGCGCTCTATCGCCGCGCCTTTGGCAAGCCCGCGGGGCTGGCCGGCCTGCGCTGGGGCCCGGACGAGTGGCGGCTGCTGGGCGTGCAGGCCTTGATCGCGGTCTTTTTGTTCGTGGTAGCCGCGGTGCTGATCCTGGTGGTCGGGGCCATCGCCCTGGGCGTGGCGCGGGCCAATGCGCCCGGTTTCGATGCAACCTCGTCCCAGGCGTGGAAGGATGCGCTGGCCGGCTCGGGTCCGGGCGCCATCGTGGCCGGGGCCTCGCCGCTGCTGGGTCTGGCTGTGCTGATCTGGCTGGCCGTGCGCCTGTCGCTGGCGGGGGCGGCTTCGGTGGACCAGTCGGGCGTGCGGGTGTTGAGCGCCTTTCCGCTGACGCGCGGCGTCACCCTGCAGGTTCTGGCCGCCTGCACGCTGCTGGCTGCGCCGGTCGTGGCGCTGGTGGCGCTCTCCAGTCTGGTCGGCCGCTGGGCAGGCCCGGGCTTCGACGGGGCGCTGGCGGCGCTGGGCGCGATCTTTGGCTATGTCTATCTGGCGCCGGTCTGGACCGGCGCGCTCGTTCACGTCTATCGACGCCGCCATGGCCCCGCCGCGTTGCCCTCTCAGGAAGTCTAGATGACCGCGCTTTCGCCCGTCGACGCCGCCCTCGAAGGCCTGCGGACCATGCGCCGGCATCCCGCCGTGGTGCTGGCCTGGGCCGCGTTCTCGCTGGTGATGCTGCCGCTGCTGGGCCTGCTGGCCAAGATCGTGCTCAGCGAGCAGGACCGCATGAACCTGGCGCTGCGCCAGTCGTCGGCCGACCCGCGCGAGATCCTCGACTTCGTCTCGCGCCTGGGCGGGGTGATGGTGCTGCTGATCATGCTGGCCCTGGTGCTGGGTGCCATTTTGTCGGGGGCGATCATGCGCTCGGTTCTGCACCCAGACGAAAAGCGGTTCGCCTATCTGCGTCTGGGTCGCGAGGAGTTGCGCCTGCTGGGGGTGTCGCTGATCACCTGGGCCGCGGCGCTGATGGTGACGATCATTCCCGGCGGCGTTCTGGCCCTCGGAACAGCGCTGCTGGCCGGCACGCCGGCCGCCGGCTGGTTCACCTTCCTCGGCGGCCTGACCGTGCTCGGCCTGTCCACTTGGGTAGCCGTGCGGCTGTCGCTGCTGGCTCCGCACGCCTTCCTGAGCGGACACATCGACCCGCGCGCGGCCTGGCTGGTCACCCACGGCCAGTTCTGGCGGTTGCTGGGCATGATCGCGATGGTCATCGTGATGTGCGTGATCGTCTCGATCCTGGGCGCCACCCTGTCCAGCATCGTCGGCGCGGTGCTCGCCGGGGGCCTCGAGGACCCCATCGCGGGCGGCGCGGCGACCAGCCATCCGCGGCTGATCCTGGCGCTGCTGGCCAACCTGCTGCTGGCCCCTGTGTTCCTCACCCTGCAGGCGGTGATCGTCACCTCCGCCCCCGCCGCCGCCTTGCGGCAGCTGACGGCGGATCCGGCTTAAGCCGCCGCGCTGGGCCGCGATCCGACCCGCTGGCGCCAGGCTGTCAGGTGCGGGGCGTCGGCGGGCGTTTCCAGGCCGATGAAGCTGGCGAAGTCGAGGGTGGTCTGGGCGACGATGTCGGCGATGGAATAGGTCTCGCCGGCGATAAATGCGCGACCGTCCGCCAGTTCGCGATCCAGCCATTTCAGCGTCCGGGTGACGATCTCGCGGTTGGATTCGCCGAACTCGTTGTTCTGCTTGAGCAAGGATGCGGTCAGCGGATGGGCGTGACGCCAGAACATGCCGACCGGGATCAGCAGCTGGAACTCCATGCGCCGCACCCACATGTCGATCTGGGCCTGTTCCAGCGGCGTGGTCCCGAACATCGGCGGGTCGGGATGCAGCGCCTCCAGATAGCGGCAGATCGCGACGCTCTCGCTGATCATCGTGCCATCGTCGAGTTCCAGGGTCGGAACCTGCCCCAGGCTGTTGCGCGCCTTGTGCTCGGGCGATTTGTGGCCGCCCTGGCGCATGCCGACGCGGATTTCCGGCAGGTCGACACCCTTTTCGGCCAGGAAGATGCGGACACGGCGCGGATTGGGCGCGGGGTTGGCTTCGCCATAGAGCTTCATCAGGACCTCCCGGATCAGCGACGCTGACGGACGCTTTCAAACAGATGTTAGAGTTCGCGAGGCGCACCCGGCAAGCAGCATTCGCCTGACGGTCGATTTCGGCGTCCGCGCCCTGTCGAAACGCCGCGAACCTTGTTAGGCGTAGCGCTCTCTCCGTTCCGTCCCCGAGGGCCGCATGTCCAAGTTCTCCGCCTCCGACGCCGCCTTCGTCGGCTTCCGGCTCGTGCGGGAGCATCCCCGGACCGTGGCGGTGTGGGCCGTGCTGATGACGGTGCTGTCGTTGATCTCCAGCACCATCACCATCAAGCTGGCGGGTCCGCAACTGACCGAGTTCATGGCGATCAGCGCCGACAAGGACGCGTCTCCCGAAACGATGCTGGCGGTCATGGGCGGGCTGGCGCCGCTGATGGGTGTGTCGTTGATCTACAGCCTGGCGCTCTATTCGGTGATACTGGCTGCGGTGAACCGCATGGTCCTGCAACCGGGCGATAACCGTTCGGCCTATCTGCGCTTTGGCCCAGACGAGGTGCGACAGGCCGGGGCGCTGATCCTGGTGAACCTGATCCTGCTGGCGGTCTATTTCGCGGCCATCCTGGTGTCGGCCATCCTGTTGGGGATCGGCATCGCGGCCGGCGGCGGGGCCATAGCGGGTCTGGCGGGCCTGATAGGCTTCGTCGGCGTCGCCTGCCTGATGATCTATTTCGCGGTGCGGCTATCCTTCGCCTCGACCATGACCTTCGATACCGGTCGGATCGCCATCAAGAGCTCGTGGACGATGACCAAGGGCCATGTCGGCGCGATGCTGGGGGCCTATGTGCTGGCGACGGTGATGGCGGTGATCGTTTATCTGCTTGTGATGACCATCGTGGCGGCTGTGGGCGTGATCGCCTCGGGTGGCATCACTGGTCTCGGCGGCCTGTTCGAGCCGGACATGACCTCGCTGGAAACCTTCTTCACCCCCATCGGAGTGGCCCGGGCGGTATTTGCGGGCGTGATCTCGGTGCTGACCTCGCTGATCGTCTTCTCGCCCGCCCCGGAAATTTACCGGATCCTGAAGGCGGGCGGGGCGGCGCCGGTCGAGACCGGCGTCTGACACCCTCTCCGCTCTCCCCGGCGAAAGCCGGGGCCCAGGTCGAACCCAGGGCGTGTGTCATTCTGGCTCTGCGCTAAGGCGCGTTATCCTCAGACGCTCAGGTTGAATCTGGACCCCGGCCTTCGCCGGGGAGAGCGGGTTTTTAGTGATTGCTTCAGCCACCACCTATCACCGCAGCTAAGCCCGCTTGGCCTTCTTCAGCTCCGCAACCCGCGCCTTGCGGCGGTCCTCGTGGCGAGCCAGCACATCCTTCAGATAGCGCCCCGTCCACGAGGCCTCGACCTTGGCCACGTCCTGGGGCGAGCCCACGGCGACGATTTCGCCGCCGCCGTCGCCGCCTTCGGGGCCGAAGTCCAGCAGCCAGTCGGCGGTCTTCACGACGTCGAGATTATGCTCGATGACGACCACGGTATTGCCCTGATCGACTAGCTCGTGGAGCACTTCCAGCAGCTTCTTGGTGTCCTCGAAATGCAGGCCGGTGGTCGGCTCGTCGAGGATATAGAGCGTTCGGCCTGTGGCGCGCTTTGAGAGCTCCTTGGACAGCTTCACGCGTTGCGCTTCGCCACCCGACAGCGTCGTGGCCGGCTGGCCGACCTTGATATAGGTCAGGCCCACGCGCTTCAGCGTCTCCATCTTGTCGCGGATTGGCGGCACTGCCTTGAAGAAGTCGGCGGCCTCCTCGACGGTCATCTCGAGGACCTCGGCGATGGTCTTGCCCTTGAACAGGATGTCGAGGGTCTCGCGGTTGTAGCGCTTGCCCTTGCAGACGTCGCAAGTGACGTAGACATCGGGCAGGAAGTGCATCTCGATCTTGATCAGGCCATCGCCTTGGCAGGCCTCGCAGCGCCCGCCCTTGACGTTGAAGCTGAAGCGGCCGGGGCCGTAACCGCGCGCCTTGCTCTCCGGCAGCTGGGCGAACCAGTCGCGGATCGGGCCAAAGGCGCCCGTATAGGTGGCCGGGTTCGAGCGCGGGGTGCGGCCGATCGGGCTCTGGTCGATGTCGATGACCTTGTCGAAGTTCTCCAGGCCCTCGATGCGCTCGTGATGGGCCGGGGCGTCGGACGCATTGTTCAGGCGACGGGCGGCGGCCTTGTAGAGGGTTTCAATGGTGAAGGTCGACTTGCCGCCACCGGACACACCGGTGATGCAGGTGAAGGCGCCGACCGGGATCGACCCGGTGACGCCCTTCAGATTGTTGCCGGTAGCGCCGACGACCGTCAGCATCTTCTTCTTGTTGATCGGCCGGCGCTCTTCGGGGACCTCGATCTCGCGGACGCCGGTCAGATACTGGCCGGTGATGCTGTTGGGATTTGCCATGATATCGGCCGGCTTGCCCTCGGCGACGATCTCGCCGCCGTGCACGCCCGCGGCCGGACCCATGTCGATCACATAGTCGGCGGTGAGAATGGCTTCCTCGTCATGCTCGACGACCAGCACCGAATTGCCAAGATCGCGCAGGCCCTGCAGCGAGGTCAGCAGGCGGGTATTGTCGCGCTGGTGCAGGCCGATCGACGGCTCGTCCAGCACGTAGAGAACCCCCGTCAGGCCCGAGCCGATCTGGCTGGCCAGGCGAATGCGCTGGCTCTCGCCGCCCGACAGGGTACCCGAGCCGCGCGAGAGGTTGAGGTAGTCCAGACCCACATCGACCAGGAATCGCAGGCGGTCGTTGATCTCCTTCAGGATCCGCCGGGCGATCTCCATCTGCTTGTCGGAGAGGCTGGTCTCCAGCGCCGTGAACCAGTCGCGGGCCGGGCGGATGGCCAGCATCGAGACGGCCGAGATATCCATGCCGGCGATCTTCACCGCCAGGGCCTCGGGCTTCAGGCGCTTGCCATGGCAGACCTCGCAGGGGGTGTCGGACTGGTAGCGGCCCAGTTCCTCGCGAACCCAGCTGCTATCGGTTTCGCGCCAGCGGCGTTCGAGGTTGGGCAGCACGCCCTCGAAGGGCTTGGCGACCTCGTACTTCCGGGCGTTGTCGTCATAGACGAACTTGATCTTCTCGCCCTTCGACCCGAACAGCACGATGTCGCGGGCGCTGTCGGCCAGCTTGTGCCAGGGCTCGTCCATCGAGAAGCCGTAGTGGCGGGCCAGGGCCTGCAGGGTCTGGGTATAGAGCGGCGAGGGACCCTTGGCCCAGGGCGCGACGGCGCCCTTGTGCAGGCTCTTGTCCTTGTCGGGGATCACCATGTCGGCGTCGAAGGCCAGCTTCGCGCCCAGGCCGTCGCAGGCCGGACAGGCGCCCGCCGGATTGTTGAACGAGAACAGCCGCGGCTCGATCTCGGCAATGGTGAAGCCACTGACCGGGCAGGCGAAGCGTTCCGAGAACAGCAGCCGCTTGGGCTCATTCTCGCCCTCGTCGATCGTCGCCCATTCGGCCACGGCCAGACCGTCGGCCAAGCGCAGGGCCTGTTCGATGGAGTCGGCCAGCCGCTGCTCCATGTCGGGCTTGGTGACGATGCGGTCCACGACCACGTCGATGTCGTGCTTGAACTTCTTGTCGAGGGCCGGGGCGTCCTCGATGGGGTAGTATTCGCCGTCGATCTTCAGCCGCTGGAAGCCGGCCTTCTGCCACTCGGCGATCTCCTTCTTGTACTCGCCCTTGCGGTCGCGAACGACGGGGGCCAGCAGGTAGAGACGCGTGCCTTCGGGCAGGACGGTGATCTTGTCGACCATCTGGCTGACGGTCTGGCTCTCGATGGGCAGGCCAGTGGCGGGCGAATAGGGAATGCCGACCCGCGCCCACAGCAGGCGCATATAGTCGTGGATCTCGGTGACCGTGCCGACGGTCGAGCGCGGATTGCGCGAGGTGGTCTTCTGCTCGATGGAGATGGCCGGCGACAGACCCTCGATCAGGTCGACGTCCGGCTTGCTCATCAGCTCCAGGAACTGGCGCGCATAGGCCGACAGCGACTCCACATAGCGGCGCTGGCCTTCGGCATAGATCGTGTCGAACGCCAGCGAGCTCTTGCCCGAGCCCGACAGGCCGGTGAGCACCACCAGTTCGCCGCGCGGGATATCGACGCTGACGTTCTTCAGATTGTGCTCGCGGGCGCCGCGAACGCGGATGAAGTTCAGTTGTTCGGCCATGTTTTCCGGAACGCAGAGAGCCGCCAGGAGGGTGCAGCGCGGCGGCTATATGTAGGGCTCGACGCGGGAATTAACACAAGAACAGGATGCGAACAAATGTCGCGGCGTGAAAGCGCCGTCATCTGCTGACAGTAGATGTCAGCAGATGACGCGCGGTCTTAGTTTCCGACCCTTAACCGCCTTTGAAAGCGCCATCTTCAGCTGTGTCTGGCTTAGTGGCTCCAGCAAAGGAGTATGCGATGAGCAAGGCGGCCAAGCCGGCGAAAGCGGGCAAGACGAGCGAAAAACAGGCGCAGGGCAAGCAGGCGATCCGCGACGCCCATAGTCTGAAGCCGCGCAACCCGGTTGTCGATTTCATGGTGTTCATCGGCGGGGTGAGCTCGCTGGTCTATGTGTTCAATACCATCGCGCCGAACTAGACGCGTTCCGGCCTAGCTTGCCGAACGCTGCTTGTCAGCGTAAATCGGCAACCTTCGATCCATGATGGAGGCTCCCATGATCAGCGCAACGGAAGACCTGTTCGTCCTTCCCGTTCCCCTGACCGTGAGCTTCGATGTCTGCCTTCATCACACTGGAATCCGTCGCCGCCGCTACGCCTGACGGCCGCCGCCTCTTCGAAAACCTGACCCTTTCCATCGGGGCCGAGCGCGCCGGCCTCGTCGGCCGCAATGGCGTGGGCAAGTCGAGCCTGCTGGCCATCATGGCTGGCGAGCGCGCGCCCGCCGCCGGGACGGTGGGGCGCGCCGGTTCGGTCGCTATGCTGGACCAGACGCCGGACCTTTCGACCGACGGCCGGCTGGTCTCGCTGCTCGGCGTCGCGACCGGCTGGGACCGCCTGTCTCGGATCGAGGCCGGGGAGGGCGACGAGACCGACCTCTCCGAAGCCGACTGGGACCTGCCGGGTCGCATCGCTCAGGCCCTCGGCGATGTCGGTCTGCCCGACCTCGACCCCGAGCGGCCCGCGCGGTCGCTGTCGGGGGGGCAAGCGACACGCGCCGCTCTGGCGCGGCTGCTGATCGCCCGGCCCGACGTTCTGCTGCTGGACGAGCCGACCAACAATCTGGACGCCGAGGCCCGCGATCTGGTCGCTCGGGTGCTGGCGCGCTGGAAGGGCGGGGTGGTGGTGGTCAGTCACGACCGAACCCTGCTGCGGGGCATGGACCGGATCGTCGAGCTGTCGTCGCTGGGCGCGCGGTCGTATGGCGGCGGCTACGATCTCTATGTCGAGCGCAAGGTGCAGGAGGCCGCCGCCGCCGAACGCGACCTCGACCATGCCGAGCGCGAGACCAGGCGCGTGGCCCGCGAAGCCCAGCTGGCCCGCGAACGCAAGGACCGCCGCGACGCCGCGGGCAAGCGTTTTGCGGCTAAGGGAGGCACACCGAAGATCCTGCTGGGCATGATGGCCGAGCGAGCCGAGCTGTCCGGCGCGAGGGAGGGCAAGCTGGCCCAGCGCCTGGCCGCCGACGCCGCGGACGCTAAGGTCGAGGCGTCGGCGCGCGTGGAGCGACTGAAGACCCTGGCCTTCGACCTGCCGCCCACCAACCTGCCGCCGGGCAAAACGGTGCTGGATTTCGACGCGGTGTCTTTCGCCTGGCCGGACGGGACGGCCGTGCTGACGGATCTGACGTTCCAGATCATCGGTCCAGAGCGCGTGGCGGCGACGGGCCCTAACGGTGCGGGCAAGACCACCCTGATCCGGCTGGCGGTTGGCGACCTGTCGCCCACGGGTGGCGAGATCCGGCGCGGCGTGACGACGGCTCTACTCGACCAGCGGGCGGCGTTGCTGCAGGACGACCAGACGATTCTGGAGAACTTCCGGCGGCTCAATCCTGCGACTTCGGTCAATGACGCCCATGCCGCCCTGGCCCGGTTCCTGTTCCGCAACACCGCCGCCCACCAGCTGGCCGGAACCCTCAGCGGCGGCGAGCGCCTGCGTGCGGCCCTGGCCTGCGTGCTATGCGCCGCGACGCCGCCGCAACTGCTGATCCTGGACGAGCCGACCAACCATCTGGACCTCGCCTCCATCGAGGCCATTGAGGGCGCGCTGGCCGGCTATGACGGGGCGTTGCTGGCGGTCAGCCATGACGCCGATTTCCTGGAGGCCATCGGGGTGGAGCGACGCATCGCGCTCTGAGCGCCATCGCCCGCACGATCATGGCGGCGCGTCGATGGCCCTCGTCGGGCTTTGGCTCGAAACTGTCTGGACTGACGAGGAGGAGGAACAGCCATGGCTGACGCCGAACAGATTGCCGTTGTCACCGGCGCAAGCTCGGGGATCGGCAAGGAAGCGGCCAAGGCGCTGGCGGCGCGCGGCTGGCATGTGATCGCGCTGGGGCGTGATCCGGGGCGAACGGCGGCGGCCGAGGCCGAGATCCGCGCGGCCAACCAGGGCGGCCGGGTCGACATCATCCAGGCCGATCTGTCGCTCATGGCCGACGCGGCCCGGGCGGCGCGCGAGATCGCGGCCCTGACCGACCGGGTCCACGTGCTGATCAACAACGCCGGCGGCATGGCCAGAGCCAGGGTGATCACGCCCGAGGGGCTGGAGGAGAATTTCGCCGGCAATCACCTGGGTCCCTTCCTGCTGACCGATCGCCTGCTGCCGCTGATCCGCCGCGCCGCCGTCGACGCGCCGCGTGGCAGTGTTCGGATCGTCAACACCTCGTCCGACGGCGGTGAAATGATCCCGGGCCTGTTGTGGAGCGATCTGCAGCTCCTGGAACGGTTCACGCCCGGTCACGCCTATTGCCAGGCCAAGCTGGCCAATGTGCTGTTCGCGCGGGGGCTGGCCCAGCGTCTGGCCGCCGACGGCGTCGTCGCCCACGCGGTGCATCCGGGGACCATCGACTCCAACTTCATCACCCATGCCGAGGAATCGACCCAGGCCCATATCCGAACCCTCAAGGCGATGTCGTCGGAAGAGGGCGCGCAGGCGCTGGTCTGGCTGGCGACAGCGGAAGAACCCGGCCAGACCACGGGTGGTTACTTCCACCAGTGCAAGCCAATGCCGCCCAACCCGTTCGCGGAAGTCGACGCCAATGTCGACCGGCTGTGGAGCGAAAGCGAGAAGCTGGTGGCTCAGACCGGAGCGTAGCTCGAGGCCGCGTGGATCGAGCCTGAAGGGCGTGACGGGACGAGCTGTTCGGGTTAGTTTCAAATGTGACCGGTAACATTGTCCTTTAGGCAAAGGCCCGGCGACGCGGGACGAGGACGAGCATGACCAAGGCTGCTGCGAGCGACCATCCGCTGCGCGTGACGCTGAGCGAGCTGATGCACCTGCGCTCCCTGCCGCTGGAGCGCGCCCCGGTGCGGCTGCGACAATGGCTGATGCTGGTCTCGCCCGCCGAGCGCGAGGGCGAGGCGACGTTCCTGGGTCTGCTGCACCCCGACCACGCCGAGGCGATCGCGGCGGGACGCCTACTGGTCCCGACCGAGCAGGGGGGGTGGCTGTGGGAGCGACACCAGGAGTTCTCGACCTGGACAGCCTACGACCACGGGCCTCTGGGCGAGCAACTCGGTTTTGAGCCACGCGAGGCAACCTTCCCCTGGCTGGAGGGCGCGCCGGGGGCGGTGTTTCGAGGCGTGGAGATCACCGTCTCGGCAGCGAGCGACACCGCGCCGGACCTGGCGGCCATCGGGCGGAACATCGACCTGGCCCGCTGCGTCAGCTGCGATGCCTTCGACGGCGCAGCGCGGATCTGGACCGACTTCCGGCTGGGCGAGGGCGGTGCAGGGCGCATTTATGTGCACAATCGCGGACTGGCCAATGACGAGGTCTCGCGGCTGGTCCAGACCCTGCTGGAGATCGGCAACTATCGGAAGCTGGCCCTGATGGGCTTTCCGCCCGCTCGCGAACTGCTGGGCTGGCTGGACGGGGCCGAGGCGCGGCTGGCCGGGATCACCGGCGAACTGGCCCGGGTCGGCGGTGATAGCCAGTCGGTGCTCGACCAGCTGCTGGCCCTCTCGGCCGAGGTCGAGCTGCGCGCGGCCAGCACCCGTTTCCGGCGCGGGGCGACCGAGTCCTACCACCAGCTGACCCTGGACCGGCTGGAGGCCTTGCGTGAAGGCCGCATCGCCGGCCATTCGACCATGCGCGAGTTCATCGCCCGCCGCCTGCTGCCGGCCATGCGAACCTGTGAGGCCGCCGACCGGCGGCTGGACGACCTGTCGGCGCGGATCGGCCGGTCCAGCGACCTGCTGCGCGCCAAGCTGGGCATAGCGCTCGACCGCCAGAACCAGGCCTTGCTGCACAGCATGAACGAGCGGGTGGCCTTGCAAACCAAGCTGCAGGGACTGGTCGAGGGCCTGTCGGTGTTCGCCGTCAGCTACTACGTCGTCGGCTTGGCTGGCTATCTGCTGAAGCCTTGGCTGCACGACTTGCCCGGCGCGGCCGATGCCGCGCTGTCGCTGCTGGTTCCGCTGGTGCTGGCGGGCGTTGCGGTCGGGCTGCACCGTCGCAAGAAGCGGATCGTTGGGAGCTAGGCTCGCAGTTGGGTGATGGACCGCTTGAGGTTCGAGCGCGCCGTGGCTTCGAAGCGCTCGCGACCCCAATCGGACATGTAGAGCGCGTCGCGGGCCAGGAAGCTTTCCAGGATGACGGCGCGGCCCTGGCGGAACGCGTCGTCGGGAACTTCGCGATACTCGTGCCGCACGCCGGCTTCGTAGGCGACGAACACCTCCGTCGGGGCGGCGAGGATCGACAGGTCCATATCAAGGAACCGCGCCATGTCCTCCGCTTCCTCGGCGGGAAGGTTGCTCGGAATGGCGTGGCGCGCGGTGGCTTCGATTAGGCGAAGGGCGCGACCCAGGCTGTCGAGCGGGACCACACCGCGCAGCATCTCTTTGGCCAGGACAGCGCTGCGGGTCTCGTTGTCGGTGCGCCGGGGTTCGTAGATCGCGTCGTGCAGCACGATGGCGCAATAGACAGCCAGCGGGTCGCGCAACTCGAGCTCGACGTTGGCGTAGAGGTCCAGCAGGGCCAGCGGATGGCTCCAGCCGTGATAGCCGCGATCAGGACCGGAATGGAGATTTCGGATCTTTTCCATCAGCGCTTCGTCGAGCATCGCGATTTCCGTCCATCCAAGTGCGGCTTGTTATAGCGGGCGATCGCGATTTAGGCTCGCTCATCACGGCGGGAGGGGCGAGACGTGGCGAAGAAATTCGTATCCGTCGAAGACTATCTGGCGGCGTTGGAGCCGTCGGTTCGCGCGGATATCGACGCTTTGCGCGCGGTCGTCCTGGGCGCCCATCCGGGCCTGACCGAGGAGATCAAGTGGAATGCGCCCAGCTTCGCCCATGATGGCGAGGATCGCGTGACGCTGGGCTTCGACAGGAAGGGCGGCTACCGGATCGTGCTCCACCGCGGCGCCAAGCCGCTGGACGCCGCCGGCTTCCATTTCGACGATGAGGCGAAATTGGCCGTCTGGCCCGCGCCCGACCGTGGCCTCATCGCTCTGCGAGACCGGGCGGCTATCGAGGCGGAGGCGGCGGAGGTTGGCCGCCTTATCGGGCGCTGGATCGAGGCGGCCCGCTAGGCCTTCTTGTTCAGCGTGATCGCCGTGCCGCTGGAGGCCGGATTGTTCATCCGCGCGCCTGCGCCGTAGCCGGATGCCGGAGCGCGCTGATTGGCGATCTCTTCGGCCACGGCCTTCACCAGGCCTTCGGTTACGACGCGGGCGGCGTTGAGGGCGCGGGCCTGGCGAGCGAGCACGGCGTCGAAGGCTTCGGTGGCGCGGATCAGGCGTTGGCGCAGCTCGGCGTCGGCGCTGGAGATCAGAGCGATATTGGCGCGCACCCGGGCGGACTCATGCCGGTAGAGATTGGCCAGCTTGGCCGTCTCCTCGACATATTGCGCCGCGTCCTGGGGGCGGCGGTTCTCGAAGGCGGTGGCCTCCTTGGCGATAAGGTCGGTCAGACGCTCGGTCAGTATGACCAGTTGGTCGACGCGGTCGTTGGGATCGTGTGCAGCGAGGGCCATGACTAGTCCTTCAACCCTTGAAGCTTGAGCATTTCACGTTGGATGGTGTCGGCCAGACCGACGCCGCCGGCCTTGGAGACTTCCTTGGCCATGGACTCGGTCAGCAGCGACTTGAACATCTCCTCGCCCTGACCGCCGCCGAACGGTTCGGAGGTTTTCACGCCGGCGAACATCGATTGCATCATCACCGACATGAACGAGGCTTCGAACTTCTCGGCCGTTTCCTTGATCTGGCCGCGCTTAAGCAGCTCGGCCGCCGAGGCGGGCGGGGTGGCCGTGGCCGTCAGGCCGGTGATCGGAGGTCCGGTAAGGGCGTAGGGCGAGCTCATCACATCACCTCGATGTCGGCTTGCAGGGCGCCGGCGGCCTTCACGGCCTGCAGGATCGAGATCATGTCGCGCGGGGTGACCCCCAAGGCGTTGAGGCCGCCGACCAGGCTCTTGAGCGAAGCGCCAGCGCTGAGAGTGATCAGCTGCTTGCCCTTTTCCTCTTCGATATTGACGGCCGTTTGCGGGATCACCCGGGTCTGGCCCTGGCTGAACGGAGCAGGCTGGCTGACGGCCGGGCTCTCCTGGACCGAGATGGTCAGGTTGCCCTGGGCGATGGCCACCTGGCTGATGCGGACGTCGTCGCCCATGACGATGACGCCGGCCACCTCATCGATGATCACCTTGGCCGGCCCGTCGGGCTCGACTTCCAGGTTTTCGATGGCGGTGATGAAGCTGATCATGTCCATGCCGGCCGGGGGGCGGACGGCGACGATGGTCGGGTTCTGGGCCTGGGCGCTGTGGGCGAACCGGCCGTTTATGGCGTCGGCGATGCGGCGCGAGGTGGTGAAGTCGGGGTTGCGCAGGGTCATGCGCAGCTCGCCCATGTTCACCATCTGGAAGCCGGTCTCCTTTTCGATGATGCCGCCGGCGGCGATCCGACCCGCGGTCGGAACACCTTTGGTGACTGAACTACCCGAGGCGCCGCCGGCCGACACCGATCCGGTCTGCACGCTGCCTTGCGCCACCGCATAGGTCTGACCGTCGGCGCCTTGCAGGCTGGTGACCAGCAGGGAGCCGCCCAGCAGGCTCTTGGCGTCGCCGAGTGTGGAAACCGTCACGTCGATCCGAGCGCCGGGGGCCGAGAAGGCCGGCAGGTTGGCGGTGACCATCACCGAGGCCACGTTCTTGGTGTTGAGGTTGGCGTCGCGCACATTGACACCCTGACGCTCGAGCATCGCCTCGAGGCTCTGCTTGGTCATCGGCGCGTTGCGCAGGCTGTCGCCCGAACCGTTGAGGCCAACCACGATGCCGTAGCCGATCAGCTGGTTGTCGCGCACGCCTTCGAACGAGACGATGTCCTTGATCCGCGACTTGGCGAAAGCCGGGCCCGAAACCAGGGCGCAGGCCGTCACGGCGACGGCGAGAACGGTGCGGAAGAATGAACGCGACATGGCTATCCTGCTGCGGGAAGACATTCCCAGCCGGCTCCATGCCAAAAGCGGGCCAATCTCAAAGGCTTGAGTCGTAAGGCTTTGTGCGTTTTGACGCAGGCCCGCCGGCGCCCTTCGGCAGAATCTGCCCGGCATTAACCATACTTCAAGCGGCTGGACTGATTATGATGAGGCGGCGAGAGAAGTGACTCGCTACCGGCACTATGGAGCGGCGTTCGCCATGAAGGTTTCGAGCACGGGGGGCGTAGGCGCGAGCGGCGCGTCGCGAGCAAAGGCCTCGGGCAGCGGTTCCAGTTTTGCCCTGCCCTCAGTCGGCGGCGCGAGCGGCGCGGTCAGCGTCGCCCAGACCGGCGGCGTGGCCGGGATCGGCTCGCTGGACGCGCTTCTAGCCCTGCAGGCGATGGGCGATCCGCTGGAGCGCCGCAAGCGCGCGGTCAAACGCGCCGACGGCCTTCTCGACATTCTGGGCGAGGTGAAGATCGCCTTGCTCGATGGCGACGTCTCGACCGCCACCCTCGACCGACTCACCCGCGCGATCCGCGAGCAACGCGAATCGACCGACGATCCGAGGCTCGAAGGCGTGCTCAACGAGATCGAAACCCGGGCCGCAGTCGAAAAAGCCAAGCTCGAACAGGCCCGAGGGGCCTGATGACCGGCGCGGCGGCCAGAGGCTCTGGTTACGGTCGCGCTCTTAGCGAAATCAAGATGTTGCGCGCTGAGGCTTCGCGCGTTTCTCAAGCTGTCGCGGGTCGCGTACATGGCGAACCAGGCGAGTATCTCGCCGCTGAACGCGCTACTCACGCGAGGTTCATTGAACGTGGCTATTCTTTTGGTATAAGCACCCGGCCTGACCAAGGCGGAGTTCATTGGGGCGTGAGGCGTTAATGCAAACGGCCACTGTTCTAGTCGATAAGAGTACCTATCGCCCTTCCGAGGGCGAGGCGTTCATGAACGAGCGTCAGCTTGAGTATTTCAAGGGCAAGCTGAACGAATGGAAGGATGAGATCCTTCGCGAATCTCGCGAAACGGTCGCTCACCTCCAGAAAGAAACCGAAAATCACGCCGATCTGGCTGATCGCGCGTCTTCGGAAACTGATCGGGCGCTTGAATTGCGCACCCGTGATCGCCAACGCAAGCTGATCTCGAAAATCGACCAAGCCCTGCGCCGCATCGAGGACGGGTCTTATGGCTACTGCGAGGAAACGGGCGAACCGATTGGCCTGGCCCGGCTGGATGCTCGCCCCACGGCGACCCTCAGCCTGGAAGCCCAGGAACGTCACGAGCGCCGCGAACGCGTGCACCGCGACGACTGATCGCCCCTAACGGCGACCACTGTGTTTCAAGCGGCTCCGGGCGAAAGCCCGGGGCCGCTTCTCGTTTGGGCTGGCGGGGGTAGGGTCGCGTTCGATCTTGAGCGGACGTTGGAAGACGCGGAGTGGCCACTGCCGAAAGCTTTCGCCCCCTTTCGCGTTCAGCCGGTTCGCGGTGCGGCGCAGGGCGCACCACAGCTGTGGTAGGGATGAAAATACCCCAGCCTTGCAACGCACAGCTTTATCACCACCTCCCACTAAGGGAGCTAGGCGATGATCATTCTGACGTTAGTTTTCGCGATGGCGTTCGGCCTTGTCCTGTCCTGCAGGGGCACATGGCTTGGCGATGCGCTTCATAAGGCCTTGGTGGAGAAGCCTGCGGAGAGCCTAAACCGGGGCCCGATCGCCTTAGCTGCGTATTTGGTCACGACATTAATGCTTGCTGGCTTCGCGGTCGTTGCGCCCGAACTCATTCCTTTGGCGGTGGCGGTCGATTTTGCGCTTGCTGTTGAACTTGCGGCCCTTGTGTTTGTGGCGCGCGCTGGCGGCTGGTCGCGTGTTGCGCGCTTTTATGTATTGAAGCAGCCGATACTTCTCGCAAGCCGGCCGTTCCGACCGGCTTCTCGCCCACGCCAGCATCAGCCAAAGCGTAGGCGCCGGAGCGCAGTTCAAAAAGACCCAGAGGCGTGGCCACTGGCCTTCGCTTAAGACCTTGATCCACCAACCGCCCGTACGGACTGTCGATGCGCCTGTTGTCTGGGGGCTTGCCAAGCCGCGAAGGCGGCATGCCAGCTCACCACATCGTCCTGGCCGCCCGCTCCGGCCATTCGCGGTCATAGGCCTCGCCGCCGACCTCGCCGGCTGTGACCGCCGCCAGCATCGCGCCGGGCGAGGGTAGGGCGCTGGCGTCGATCTGGCTCTCGGCGTTCCACAGACCCGAGCGGACGATCGCGCGGGCGCACTGGAAATAGGCCTCCTCGACGGTGATCACCATCGCGGTGCGCGGCGCTTTGCCGTCGATCGCGAAGCTATCCAGCAGGTCGGGATCGGCGCTGATCACCGCTCGGCCATTGACCCGAAAGGTCGTGCCGGAGCCCGGGATCAGGAACAGCAGCGCGACCCTGGGGTCACGCACCACGTTGCGCAAGCTGTCGATGCGGTTGTTGCCCCGCCGGTCCGGCAGGATCAGCGTGCGGGGATCGGCTACCCGCACGAAGCCCGGCCTGTCGCCGCGCGGGCTGCAGTCGAGGCCCTCGGGACCGATGGTGGCCAGGGCGACGAAGGGCGAGGCCTCGATCAGCGCCCGATAGTGCGGCGTGATCCTGTCGGCCACCTTGACCATCGACGCTGCAGCGGGCGTGGCGTCATAGATGGCTTCCAGCGCTTCCAGGCTGTCGATCATGGTCATCCGGCTCTCCCGCGTCGCGCGGCGAGTCTAGGGGTGCGAGCGCGCGGGCGAAAGCCTTCAGGCCGCGCAGGCTCGCGCGCAAGCCTCGGCCAGGCGACGGGGCGAAATCGGCTTGCCGACCACCGGGGGTTCGCGTCCCAGCAGCAGGTCCGAATTGCCGGTGACATAGACCACGGGGATGGCGCCCAGCAGTTTCTGAATGGCTTCCACCGCCTCGACACCGGTGCCGCCGACAATGCGGTAGTCGGCCGTGATCAGGTCGGGAGGCCGAGCTATGGCCATGGCCAGGGCGTCTTGCGGGCTATCGGCGATGTCGAAACTGGTGAAACCCTGCTCGGCCAGCAAGGCTTCCACCTCGAAGGCGATCAAAATCTCGTCCTCGATAATCAGCGCGTGTCGGGCCTTCATGTGCACGGTCATTTGCCGCTGCCTTCTTTATCGTCCCGTAGAGATTTCAACGCTCGCGCGAGGGTGTACGCCAGTCGCGTTTTCGTGATGTAGCGTGAGCTTAGTTACGCTGGGCGTGCGCACGCCGAAGGCGAGGCCGAAAAAAATTGGCGCCGAGGGAAAAATCGGCTGCTGGGGCGTTTGAAATGACAGTCGCCCTGTGGGGCAACCGGTCCAGGAGCGCGGTCCGCCGCGACCCGGGCCGTTGGGCGCATGGGGTCCTGTGCTGGAGGCCAAGGGGTCCATGCGCCGTCGGGGGCTTCGCGTCTCAAAAGCGCGACGAAGCGGTGCGATCCGCGCTATGCAGGCGAAAATCCCGCAGGAGCCGCCCATGTCGCAAGACGCCCCCCTGATTCTGCCCCCCCTTGTTTTGACCGAAAAGCGCGGTCACATCGCCATCCTGACCCTCAACCGCCCTGACGCGATGAACGCCCTGGGCGCGCCCGGCGACGGCGATCAGGTGGCGGCCGCCTGTGAGGCTATCAACGACGACCAGGAGATCCGCTGTGTGATCCTGACCGGCGCGGGCCGGGCCTTCTCGGCCGGCGGCGACGTCAAGGCGATGAAGGCCCGCGAGGGCGCGTTCGGCGGCAACGGCGTCAAGGTCCGCGACGGATATCGCAAGAACATCCACCGCATCGTCCGGGCCATCTACGGCCTGGAAGTTCCGTCGATCGCGGCCGTCAACGGCGCGGCCATCGGCCTGGGCTGCGACGTGGCCTGCATGACCGATATCCGCATCGGGGCCGACACCGCCAAGTTCGGCGTCACCTTCCTGAAGCTGGGCTTGATCCCCGGCGACGGCGGCGCCTGGCTGATGCCGCGCACCGTGGGCATGAGCCGCGCGGCGGAACTGCTGTTCACCGGCGATGTCATCGACGCGGCCAAGGCGGCCGAGTGGGGCCTGATCAGCAAGGCCGTGCCGGCCGACAAACTGATGGACGAAGCCATGGAACTCGCGACCCGCATCGCGCAGCAGCCCCCGTACGCCCTGCGTATGGCCAAGAGCCTGCTTAAGCACGGCACGACGGCCAGCTACGACACCCTGATGGAGATGAGCGCGGCGGCCCAGGCCATCGCCCACCACACCGAGGACCACATGGAAGGCGTCGATGCGATCCTCGAAAAGCGCGCCCCCGTGTTCAAGGGCGCCTGAGGTCATGAGCAAGGAAGCGCGCGGCGTCTGGGGTCATCTGGCGGACGGAGACTGCGAGGGCAAGCTGCTGTGGGAGCATCCCAAGCTGATCTTCCGCGGGGCCCATCGCGGCATTTATCAAGGCCACGCCCTGCGCTACATCAAGGTCGACGGAAACGACCTGATGCTCAATGACGGCACGCGGTTCGAGCTGGAGCCGGGCGAGGCCGACAAGTGGCTGCACGCCATCCTCAACCCGCCTGGGCGGCTGGACAAGCTGGGCGTAAAGCCCGGCCAGACGGTGGTGGTGCTTGGTTTGGAGGACGAAGAGTTCTTCACCGAACTCTCAGACCGCGTCGAGCCCGTCGAGGCCGAGGAAGACATAGATCTGCTGTTCCTGGGCGTCGAGGACCTGGCCGATTTCGACCAGCTGGAAGACCTGGTCGGCGGACTGGGCCCCAAGGGCGCGATCTGGATCGTCGCCGAAAAGGGCAAGGGCGCGCCGCTGAAGGATACCGAGATCCTGGCCGCCGCGCGCGGTCACAGCCTGGTCGACACCAAGGTCTGCAGCTTCTCCAAGACCCACAGCGCCCTGCGGTTCATCAAGCGCAAGGCCGGTCCGCTGGCGGCGTCCAAACCGATCGAGGACGAGACGGACGACTACGACGATGAGGTTTGAACGGCGGGCGTTGGCAGGTCTGCTTGCACTCGCGGCCTAAGAGGCCCTTCGCAAGCGACGGTGCAGATAGTTCTCGTCGAAGCCGGCGATCTGGACGAGCTTTTCTGGATCGGTGATGAGCAGGCTGCCACGTTGAAGGCTCATGGCGCCAGCGATCCTCAGCTCCTTGAGAACGCGGTTCAGATGGACGGGGGTCATGCCAAGTGCGTCCGCCAACAGCAGCTGTGATAGGGGCAGAGCCAGCGACGGCTCGGACACGAGGCCGATGTTGCGGGCCCTGAGGTAGAGTTCGCACATCAAATGAGCGACGCGCTCGATGCTCGCCCGCCGTCCCATGCTGGTGATCCAGGCTCGCATGGCGCCTTCGTCGATCAGCTGCGCGGAGTACATCGCCTTGGCCACGCCTCTGTGCGTGTCCCTGATGGCGTCCATCGCCTCCCTGTCGATCGTGGCGACCGAGGCCGGGGTGATTGTCTGAATGCTGTGGTCCATCTCGGCCAGCAGGCCGACGTGCAGGTCGCAGGAATCGCCCGGCATCAGGAAGGCCAAGACCTGCCGTGTGCCGTTTGGCAGGATCTAGTAACGGCACGCCCAGCCTTCCAGCACAACAAAGACCGGACCTGGGCGGTCGCCCTCGCGGATAAGATCGCGCCTAGAGCATTTTCCGATAAGTGTGAAACGGTTATCGGATCGAAAAATGCTCTAAACTTCTGATTTAGGGCCCTTTTCGCCCGATCCTGATGAAGCCATCAGGTCGGAAAGGGCTCTAGCCGCCGCCGTGCGCGGCGCTAAGGTCGCCGCCCGCAAGGCAGCCACATCGGCCGAGTTCAGCGGGTTAAGCCCGCGCAACTTTTCGACGAAGCGGTTTTCCATCCGCCAACATGCACGGGGTCCATGTTTATGATATTGTCCAAAGTTATAATCGAATGTTGATGTATGTGATGGTTTGCCGTTCGTGGTGCGTTACATCCAACGGATCGTCGGCCCTCCAACAGGCTCCGGCGGCGGAGAGATTTGTAGCTCTCGCCTGACGGAGTGGTGCCATGGCCGAAGACGCATGCAACGACGACGCCCGCGTGGATACGCTTGCGGGCGCGGCGGAGGCCAACGGTCAAGCCGCCATCCTGCTGGTCGAAAGCCTGACCCATGGCTTGATTTCCAAGTCGGTGCTCAGCGTGACGGAAGCCGTGGAAATTATCGAAGTAGCCGCCGATGTGACATCGGAGATCGCCATTGATGAGGAGGGTTCGGACGCGACCGCCGGTAAATCCTTCACACTTCTAAGCGCCATCGCCCAAAGTCTGAAACACGACATAGGGTAATGGAGACTCTTCCTATAAATATTTTCACCGGACTGTATCCCCGAAATATTGACCCATGTTGCAAACCTGCGAATATGTCTCGAATAGAGATCGGAGATCGAGCGTGAAGCTCTTTTCGAAGCCGGGGCAGCCGCCATGGACTCACCAGCGTTATTCAAAGCCGGGTCTAGCTGGCGACGGGGGTGCGACGACGGCGGGCATTGGCGAGGCGATAGCCTCGCCGGGCGGTGATCGGGGCGCAAGCGTGAACAGCAGGAAGCCAGGGCTGGCACGACCCGAAGGATCGATTACGCCCACTGATCTTAGGGGTGACCAGCTTGGCGATCCGCTCGGCGCCAGCCTTTTCGAGGCCAGCCAGGACTGCGTCAAACTGCTCGATCTGGACGGTCGGCTTCTGGCGATGAACGTCAATGGCCTGTGCCTGATGGAAATCGACGACTTTGCGCCCTTGAAAGGGTTGGCGTGGGAAACCTTGTGGCCCGAGCAGAGCCGCACCCTGATCGGCGACGCGGTAAACCAGGCGGCCGGTGGGAAAGTGGCCCGCTTCACAGCCGAGTCCGCGACGCTTAAGGGACAGCTCAAGGTCTGGGACGTCATCGTGTCGCCTGTCTATGACGCGAGCGGGCGTCCGAGCCAGATTGTCTCCATTTCCCAGGACATCACAGAACAGCGACGGGCGCAGGAGCAGACCGCCCTGATGAGCCTTGAGCTATCGCATCGGATCAAGAACGTGTTTGCGGTCGTGGACGGGGTGATTGCGCTTTCGGCGCGGTCGGAACCACAATCGGCGGAGTTCGCCGAGAAGCTGCGCAAACGTATCAATGCTCTTGGGCGGGCGACCTCTTACGTCTCGCCGTCGGACGTAGGCAGGGGGGATCTGCCCGTCATTCCGACGCTGCACGGCCTGCTTCAAACGCTTCTGGAGCCCTATGGCGCCCTCAATGGGCCGGCGCGCCAGCTGATGATCGCGGGCGCCGACTGTCCCGTTGGGCAATCGGCCACGACCGCAATAGCACTGGTGATCAACGAGCTGGCGACCAACGCCTTGAAATACGGGGCTCTGCGGTCATCGACGGGGCATATCTCGCTGAGCATCACGCAAGTCGACGGCACTGTTTCGCTGGTCTGGCGGGAAACCGTCGAGATAGTCGAGATGCGCCGGCCGGATGTGTCGACGGGCTTCGGGACGACCTTGTTGGAGCATTCGGTCGTCAGATTGCTCAAGGGGGCCCTGCAGCGCGAGTGGCTGCAAGACGGCCTGCGCGTCTCGATCCAGATTCCCTTGGAGAAACTTGTCCACTAGAGCATTTTCCGATAAGTGTGAAACGGTTATCGGATCGAAAAATGCTCTAAACTTCTGATTTAGAGCCCTTTTCGCCCGACCCTGATGAAGCCATCAGGTCGGAAAGGGCTCTAGGGAGTTCGGCAGGCGCCATTTTTTCGAGCGGGCGTCCGGCTCTCGCCAAGCTCTACCGAATGCGGCAGGAAGCGGCCATGAACCGCTTTGCCTTTTTCGCTCTTGTTCTCGCCGGTGTTTCCTGGGGTCTGGGCTTTCCGCTGGGCAAGCTGGTCCTGCGCGAGACCGACGCCGCCCACATGGTGCTGCTGCGCTTCGCCACGGCGGCGATCGTCGCGGCGCCGTTCGCCCTGATGACGGCCGAGGCGCGGGCGCTATTCTGCTCGCCGGTGGTGCTGCTGGCCGGAGCGCTCTACGGGATTGCGTTCATGGTGCAGTTCGAGGGGCTGGCCCATGTGAGCGTCACCCTTGCCGCCCTGCTGGTCGGAGCCATGCCCGCCCTGATCGCCATCAGCGCCCGGTTCTTCGGCGAGAAGGTCAGCCGCGCTTCGTGGGCGGGCGTGATCGCCGCCACCCTGGGGGCGGCCCTGATCGCCGGCAAGCCGGATGGCGCCGGCTCGCCGCTGGGCGTGGCCCTGTCGCTGGCCTCGCTGCTTGTCTTCTTGGCCTGGCTGATCGTGCTGCGCCGCGCGCCCAAGGTCGAGGCGACGATGGCCATTCCGGCAGTGACGGTGATCGTGGCGGCGGCGACCATCCTTCCCATTGCCTTCCTCATGCACGGCCCGCCGAAGCTCGACCTCAGCCCCGTCGCCTGGGCCAGCATTGTGGGGCAAGGCGTGGTGGCAACCCTGCTGGCCACGGCCGCCTGGCAGTACGGTTCGGCCCGGGTCGGGGCGGCCAGCGCCGGGGTGTTCATCAATATCGAGCCGCTGATGGGCGCGGCCATTGGCGTGATGCTGTTTGGCGATCACCTGACCTTGGCGCTGTGCGCCGGCGGCCTGCTGATCGTCGCCGGCAGCTTCGCGGTCGTGATGGGGGAGGGGAAGGCGGCCGAGGCCGCTCAGGAACCTACATAACACCCGTCATCCCGGGACTTGTTCCCGGGATGACGACGGTTTGGTCTGTCATGCAGCGGCCTCAAGCCGGCGTTTTGACCTTCTGCTTTTCGAACCGCATCGTGCCGTCCTCGACCTTTCCCAGCTTCAGGGCCATCAGGTCCAGAGCGTAGTTCTGGTAGGCCTTCCAGGGCTTCTTGACCCCCTGCTTGGGGAACTTTTCCATCGCCCGCTGGACGTAGCCGGAACTGAAGTCCAGCCAGGGCTCGACGTCCATGCCGGTCTCGTCTAGGCGCGGCACGCAGTACGCCAAGCCTTTACGGTCCATGTGGTTGAGCAGCTTGCAGACATATTCGGAGGTCAGATCGGCCTTCAGCGTCCACGAGGCGTTGGTGTAGCCGAACGCCGAGGCGAGGTTGGGCACGTCGCTGAACATCATGCCCTTGTAGCTCATCGACTTGGACAGATCGGCGACCTTGCCGTCGACCACCACCTCCATGCCGCTCAGCAGCTGCATCTGTAGGCCCGTGGCGGTCACGACGATATCGGCATCGAGAGTCTTGCCCGATTTCAGCTTCAGGCCGGTGGGGGTGAAGGTCTCGATATGGTCGGTGACCACCGAGGCCGAGCCCGCCTTGAGGGCGTCGAACAGGTCGGCGTCCGGCACCAGGCACAGGCGCTGATCCCAGGGATTGTAGCGGGGCGTAAAGTGGGTGGCGACGTCGTAGTCGGGGCCCAGGTGGCTGCGCACCAACTCGATCAGCTGGGCCTTGGTCTTCTCGGGCTTCTTGCGGGCCACATTGAAGAACAGCATTTGCATCAGCACGTTCTTCCAGCGCGTGATGCCATAGGCAGTCATGGCCGGCAGCTTGGCCCGCAGCCAGTTGGCGACGGGATCCTCGGCCGGGCGCGAGACCACATAGGTCGGCGAGCGCTGCAGCATGGTGACGTGGCTGGCCGTTTTGGCCATTTCCGGCACCAGGGTGACGGCGGTGGCGCCGCTGCCGATCACCACGACCTTCTTGCCGGCATAGTCGATGTCTTCGGGCCAGAACTGCGGATGCACGACGCGGCCGCCGAAGCTTTCGATCCCGGCGAAGTCGGGTGTATAGCCGGCGGCGTAGTCGTAATAGCCGGCGCACATATAGAGGAAGTTGCAGCTGACGCTGACGATTTGGCCCACATGCTCAGCCTCGACCGTCCATGTGGCGGTGTCCGACGACCAGCTGGCGCGCTTGACGTGGTGGCCGTAGCGGATCTTGCGGTCGACCCCATGTTCGGCGGCGGTTTCGCGGACATAGTTCAGGATCGATGGGCCGTCGGCTATGGCCTTGGCCTGCCGCCACGGCTTGAACGAATAGCCCAGCGTGTACATGTCGCTGTCGGAGCGGATGCCGGGATAGCGGAACAGGTCCCAGGTGCCGCCGATGGCGTCGCGACCTTCGAGGATGGCGTAGGTCTTGCCCGGGCAATGGGTCTGCAGGTGATAGCCAGCGCCGATGCCGGAGAGCCCAGCTCCCACGATCAAAACGTCGAAATGCTCGGTCGTCATGCCGTTTCCCACCCTGATGGATCGGTCCGGCTGTCCCGGACACTTTGGTATCTGATCAGTGTTCACTAACAAACGACCGTTTCGACGTAGCGTCAACTGCGGCGCGACGGCGCGGTGTTGGTTTTCATTGCGCACCCTCCGCTCGGACGCGTATGCGAGGGCCATGTCCCTGCGCGACTTCGGCGTGCTGGTCCTGATCTGTCTGGTCTGGGCCGGCAACAACATCATCTCCAAGATCGTGGTCGCCCACTGGGGCGTGCCACCGCTGGCCTATGCGTCGGTGCGGTTCGCGCTGGTGGCGCTGGTCACCCTGCCGTGGCTGCTTCCTGCGCCGCGCCCGATGTGGCGGCTGATCCTGGTGGCCCTGCTGATGGGCGCTGGCAACTTCGCCCTGCTATTCATGGGGTTCAAGACCGCTTCACCCTCGGCCGCCTCGGTGATCATCCAGCTGGGTGTGCCGTTCACGACGATCCTGTCAGTGATCATGCTGGGCGAGCGCATCCGCTGGAAGCGCGGTCTGGGCATCGCCCTGACCCTGGCCGGGGCGGTGGTGGTGATGTGGAGCCCGCATGGGCTGGAGCTGTCGGCCGGCCTGTGGCTGATCGCGGCGGCGGCCTTCACCGGCTCGTTGGGCGCGGTGATGATGAAGCAGATGGAAGGCGTCAAACCCCTGCAGTTCCAGGCCTGGGTCGGATTCTCGTCGTTCCTGCCTCTGGCCCTGATCAGCGCCGTGACCGAACCCGGCTCGATCCCGGCGGCGCTCAACGCGGGCTGGCCGTTCGTGGCGGCAGTGGTGTTCTCGGCCCTGGTGGTCTCGGTGGTCGGCCACACCGCCTATTACGGCCTGATCCAGCGCTATGAAGCCAATCTGATCGCGCCCTTGACCCTGATGACGCCGCTGATGACCATCGCCCTGGGTGTGCTGATCACTCACGACCATTTCGACATGCGCATGGGGATCGGCGCGGCTCTTGCGCTGCTGGGCGTGCTGATTATCGCCCTGCGCAAGAACCAGGTGATGCCGCTGTTGCTGTTGATGAGGAACCGCTCGCAATGACCCTGCCCCTCATCGAGGCCCCGTCGCCCAATTTCGACGCCCGCAAGGCCGTGCCCGACTGCGTGATCCTGCATTACACGGGCATGGAAACCGGCGAGGCCGCCATCGAGCGCCTGCGCGACCCGGAGGCCAAGGTCTCGGCCCACTATGTGGTTGAGGAAGACGGCCGCATCTTTCGCCTGGTGGCCGAGGAGCGCCGCGCCTGGCACGCGGGCGCTGCCTTCTGGAAGGGCGTCAAGGACATCAACTCGGCCTCGATCGGCGTCGAGATCGTCAATCCCGGCCACGAGTTCGGCTATCGCGCCTTTCCCGACGCCCAGGTCGCCTCGGTGATCAACCTGCTGGCCGACGTGCGCTCGCGCTGGATGATCTCGGACTCGCGGATCCTCGGTCATTCCGACATCGCCCCGGCCCGCAAGATCGACCCGGGCGAGCTCTTCCCGTGGAAGCGCCTGGCCGAGAGCGGTCATGGCCTGTGGATCGAGCCGCCCCCGTCGCCCGGCGCGCCGCTGGGCGAGGGCGAGGAGGGCACGGGCGTCTTCGCGCTTCAGGCCGGCCTGACCCGCTTGGGATACGACTGCCCACCAACCGGCAAGTACGACGCTTGGACCACCACCATCGTCTCGGCCTTCCAGCGCCACTGGCTGCAGACCCGCTTCGACGGCATAGCCGACGGCGAGACCCGCGCCCGGCTCGTGGGTTTGCTGCGGGCCGGCGACTGATGCACCCGGCCAAGAGATTCAAGGTCGAGGATCGCGAGGCGCTGCTCTCCTTCCTGCGCCAGCATCCGTTCGTGACCATCGCCGCCAGCGTCGGCGGCCGTCCGATGATCGCCCAGACGCCGGTCGTGGTGCGCGAGATGCACGACGAGCTGGTCATCGACTTCCACCTGTCACGCGGCAACATCCTGGCGCCGCATCTGGTCCAGGGCTTCCGCGCCGTGATGCTGGCGATCGGCCCGGACGCCGATGTCAGCCCCGACTGGTACGAGAGCGCCGACCAGGTGCCGACCTGGAACTACCTGTCCGTCGAGGCCGAAGGTTCGGTCGCCCCGCTCGATGAAGCCGAGATGATCGCCCAGCTAGACAGTCTGTCGGAGCAGGAGGAAGCGCGTTTGGCGCCCAAGCCGCTGTGGACCCGCCACAAGATGGCCCCCGGCAAGTTCGAGGCGATGCTGCGCGGCATCATCGGCGGGCGGCTGTTCGTGGACCGGCTGGAGGGGAACTTCAAGCTGTCGCAGAACAAGGGCGAGGCGGATCGGCTGGGGGCGGCCAAGGGGCTGGGGGAGCGTTCGTTGGCGGCGATGACGCGGGAGATTGAGACAGGACGCTGAGGCTTGGGTCGGCTTTCGACCCTCGTCAGCCATTCTGCTGGTCTGCTCTGGGCGAAGACGGCAAGGTCCGGTCCCGACCCTTAGCGGACATAACCGGCGGGGACACCAATGGGGAAAATTGTTTTCGGCTTTGCCTTCTTTGTCGCTTACTGGACCAGCTACCTGATGCTTTGGGCGCGCGCTTCGCACCTGCGGCAATCGGCGAGGCCAACCGCGCTCCCCAACATGTTCAGCCTCTTTCTGGGGACCGCCGCTCTAGGTTACCTCTGGAGCGGGCGGTACCGAGAGGCGGATGATCCGAAGCTCACGCGGCTCGTTCTCTCCACTCGGATCACGCAGTTGTTGCTCCCGGTGGGCGCAATATTTTTCCTGAGCGGAGCCTAACGTCTGCCTTCCACCGAGGCTGTGTGAAAACGCGTTTCGGACCTGGATGCGCCCGTTGACCGGGGTCACGAAATGGCTGATCTGGCGCTTTGTCGCGCATGGCGGCCGATCAGGACGCGAAAGTTTTCTTTCGTGAGCGGGTCCTGCCCGACGTTTTCACACAGCCTCCACCCCTAGCTGACGTTGGGATGATCCGGTTCTGGGCGGTGACCTAATTCCGCTCCCGACCCAAAGCCGACGTTTGATCGGTTTGCAAACCGATCAGGAGCTAGACGTTCAAGCTCGGACTTGACCTGGGTCACCTGACGATGCCCCGCCGCAGACGTTGATCACCGTCAGAGACGATGGCTGAGGCTCGGCGGCTGGGAGGACCGAACACTCAACGGAATCCGCCCGTCCCGCGTCACCAGCCTCCACAGCAACCGCCACGCTCGGCCCGCGTTAAGGTCAAGCTCGTAGCCGGCCTTCGCCGGGTGGGGCCTAAGGATATTCTCCCATGGCTGTTCGTCGCGTCGGTCTGCCCCTCACCGCTCCCTCCGTACCCCTGTTCGCCATCGCGGTGGTGCTGGCTGTTCTGGCCATGTTGGTCCAGTACGGCGGCATCGACATCCCGTTCATCAGCAAGCACGTGTTCAGCACCCTCGCCGTGGCCTTCGCGATCCTGACCGCCGGCGTCCTGCTGCGCGGAGCCTGATGGAGCGAGGCTGCTGAAAGCCCGTCCTACTGCAACTCGACCGGGGGCTCTGTCAGCGCAACCTGATGGCCGATGCCGCCTGGGCGCCCAGCCTCGTCGGCATGGTAATGTCCGCTCTTGGGGCGAAGGCAAATGACCGTTTTCCACCGAGGCTGTGTGAAAACGCGTTTCGGACCTGGATGCGCCCGTTGACCGGGGTCACGAAATGGCTGATCTGGCGCTTTGTCGCGCATGGCGGCCGATCAGGACGCGAAAGTTTTCTTTCGTGAGCGGGCCCTGCCCGACGTTTTCACACAGCCTCCACCCAAAGCCGACATTCCCACCCTCCGCCGTTCCCCGACCTTCGCCCGGCAGAGCGGATGAAAAGTTGACCTCCGCCCCATCCCCCGTCAAACACCGTCCCGGACCAGACGGTCGGGCGGTCGCGGTCTTCGCAAGAGGGCCGAGGAAAGTCCGGGCTCCACGGTGACAAGGCGGCGGGTAACGCCCGCCGGGAGCGATCCCAGGGATAGCGCCACAGAAAGCAAACCTCCTCCCTTTCGAGGGCGGGAAGGGTGAAAGGGTGGGGTAAGAGCCCACCGCGGACCTGGCGACAGGGACGGCATGGCAAGCCCCGCCTGGAGCAAGACCGAATAGGGACCCCGCGCCGACCTCGCGTCGGATAGGCCGTCACTGGCTGAGAAGGGTCCGGGTAGGTCGCGAGAACCGTCCAGCAATGGGCGGTCCAGAGGAATGATCGTCGCATCCCTTCGGGGGTGGCACAGAACCCGGCTTATAGACCGTCTGGTCCGTCTCTCCCCGTCTTGATTGTGGCGGGGAGGTGGCGGGCATCCCCAATCTCCCGTCATCGGACGATTTGGCCCCTTGCGGGACAAGCCTTTGCGCGCCCTCAACACTTAACAGTTCTGTGTATGTTCTGTTGATGGCTTGTGATCACAAGTTACGACCCAGCGCGACATCTTTGATTTCGCGGCAAATTGCCGGTCGGTGTCATTGTTTCCCAATTCATCCCATGTTAACCCAGTTGGGTCGGCCGCGATCTGATTTCGCGCTCGGCCTGGGTCTGGCAGGGGTAGGGCGAGGTGTTCCTCTCGACGTTCGAGAAGCAGGTGGACAGCAAGCGGCGCATCGTTGTGCCGCAGGACTTCCGCGCGGCGATCTCGGGCCCCTTCGACGGCGTGTTCTGCTTCCCCTCCATCGAGGCCGATTGCCTGGAAGGTGGCGGAAAAGCCTTGTTCGACCGTTACTTGGGCGTGATCGAGGAGATGCCGTTTGGCGATCCGGTCCGCACCGCGCTGGAAACCAGCGTGCTGGGCGGCATGGCCAAGCTCTCCTTTGATACAGCTGGTCGCATTACGCTGCCCGATCACCTGTGCGAGATGTTCGGTCTTGGTGATTGGGTGACTGTCGTCGGTATGGGCGAGCGTTTTCAGATTTGGTCGCGCGAGGCCTTCCAGGCCCATCGCGCCGCGCAGCGCGAGCTGGCCCGCGAGGGTCTTGCGGCTATGCGGGTGCAGCAGCGCACCGCAAGGTTGGGCGGCGCATGACCGACGCTGCTCCCCACATCTCCGTTCTGCTAAACGAGATCGTTGACGCCCTCGCGGCCAAGCCGGGCGAAACGATCATCGACGGCACCTTCGGAGCGGGCGGCTATACCCGCGCCATCCTGGCGACCGGCGCGAGCGTCGTCGGCTTCGACCGCGACCCGACCGTCCAGCGCTTCACCGAAGGTTTGCCGGCCGAACGCTTTCGGCTGATCCAGGACCGCTTCTCGCAAATGGCCGAGCATTTCGAGCCGCAGTCGGTCGATGGCGTGGTGCTGGATATCGGCGTGTCGTCCATGCAACTGGACGAGGCCGAGCGTGGCTTTTCCTTCATGCGCGACGGTCCGCTGGACATGCGGATGAGCGACACCGGTCCGACCGCCGCTGACCTCGTCAACGAGCTGGATCACACCGAACTTGCCCGCATCCTCTATGTGTATGGCGAGGAACACGCCTCGCGCCGCATCGCCAGCTTCATCGTGCGCCGTCGCGAGGAGCGGAAGTTCGAGCGCACCCTGGACCTGGCCCATGTGATCGAGCGCGCTCTGGGCGGCCGCAAGGGCGCCAAGGTCCATCCGGCCACCCGCTCGTTCCAAGGCTTACGCATCGCGGTCAATGAAGAGCTGGCCGAGCTGGAGGCGGGCCTCGCCGCTGCCGAAGTCATCCTTAAGCCCGGCGGCCGGCTGGCGGTGGTGACCTTCCACTCGCTGGAAGACCGCATCGTCAAGAACTACCTGGCCGAACGGGCCGGGCGCACGCCGGGCGGCTCACGTCACCTGCCGCAGGCGCCAGCCGGCGCGCCGGCCAGTTTCCAGCTGATCGCCAACAAGGCCATCGCGCCGGGCGAAGCCGAGTTAGCCGTCAACCCGCGCGCGCGCTCGTCCAAGCTGCGCGCCGCCGTCCGCACGACCGCCCCGATCTGGGAGGCAGCGTCGTGAGTCTCGCCGGCATGTTCAATCGCCGGGTTCGCGGTTTTCGGGTGGTCGAGGTTGTCGGCATGGGCATGCTGCTGACCCTGGTCACCGGCGTCTATCTGGCCAAGACCGTCGCCGGCCGCGAGCGCAACGAGATCGCCCGCATCGTGCGCGAGATCGAGGACGAGAAGGCTCGCAAGCGCCTGCTTGAGGCCGAGGTCGCCCATCTGGAACAGCCGCGCCGCATCGAGGCTCTCGCCGTGGCCATGGGCCTTCAGCCGATCGCGGCCGCCCGCGAGACCACCGAGGACGCCCTGATCGATGTGGCCCGCAACCGCGCCCCGCCGACGCCGGTCGAGCTGCAGCCGGCGCCGGTCGCGCCCGAGGCCCTGGCCGCCGACGGGCCCGAGCCGACTCCGGCCGATGTCCCGCCGCGCGCGCCACAACCGGAGGCTCCGCGATGAGCCTCGCCAACCTTGGTCCGTCCGGCTTCCAGCCTGGCGCGTGGCGCTGGTTGATCGAGCGCGTCTGGCGTCTGGAGCACGCCTTCGAGCGCTCGCGCGCCGCCGCCAAGCCAGAAGACGACACCCGCATCCGCATCTTCTTCGTCATGGCCTTCTTTGGCCTGTGCTTTGTGGTGCTGGCCCTGGGCGCCAGCGCCTCGGCGCTGTTTTCCGGCGCCGGTAAGGGCCCAGGCTACCTGGCCTCGACCGAGGGCGCGCGCGGCGATCTGGTCGACCGTGACGGCCGGCTGCTGGCCGTCGACCTGACCCACTACGCTCTCTATGTCGATCCCAAGGAAGTCTGGGACAAGCAGGAGGCGCGCCGCGTCCTTGGCAAGGCCCTGCCCGAAGTGCCGGCCAAGCGGCTGGACAAGGTGGTGTTCGGCGATCGCCGCACCTTCCTGCTGGGCGGCCTGACGCCCGAGCAGAAGGACGCCGTTTTCAACCTGGGTCTGGCGGGTATCTCGTTCGAACCGCAGGGCCGCCGGGTCTATCCCCTGGGCGAGACCGCCGCCCACCTGGTCGGCTTTGTCGACAGCGGTGGCAAGGGTCTGGCCGGCGCCGAGCGCGCACTGGACAAGCCAATCCGCTCGGCGGCCGGCGAAGGTGGTGTGGCGACGGCTCTGTCGATCGACATCCGCGTGCAGGCCGCGCTTGAGGACGAGGTCCGCAAGGCCGCTCTGGAGTTCCAGCCGCGCGGCGCGGTGGGCGTGGTCACTAATGTTCACACTGGCGAGATTCTGGGGATGGCCAGCTATCCTGACTTCGATCCCAACAAGGCCGGGACTGCCACCGACGACCAGAAGCTGAACCGGGCGGCCGGCGCGGTCTATGAGATGGGCTCGACCTTCAAGGCCTTTACCGTCGCCATCGGCCTCGACACCGGCGTCGCCACCCCGACCTCGACCTTCGACGCCCGCGAGCCCTACAAGCTGGGCTATCGCACCATTCATGACTATCACGCTGCCAAGGCGGTCCTGAACCTAATCGAGGTGTTCAAGCACTCGTCCAACATCGGCACCGCCAAGCTGGCCGTCGGCGTCGGCGCGCAGCGCTTGAGCCAGTATTTCACCAACCTTGGGCTCACCAAGCCGGCCAAGGTCGAGCTGCTGGAATCGGCCCGTCCCTTGACCCCTCGCAAGTGGGACGAAGACGCGGTGGCCTCCACCTCGTTTGGCCACGGCATGAATGTCACGCCGCTGGCGCTCGCGGAGGCCATGGGTCCGCTGCTGAACGGTGGCACCCGTCCGCCCCTGACCATCCGCAAGCTGGCGCCGGGCGTGCGCCCCGAAGGTCCGCGCGTGCTGGCCGAAGAGACCTCGCAACAGATGCTGCGGATCATGCGCGCCAATGTCATTCCCGGCGAAGGCGGTAGCGGCGGCAAGGCCGACGTGGCCGGCCTGTCTGTCGGCGGCAAGACCGGCACGGGCGAGAAGTACGATCCGGCCATCAAGGCCTATAACCACCAGCGTCAGGTCTCGTCCTTTGCGGCGGTGTTCCCGACCGAGGGGCCGATCGAGGCCGACCGCTATTTCGTGCTGATCCTGCTGGACGAGCCCAAGGGCAACGCCCGCACCTTTGGCTTCTCGACCGGCGGCTGGGTCGCCGCGCCGGCGGCCGGCAAGGTGATCGAGCGCATCGCCCCGTTCCTGGGCGTCAAGCGCAAGACTCAGATCGTGACCGTCGCCAACTCGACCACCAACCCGGGGACGGGCCTGTGACCAAGACGCTTTCCGACCTTCTGAAACGCGACCTGCCCGCCAACCCGGTGATCACCGGGGTGACGGCCGACAGCCGCAAGGTCGGCCCCGGAACCCTGTTCGCCGCCCTGCCGGGGACCAAGGTCGACGGCGCGAGCTTTGCGCCCGGCGCCATTACCGCAGGGGCCGTCGCCGTGCTGGGTCCGGTCGGCATGCAAAGTTTCTCGGTCCCGACCGTGAAGGTCGAGGATCCGCGCCGCGTCTACGCCCTGGCCTCGGCGGCCTTCTGGGGCGCCCAGCCGGCGACCTGCATCGCGGTGACCGGCACCAACGGCAAGACCTCGGTGGCCGGCTTCTGTCGCCAGATCTTCGCGCGACTCGGTCACAAGGCCGCCAGCATGGGAACCCTTGGCGTTGTGGTCAGTGGTCCTGGGCTCGCGGACCAGCAACTGACCCCTCCTGGACTCACCACCCCCGACGCCGCCGATGTCGTGGAGATGATGGCCAAACTGGCCGGCATGGGCGTCACCCATCTGGCGGTCGAGGCTTCGTCACATGGCGTGGACCAGCGCCGGCTGGATGGCGTGACCCTGAAGGCCGCCGGCTTCACCAACTTCACCCAGGATCACCTCGACTATCACGGCTCGATGGAGAGCTATCGCGACGCCAAGCTGCGCCTGTTCGACGCCCTGCTGCCCATGGGCGCGACGGCGGTGCTGAACAGCGACAGCGACGCCTTCGGGGTCTTCGCCGCCACGGCGGTTACGTCCGGCCAGAGCGTATTCTCGGTCGGCGACGAGGGTCAGGGGCTGAAGCTGGTCTCGCGCGCCCTGACCCCTCACGGCCAGACCCTGACGGTCGAGGCTGCTGGCCAGACCTACACCGTCGAGCTGCCGCTGGCCGGCGGGTTCCAGGCGTCGAACGTGCTGGTCGCGGCGGGCCTATGCATCTCCACCGGCGAGGACACAGCGGCAGTGCTCAAGGCGCTGGAGAGCCTCGAAGGCGCGGCAGGCCGGCTGCAACGCGTGAGTCGCGGCGCCAGGGGCGGCGAGGCCTATGTCGACTATGCCCACACGCCGGATGGTCTTGAGACCGTCTTGGAAGCCCTGCGGCCGCACACGGCCGGCAAGCTGATCGTGGTGTTTGGCGCGGGCGGGGATCGCGACCGGGGCAAGCGTCCGCTGATGGGCGAGATCGCCGCCCGTTTGGCCGACGTCGCCATCGTCACCGACGATAATCCGCGTTCGGAAGATCCGGCTTCGATCCGCGCCGCCATCCTGGAAGCCGCCCCCGGCGCGACCGAAATCGGCGACCGCCGCGCCGCGATCCGCGCCGCCGCCGCCCATATGGTCGAGGGCGACGTGCTGGTGGTGGCCGGCAAGGGTCACGAGCAGGGTCAGCTGGTGGCTGGCGTGAACCACCCGTTCGATGATGTCACCGAGACGCTGGCAGCGCTGGAGATGGCCCATGTCTGAGCCCCTCTGGACCGCGCAGGAAATCGCCGCCGCCACCGACGGCAAGGTCACTCAGGACTTTTCGGCGACCGGCGTCTCCATCGACAGCCGCAGCATCGAGGCCGGCGACCTGTTCGTGGCCCTGACAGGCGCGCGAGACGGCCATGAGTTCGTGGTCCAAACCAACGACAAGGGCGCGGCGGGGGCTCTGGTCTCCAAGCCCGTGCCCGTCCCGGCGGTGCTGGTCGAGGACGCGTTCCGGGGGCTGGAACGCCTGGGCGAGGCGGCCCGGATGCGCGCCCCTCAGGCCCGTCGCGGGGCGGTGACCGGTTCGGTCGGCAAGACCAGCGTCACCCGCGCGGTCGAGGCAGGCCTGCGTCTGGCCGGCAAGGCCCATGCCTCGGTCAAATCGTACAACAACCACATCGGCGTTCCCCTGACCCTGGCCCGCATGCCGCGCGACACCGAGCGCGCCGTGTTCGAGGTGGGCATGAATCACGCGGACGAGATTGTTCCGCTGTCGCGGATGATCCGTCCGCACGCCGTGGCGATCACCACCGTCGGTCCGGTGCATCTGGAGAACTTCGCCGACGGCGAGGAGGGTGTCGCCCGCGCCAAGGCCGAGATCTTCGCCGGCCTGGAGCCCGAGGGTGTCGCCATCCTCAACGCCGACAATCCCTGGTTCGAGCTGCTGAGCAAAGAAGCCGCCAAGGCCGGGGCCAGCATCTGGAGCTTCGGCTCGCACGAGGGCGTCACCGCCCAGCTGACCGGCTTCGACGTCCACGTCGGCGGCGCGACCGTGTCGGTGAACCTGCGCGGCGAGGCGATCAGCTTTCCGATCCTGCAGACCGGCGTCCACTGGGGCCCCAACAGTCTGTGCGTGCTGCTGATGCTGGAGGCGCTGGGCGTCTCGCGCGAGATCGCCTTGCAGGCCTTGGCCAATTTCGAGCCCATCGAAGGCCGCGGCGCCGAGACGGTGGTCAAGATCGAAGGCGGCGCCTTTACGCTGGTCGACGAAAGCTACAACGCCAATCCCGTGTCGATGCAGGCGGCGCTGAAGACGCTCGGCGCGCGCAAGGTCGAAGGCCGGCGCATCGCCGTGCTGACCGACATGCTCGAACTGGGCGAGGGCAGCGCCCGGTTTCACGCTGAACTTGCGACCCCGCTCGAGGCGGCCAAGGTCGACAGTGTCTTTCTTGCAGGCGTCCACATGAAATCGCTGTGGGAGGCGCTTCCGCCGACTCGGCAGGGCGGCTACGCCGAAGTTACCGAAAGGTTAACGATGGAGCTGACGGCCGCGATCCGGCCGGGCGACGTGGTGATGGTGAAGGGGTCGAATGGCTCCAGGGCCGGCGTTCTCGCCAGGGCCCTGGCGGCGCTCGACCTTGGGGGACGGGGCTGATGCTGTATTTTCTCTATGAATGGCTGGCGCGCTCCCAGGAGCACGTGCCGCTGTTGAACCTGCTGAAGTACCTGACCTTCAGGACCGGCATGTCGATGCTGACCGCCTATATCGTCGCCGTCGCCATGGGCTCGCGCTTCATCCGCTGGATGAAGAGCAAGCAGGGCAAGGGCCAGCCGATCCGCACCGACGGCATCGCCCGCCACGTCACCGAGAAAGCCGGCACGCCCACCATGGGCGGCTTCATGATCCTGGCCGGCCTGTTCGTCGGCGCCCTGCTGTGGGCTGACCTGCGCAACATCCACGTCTGGGTCGTGCTGCTGATCACCGGCAGCTATGGCGTGCTGGGGTTCATGGACGACTACGCCAAGGTCACCAAGCAGACCACGGCGGGGCTCTCCAGCGTTCAGAAGCTGATCGCCCAGTTCGTCGTGGCCATTGCCGCCACCGTGCTGCTGATCCTGTTCGCGCCCAAGTCGCCGATGACGGCGGGCATGGAGACCAGCGTGGTCTTCCCGTTCTTCAAGACGTTGGTGATCAATCTGGGCTGGTTCTACGTGGCCTTCGCCGCCGTCACCATCGCGGGCTTCTCCAACGCCGTGAACCTGACCGACGGCCTGGACGGCCTGGCCATCGTGCCGGTGATGATCGCCGCCGCGACCTTCGGCCTGATCACCTACTTGGTCGGCAACTACAAGTTCGCCGACTATCTGAACCTGCACTTCGCGCCCGGCGTCGGCGAGCTGGCGGTGCTGTGCGGCGCGATCATCGGCGGGGGCATGGGCTTTCTCTGGTACAACGCCCCGCCGGCCAAGATCTTCATGGGCGACACCGGATCCTTGGCCCTCGGCGGCGCCCTGGGCGCCATCGCCGTCTGCTCCAAGCACGAGCTGGTTTTGGGCATCGTCGGCGGCCTGTTCGTGGTCGAGGCGCTCAGCGTCATCATCCAGGTCGGCTACTTCAAGAAGACCGGCAAGCGGGTCTTCCTGATGGCGCCGATCCACCACCATTTCGAGAAGCTGGGCTGGGCTGAATCCACCGTCGTGATCCGTTTCTGGATCGTGGCGATGATGCTGTCGTTCGTCGGCCTCGCCACCCTGAAGCTGCGGTAGGGAGCCAGGCCATGATCCCCGTCCGTGGTTTCGAGGGCAAGACCGTCGCGGTGTTCGGCCTGGGCCGCACCGGCCTGACGGCTGCGCGCGCCCTCGTGGCCGGCGGCGCCAATGTGGCGCTGTGGGACGAGAGCCCCGCCAGCCAGGACGCGGCCATGGCCGAGGGCTTCAAGGTCGTCGACCTGCGCTCGGCCGACTGGAACCTGTTCGACGCCCTGATGCTGTCGCCCGGCGTGCCCCTGACCCATCCCCAGCCGCACTGGACGGTGAAGATGGCGCGCGACGCTGGGGTCGAGATTCTGGGCGACATCGAGCTTTTCGCCCGCACTGTCAACGCCGCCCCGGCTCACAAGCGCCCCAAGATCATCGCCATCACCGGCACCAACGGCAAATCCACCACCACGGCCCTGATCGGCCACCTGTGCGCTTCGGCCGGTCGCGACACCCGCGTCGGCGGCAATATCGGCGCGGGCGTGCTGGGCCTGGAAGACATGCACGGCGGCGCGGTCTACGTGCTCGAGCTGTCGTCCTACCAGCTGGACCTGACCAGCAGCCTCAAGGCCGACGCCACGGTGCTGCTGAACATCTCGCCCGACCACCTGGACCGTCACGGCGGCATGGAAGGCTATATCGCCGCCAAGCGCCGGATCTTCCTCAACCAGGGCAAGGGCGACACTGCCATCATCGGCGTTGACGACGCCTGGTGCCAGCAGATCTGCACCGAGATCACCGCCGCCAACCGCCGCACCATCTGGCCGATCAGCGCCGGCAAGGCCATGGGCCGGGGCGTCTATGCCCTGCAGGGCGTGCTCTACGACGCCACCGGCGACCGGGTCACCGAGATGGCCGACCTGCTGCGCGCCCGCAGCCTGCCGGGCCGCCACAACTGGCAGAACGCCTGCGCCGCCTATGCCGCCGCCATCGCCATCGGCATCCCGCACCATGACGCGGTCGACGGCCTGATGACCTTCCCGGGCCTGGCCCACCGGATGGAGACCGTCGGCAAGATCGGCCGCGTGCGCTTCGTCAACGACAGCAAGGCCACCAACGCCGACGCCGCCCGCCAGGCGATGAGCAGCTACCCCAAATTCTACTGGATCGCCGGCGGCGTACCCAAGGCTGGCGGCATCAGCGAACTGACCGACCTCTTCCCGCGCGTCGAGAAGGCCTATCTGATCGGCGACGCCGCTGAGGACTTCGCCGCGACGCTGGAGGGCAAGGCTGCGGTGCGGATGTGTGGTTCGATCGAAGTCGCCACCGCTGCGGCCTATTCCGACGCCATGGACAGCGGCGAGGACGCCATCGTCCTGCTGTCGCCGGCCTGCGCCTCGTTCGACCAGTTCGCGGACTTCGAAGCCCGCGGTGAGGCGTTCCGTGCGGCGGTCGAAGGGCTGGGGAAGATCGGGGCCAAGGCGGCGCTGGGTTAGGGGCTGAGCTGCGTCTTCTCGGCAACGGCGCTCTAACCCAATCTTGACCTTAAAAATCCCGCGTGAAGCCAAATTCCATGCGCTGGCGAGCATAGCGCCCAAGGGGGACATTGGAGACGGCTCGCGAGGCGGTGACCTGGATGAACGGGAAGGCGCCCAGCACGTACAGGTCGCGGCGGGACAGTCGGGCGGTGACGCCCACCTCGCGATCAAGGCGGCGCACGCCGAACAGGGACGAGCGCTGGGCGAAGCGGCGCGCCTGGGCGTAGGGTTCGACATAGGCCAGGATTGTGAACGGCAGGGCAAACAGGCGGCCCGTCGCCAGACGCGCCTCGCCGTAGCTCGCCTGGGGCTCGACCAGGTCGCGAACATCGACGACGGCGCTGGCTCGCCACAACGCGCTGGGGCCCAGAAAGCGCGTTCGCCCGGCGCGCAGGCCATAGCTCCAGCCGTCAAAGGCCGCGCCGCGCCGACTGTCGATGCGGTCCAGATGGACCAGACCATCCCAGCGCAAATCCTGACGGACGTAGATCTCGGCGCTCGCCTGAGCGCCTTGCCAGCTCTCCAGCGCGGCGCCGCCGAAGCGGATGTCGCGATAGGTGGCGGCCAGGTCCAGCTGAGCACGGTCGTTCAAGCGCAGCGTTGGGCCGGCATAGAGTGCCCATTGGGACTGATCGACGCTCCGCCCAGGCGTATCGACGGCCAGGATCGTGCCGCCGACCTTCACCGCCAGGCTTTCCGACAGGCGCCAGCGGCGTTCCGCTGACATGCCCAGGCTCGCCGCGACTCCGCTTTGGCGGCGTGCGTCGTCTGACAGGGTGAACGGCAGGCCAAAGAGCGACACGGACGTGGCGTCGGTCGCGCCGTTGATGTTGCTGTCGGGGGCGATCGAGGCCGAGAACGACAGCGTCAGGCCGCGCCGCGCCTCGATGGCGGTCAGGCGCGCGGCGGCGATCGCTCGGCGTTGAGGATCGAGCTGGCCGGCCAGGGCCAGCCGATAGGCCAGGGTGGCCGAGCGGTCGCGCCGAGCGGCGAAATGAATCTCGCCCAGTTGGTAACGGGCCAGGGCGTCGTTGTCGTCCTGGGTGAGATGGGCCTCCAGCAGGGCGATCGCCTCGGACGAGCGGCCCAGTTTGGCCAGAAGCTCGGCGCGCAGGCGCACGCCGGCGGCCGTGGCGGCGATGTCGGCGCGGGTCTCGATCAGGGTCAGGGCGGCCGCGTGGTCCTGAACCCGCAAGTCGCGCATCAGAGCGTCGGCGAAGTCGCGGTTAGCCTCGCCAATGGCGAGAGGCGGTTCGGCCTGCCGGGCCTGGGCGGGCGATGTCGCCAACGCCGCCAGGACCAGGGTCGTGATCAGCGGCAGAGCGACCCGCCCAGGCCGAGGCGTCACGGGTTGAGCTTGAGCCCACCGACGCCAACCAGCGTGCCGCCGCTGGGATCGGTCAGCTTGTAGTTCATGCCGACCTCGGCCGGCGACTTGCCGGTTTCACCGTAGAAGGCGCCGTTCACGGTCCCGGAAAGGCTCACACCGGTGGCGGCGCCCGCGAAACGCGGCCCAAAGACCCCGCTCGTTGCGATCGTTCCGGAGAAGCTGAAGTTCAGGTCTCGGGGCGCGAAGGCCGCCGCGCCGGCTGCGTCCGTGACGTAGAAGTTCGACGCTGATCCTGTCACCGACGCCTTGGCGAAATCGGCGGTGAGGGTAATATCGCTGGAGGTGTTGTAGACAGCGCCCGCGCCTGTGACATAGGCGCCGCGCGCGCCGCCATCGAACTTGGCCGAGCCCGTGGTCGGCAGCAGCGGCTGCATCAAGCCCGCGCCGACGGCGAAGTAGGACGGTGCGCCGGTCGTATTGGCCAGGGTGAGGCTGCCCAGTTGGACATAGTCCAGGCCGCCCTGCAGCACGTTGGTGATGTCGTACAGGGTGAGTGTGCTGCCGTCGCCCGGCAGCCGCGCGCCGGTGATGCCGTCTCGCCCATAGTTCGCGCCGACCCGAATGAGGCCCAGCCCGTCGGTCTTGGACACGGGCGTATCGTAGTAGGTGTACAGGGCGCCCGCTCCCCGGAAGTTGCCGAGCACATATTGGTCGTCGTCGGTGCGCGTGGTCTTGCGATTGTCGAACGCGATGAACTCAAACGCCGGAGTACCGCCTTCGAGTTGCCTTTCTTGCAGCCCGAAGGCCCCGGTCCCAGTGGAGCCCCCCGAACAGGTCAAGGCGTTCGGCGACGCCGTGCAACTGGACGCATAGGACTGGGTCGGCGGTGCGGGCGGCTTTGGCGGGACGGGCGGAACGGGCGTGACCGGCGTCGTCGGGCCGGTCGCTCCGCCACCGCCGCCACCGGCGCAGGCAGACAGCGCCAGCATCGCGGCCGTCAGGATGATTGAACGCTTGAGAAACATACGCGACCCCCGGAAAGGGTCCTAGCAAGGCAGCATGGTCACCGCAACCCTAGACGGCGTCGCCGGAGTTAACACCTCAGGATCGCAATGCCCTAAGCCACCCGCCTGACCCCCACGATCGCCACCGGCGGATTGATCATTTGCCCCTGCATGCTCGGGTTCTGCGGAACGCCGTCCGTTTTCGAGGCCAGGATCTTCCTCACCACGTCCATGCCCTTGACCACGGTACCGAAGGCCGCGAAGCCTTGGTTGTCGCCCATCTTGCTGGAGGAGGCCGCGCCGGGCTTGGCGTCGAGATAGGCCATCGGGCTGGCGCAGATGAAGAAGTCGGCCGTGGCGCTGCCCGGCTCGTTGCGGGCCATCGAGATGGTTCCGACCTTGTGCCGGATCCCGGTCAGCTTCGTGCTCTCGTGGGCGATGGGCGCGAAGCGGCGGGTGCGGATCGACGGGCCGGCCTGGATCGAACCGTTGCCCGGCGCGCCCTTGGCCCGCGAGGCGCGATAGAAGGTCCCGCCGTCGAACTTCTTCTTGTCGACATAGCGCAGGAAGTTGGCGCTGGTGATCGGCGCCTTTTTGTCCTCCAGCTCCACCACGATCACCCCGTGCGAGGTCTGGATCGCCACCCGGGGCTTGGCGGTTTGAGCGTGAGCGCCAAGCGGGCCGGCCAGCAGCAGTCCGGCCCCGCCCAGCAGGCTGCGGCGTGCGATCCAGGCGTCGTTCATGGTCGTCCTCGGGAAGCAAAACAGCGGCTTCACCCATAAGGCGCCGGCGCCTCGCCAGCCACACCCGAAAACATCGCAACCTTTCGCCGCATATCCCCCGCCGACAAGCGTGGCAGCAATGTTCCATTAACCCTGCGAGCCGACTCTCCGCCCATGTCCACCCAGACCACTCACGCCTTCGCCAGAACCGACCGCACCGCGATCGGCATCTGGTGGTGGACGACCGACCGCTGGCTGCTGGGCGCAACCGCCATCCTGGTCACCCTGGGCATGCTGCTGTCGTTCGCCTCCAGCCCGGCGGCGGCCCAGCGGATCGGCATCGAAGACCAGTTCCACTTCGCCCTGCGCCAGTGCGTGTTCGCCTCGGTCGCGGCGGTGCTGCTGCTGGGAACCTCGATGCTGTCGCCCAAGGGCGTGCGGCGCGCGGCCTTCTTCATCTATGTGGCGGCCATCGCCGTAATGATCGCCCTGCCGTTCATCGGCCACAACGCCAAGGGCGCCACCCGCTGGATGCAGTTCGCCGGCTTCACCCTGCAACCCTCCGAGTTCATGAAGCCCGCCCTGATCGTGCTGGTCTCGTGGATGTTCGCCGAGGGCCAGAAGGGCGAGGGGGTGCCGGGCGTCTCCATCGCCTTCCTGCTCTACGCCATCGCCGTGGGCCTGCTGCTGATCCAGCCCGACGTCGGCCAGACCGTGCTGATCACCGTCGCCTTCGGGGCGGCGTTCTGGATGGCGGGTGTGCCGATCTCATGGATCATGGGCCTGGGCGCCGTGGCCGTGGGCGGGCTGATGTCGACCTATTTCCTGTTCGACCACGTCCATGCCCGGGTGCAGAAGTTCCTCAGCCCCGACCAGGCCGACACCCACCAGATCACCCGCGCCGCCGAGGCCATCCACGCCGGCGGCCTGTTCGGACGCGGGCCGGGCGAGGGCGTCATGAAGCGCCACGTCCCCGACCTGCACACCGACTTCATCTATTCGGTCGCGGCCGAGGAATATGGCCTGGTGTTCTCCCTGGCCCTGATCAGCCTGTTCGCCTTCGTGGTGGTGCGCGGCATGATGAAGGCCATGAAGCTGAACGACACCTTCGAGCAGGTCGCCGCCGCCGGTTTGTTCGTGCTGGTGGGCCAGCAGGCCATGATCAATATCGCGGTGAACTTGAACATGATCCCGACCAAGGGCATGACGCTTCCGTTCATCAGCTACGGGGGATCTTCGATGCTCGCCATGGGACTGACAATCGGCCTGGCCCTGGCCCTGCTGCGCAAGCGCCCCGGCGCCTACGGACCCTCCAGCGAGTTCATGCAGGGCGGCGCGTTCCAGTAAGATGAGCAAGCTCGCAGTCGTCGCCGCCGGAGGAACCGGCGGCCACATGTTCCCCGCCCAGGCTTTGGCCGAAGCGCTCGCCGCCCGAGGCTGGCGCGTGGTGCTGGCCACCGACGATCGCGGCGCGATGTACGCCGACAAGTTCCCCGCCGAAGAGCGCCTGGCCCTCTCGGCCGCCACCGCCAAGGCCGGCGACCCGATCGGCATGATCAAGGCCGGCTTCGTCGTCGCCCAAGGCATGCTGCAAGCCCGGGCCGCTTTCAAGCGCCTGGACCCGGCCGTGGTGGTGGGCTTTGGCGGCTATCCCGCTCTGCCCGCCCTGCTGGGCGCCCTGACGCAAGGCCGCCCCACGGTGATCCACGAGCAGAACGCGGTGCTGGGCCGCGTCAACCGCTTCCTGGCCTCCCGCGTCAACGAAGTGGCCTGCGCCTTCCCGATCCTGGAGAAGGCCCCGCCCGCTGTGAAGGCCCGCGCCCACGTCGTCGGCAACCCCGTGCGACCGCCCGTGCGCGCCCTGTTCGACGTGCCCTATCTGCCGCCCGAGGTGCAGTTGCGCATCCTGGTCACCGGCGGCAGCCAGGGCGCGCGCCTGCTGTCGGAACTGATCCCCGAGGCCATCGCCAAGCTGCCCGAAGAGATGCGCGGCCGCCTGAAGGTCTTCCAGCAGGCCCGCGCCGAGAGCCTGGAACACGCCCGCAAGGTCTATCGCAACGCCATGGTCGAGTGCGAGGTCGCGCCGTTCTTCCGCGACATGGCCGGTTATCTGCGCCAGTCGCACCTGGTGATCGGCCGCTCGGGCGCCTCGACCTGCACCGAACTGGCCGTCGCCGGCCGCCCCTCGATCCTGGTCCCCCTGAAGATCGCCGCCGACGACCACCAGCGCTTCAACGCCCGCCTGCTGGAAGAGGCCGGCGGCGCGGCCGTGTGCTTCGAGGACGAACTGACGGTGGACGCCATGGCCGGGGCGCTCAACGCTCTGCTGAAGAACCCGGAGCGGTTGGCGCGGATGTCGGATGGCGCGCGGAGCGTGGCCAAGCCGGACGCGGCCGAGGAGCTGGCTGATCTGGTGGAGCGTACGGCGGGGTAGGCCTTAAGCCTGTGGCCTGACCCTGCGCGGCATGAGCCCGCAGGCAGGATTATTCCCCGATCGGGATGGAGCCCTCGCTGGAGTCAACGCGCTCGGCCTTCGGATTCACAATCCCGGCTCCCTGAAATTGGCGCGGCCTGCTGGCCCAAATGCGCCCTGGCGCAGGTCGCGCCCATAGATTCATGCCGCGCGATATACAGACCTTGGGGCAGCTAGTGCTCCGCCTTTTCCGCGCTTAGACTATGCGGCCTCCAGGTTCTTGGAACTGTTGGAGGCGTCGGGTGAACCCGATCGTACCCATGCATGCAGGCCCCCCGATCATTCGGCGCCCGTGCCGCCAGTTAGGAGCTTTCCGTGAAGATCAAGGACAGGCCTGAGTTCAAGAGCAAGGCCTCCGTACTGGCCTTTGGTCCCGACGTACTCGTGGCTGAAGCTGTTTCGGTGATGAGCGAAAGGAACTACGGCGCGGCGGTCGTCGTGAGTGCTGACCGCAAGCCCCTCGGGATCGTCACGGAGCGCGATTTCATGCGCCGACTTCTCAACAAGCGGCTGAACCCGGACGAGACGACACTGTCCCAGATCATGACGACCGACCTGAAGATGGCCAAGGCCGAGGACGATCTTCTCGACTGGCTGCGCATCATGTCGAACGAGAGATTTCGCCACCTTCCGGTCGTTGATGACCAGGGCGTGATCATCAGCATGATGAGCCAGGGCGACTTTGTCAGCTACACTTGGCCAGAGCTGTTGGGGCGGCTGCGGGAACAGGCCAAGGCGACCTTCGACGTCAGCCCTTCGCTAGTCATGATCATCGCCTGCATCGCCATTTTCGCGGCCTGGGCCGTGACGATCTTCACCCAGTTCCGCTAAACAGCGCCTCGTATCTGGCCGCCAAGGTCCTGTCGCTGCTCCAGCCAGTGCGACAGGACCAGATGCGGCACGGCGACGGCCGCCAGTAGCTGGAAGGCCTGCGAGGCCAGCGTCTCGTCGATCCGCGCGGGCGCCAGTAGCCTCAGCGCCAGCCACCCGATGATCGTCGCGCCTGATAATAGAGCCCCCGTCGCCAGCCAGCGTGATCGCGGCATGTCGCTCAGCACTGTCCGTGCTCGGTCAAGGTGCAGCGGCGCGTGAAGGAAGACAAAGAACAACGCAAAGCCGACAACCGGCGGGGCGACAAACAGCACGATCAAGCACAGCGCCATGGCCGTTGCCCAAGTCCGGGCGCCCCCACGCCAGGCCTGGGCGAGGCCAACTCCGGTCACCAGAAGGGTCACCGGAGCGGCGGCGCCGATGATCTTGACCAGCAGGGCCGAGCGCGGATCACTCATCGCCACAAACAGCGCCGTCACCTCGGCCGGATGACTGACGGCCGGGACGGCGATCACCGCGGCGCCGGCCGCGATACGCAGGAGCGGCTCATCGACCATCCGCCAGTCCTCGCCAAAATGCACGGCGGCGATCAACAGGAAGACAATCAGGGCGATAAGCGGCAATGTCAGCCACAGCGCCGCCATCGCCAAAGCCACCGCGACATAGCCGCCGACGACCAGCACCAAGGCTCGCCGTCCCGGCGCGATGGCCTTGCGCAGCAGCGCTATGTCATAGGCCCCGTGCGGCAGGCCGCCGACCATGAACAGCACCGTCGCCAGCGTGGCCACCATGGAATGCCCAAGCGGCGCGCCCAGCGCGACGGCCAGCAGCAGCCCGGCCGCGACAGGCCAGAACGCAGGGCGCACCCGGTTGCCCCGGCCCGAAGGCGCGTGACAACCGGGTGCTGATTGAACGAGACTAAACCCTGTCACCGGATCAGCCGGCGTAGGCTTTCCCGTCGGCCGTCTCGGACTCCGACTTCCTGACCGCGATCAGGAAAATCAGGATCCCAAGGCCGACCTTGGCGATCAGGTCGGCGATGGTGTAGCCGACCTGAATCGTCGTCTCCACCGATCCGCCGGTCAGCCCGAAGAACGGGGCTGCAAACACCACCGGATAGAAGCCCCAGGAGGCGAAGGTCACCAGGCGCGCGGTGCGCACCAGACCCTGGGCGGCGACGGGCTGTTGCTTGATCGACTCGCCAAGCCCGACGAACAGCTGCCAGACGATGTAGATGAAGGGGATCATCGACAGGCCGCCCCAGAGAGCGCGAGACCCGAGGTCCGTGGCGATCTCGCCGGGATATCCCAGCACGATCATCAAGGCTGCGGAGGATCCGAGCGTGATGGTCTTGGCGGTGGTTTCCGCGCGTGACAGACGCATCACCAAGATCAACTCGATCAGCAGCAGCGGCACGGTCAAAAGCCAGTCGACATAGCGGTAGGCGTCATTGAAGGCCACGCCGGTCATCGTCACCACACCGTCCTTGAACATGTAGGCCTGGTGCCAGCTCTCGAAGATCCGGAAGTAGTGATAGGCCGCGATGCCCGTGACGATGCCCGAGATCGTCAGGGCGGTGCGATAGGCCGGGGCGACCTGCGAACGGCTCAGCCACAGGAACAACGTGGCAGCCGCCATGGCTGCAAAGGTGAATGAGAAAGCGTTGTAGATCAGCTCATACTGGAAGGGTGTAACGGTATCCATCTAAGTCTCCGTCGCAGTTTCACGCGGCGCGAGCGCGCCGAGAATGGGTTTTCGGAGTTCGCACAATCATTGAGAGACACTCTCCGGGCCCCCCGAAGTGTCGTCACTGCGTCATAGCCGGTAGGAATTCTAGCCCACCGAACGCCGAGAACTTGTGGCGCTCAGCCATGCTGCTTTGGCGACTTTAGCGGATTAGGCCTGCCTCAGATTTTCGGCGATACGGACCTTGTGCCGTATTGAGATCCATCGTTCTGGAGAGCACGCTTATCGACAGGCTTGCTCTGAGGTCTCAGAGTCCCGCTTCAACAGCGAGGCGGATCAGATCGGCTGTTGTGTGAAGGCCCAGGCGATCCATCAGAATGCTGCGATGCATCTTGACTGTCTTTTCCGCCAAGCCGAGCTGGCCGGCTATTTGCTTGTTCAACAAGCCAGCGGCGACCAGTTTCAGGACCTGGCCCTGCCTTGGGGATAGGGCCTTGACCATTTCTGCGGCTCGAATTCGCCGCATGCTTGAAGGGGCAGACGCGTCGGCGTCGATTTCGACTTGTGACCCCAGGAAGTACAGAAGAGCGTCTTCTTCGTCATAGATCGGCGCCACCAGAACAGCATTGCGGAATGGCTGGCCGTTGCGCTTGTAGTTCAGGATTTCAACGAGCACCGGGCGATGTTCGCGCACGCCGCGCCGGATTTCCTCGGTCAGCCAGGGCTCCGTGCCCGGCCCCGACAGGAAGCGACAATTTCGCCCGACGACTTCTTCGGGCGGATAACCCGTCAGCGCACAAAAGGCGGCGTTGCAGGCAATGATGGGATTGTCGGGCAACCGCGGGTCACTGATCACCGAAGGGATCGGGCTATCCGTCACCAGTCGCAAATGGCGACCGTCAACACTGAGCACGTCAACGCCTCTTTGCATGTCAGCGCTTCGTTCTGTCCATGCGCAGCACCATACCGCTCGCGCGAGGTTTTTACAGACGCTTTTGATGTGACCTTTCTGTTCTTGCCACGGGTGTTTGCGGTCGGTCGCGCTGGCCCGATTAGGACGGCTCGCCCTCCCTCGTGTGCGGAGGGCCAGGTTAGTGTCTCAGGTGCGGCTCGCAAACGCTCTCCGCCGTGGCGAGAGGCGCGCCAATCCCCGCTCTCCCACGGGTATAGCCGGTCCTCCAACCAAACAAATTCAACGCCCTAACCCCGCCACCCAGCGTCACGATCCAAAATCGACGCAGCCCCCTGCAAAACGCCCGCATAGTTCTCCTCGCTTCATCGCAAGGGGAGGGCGTCCAGCTGGCGACCTGACGGGCGGTGAGGGCGGTTGTGCGGGGCCACCGGTCGGACGAATGTCCGTACCGGCCGGCTTAAAGTGAGGACAGGGGACGTAAACCTGTCCATCGGGGGAAAGCCAAAGCCCCCGCCCGTCCGAAGGTTCGCTCCGGGCTCCCGGGAGGACCGTGGCTTGCAGCTTCAGGGCTGGGTCCGGTCTCGAAGGGGACAAGCCCGGGTGGGGCAAAAGGCTGAACAGGCCTGCGCACCCCGGCCAGAGGGAAAACGATCGCGCGGAGCGCTCCGGCCACGGCCGAAACGGTACTCCACTACAAATCCATCCGGGCCTGGCCCGGACGCTCCGCCGCCTCCCCAACCCGCCGGTGAAATCGGCGGTGATGCGAACCCGTGCGCGCCCCTTGAAGGCGACGCACCCATGCGGAGAGGACGATGACCTCAGACGATTTTGAAAGCGCACTCGGAAAATTCAGGAGCGACGCAGCGGCCGAGGTGCTGCGGCAGGCGATCCGGGATCTGGAAACGAAGTTCGATCCTAACCAGCCGCGCGCGCCTGTCGGTAGTTCAAACGGAGGGCAGTGGGTCGATACCGGTCGGGGCGGTAGCGGAGCCGGCAAGGTGCGTCGGCCGCTGAAGGCGGGCCCAAGGCCCAAGGCGCGGCCCTTGGCGCGCATGGTCGGTTTTCTGGCCAGCCATCCCGAGGCCGCGCCGATCATCCAGGCAGCGGGACTTCCTGCATTGACCGGGGGCGTCGCCTTGGCTCGAGCGCTCGGCGATTTCGACGAGCGGACGACAGGACGGGAGAAAACGCCGTTCCTGAAGCTGCCATCGCCAAAACTGCGGTTGTCGATCACAGCGGAGGATGGGGACGATCATACGAGCGCTCCGCGCTATCGCCGCAGGTTCCTTGATCCGGCGGAAAAGGCCCGGATCGAGGAAGAATGCGAGGAGCTCAAGAAGAACGACTACATACAGTGTCAGACGTTCGCCGCCATGTATGGTCGTACCAAAAAAGCTAAAGCTACAATCTGGAAAATCTGCGAGACATCGCTCATGGAGAGACAAAACCAATGTCGTCTTGAGGGTGGGGTTTCAGCTGTAACGAGCATACTCTATACAGGGAGGCGATAGATGGTCGGCTATAATATTTTCGACGAACACATTGTTCACTATCTCGACGATCAAGGCGAAGAGCTTGAGGTCGTCATGGTATTTGAATTTGGTCCAGACATGGACGTAGACTTGGGCGAAGGCGACGTTCTTGTCCGCCGAACTGGACGCGCCAGGTTCGTGCTGAACGACGAAGAGTACGCGGTGACCGCTTCGGGCGAGGGGCCTGTTCAGCTCGTCCATCGCCTGATGACGCTGTGCGGATCGTTGCTGTTGCAGACGGCCCAAGCGTTGGAGCTTAACCTATACCAGAACGAGACGGGTGACGTGGGCGAACCTCTCGATCTCTTCAAATAGACCCATATTGAATCAAGGCTCAGCGCCCGTCTCGATCAGCGGCCTGGCCAGGCTCACCGCCTGCTCGACGCTGGTCGCGACGGGAACTCCGGCGAAGGGCTTCCAGCCGTCGCAGACCACCCGGGCCGCCGCGTCGTCGGCGCTGCCGGGCGGGATCTGGGCGGCGGGGTTCTGGCGGCCGGTGACCGGGCCTTCCTGGCCGCCGGCGCGGATACTGCCAAAGCCGGCATGGCTGATGGTGCGGGCGTCGCAGTCGATGACCTCGTGCCGCCAGCCGCCCCAGAAGGCCTCGGCGCCGGCCGTGAAGCCGCTCTCGGCGGCCTGCAGCAGGCGCAAGTTTGCGGTGCGGCCTGTCCACTGGATGCTGCCCATGTCCACGAAGACGGCGAAGCGGGCGACGTCGGCCAGCCGCAGTTCAAGTGGGGCCGGGGCGGGGGCCTGAGCCAGGGCGGGGCTCGTCCACAACATCGCGGCCAACAGGGCGTTTCGCGAGCGGCGCAAATGGTCTAATCGGCTTTTCATGATCCAGCGTCGACGCCCCGTACCCTTCGAACTTGGCCCCGTGCACTTCATCGGCATCGGCGGCATCGGCATGTCCGGCATCGCCGAGATCATGCTGCGCATCGGCTACACCGTCCAGGGCAGCGACGCCAAGGCCTCGGCCAATACCGAGCGGCTGGAAAAGCTGGGCGCGCGGATCTTCATCGGCCAGGACGCGGCCAATGTGGAAGGCGCCTCGGCCATCGTCTATTCGACCGCCATCAAGGCCGACAATGTCGAGATGGCCGCCGGCCGCGACAAGCGCCTGCCCCTGGTGCGCCGCGCCGAGATGCTGGCCGAGCTGATGCGGCTTCAGTTCTCAGTCGCCGTGGGCGGCACCCACGGCAAGACCACGACGACCTCGATGGTCGCGGCTCTGCTCGACGCCGGGGCTCTTGACCCGACCGTCGTCAATGGCGGGATCATCAACGCCTATGGCACCAACGCCAAGGTCGGCGAGGGCGACTGGATCGTCGTCGAGGCTGACGAGAGCGACGGCAGCTTCCTGAAGCTGAAGTCCACCGTGGCCATCGTCACCAATATCGACGCCGAACATCTTGACCACTGGGGCACGTTCGACGCGGTCAAGAAGGGCTTCCAGGACTTCATCGAGAACATCCCGTTCTACGGTTTCGCGGCGGTCTGCACCGACCATCCGGAAGTCCAGGCCCTGACCGCGCGGATCGAGAACCGGCGGCTGGTGACCTATGGCGTCAATCCCCAGGCCGAGGTGCGGGTCTCCAACATCACCATGGGTCCCGACGGCTCGGTGTTCGACATCATCGTCTCGCCACTGGTCGGAGAGCCGGTGCGCTATGACGGCCTGAAGATGCCGATGGCCGGGCACCACAATGTGCTCAACGCCACCGCCGCCGTGGCCGTGGCCCGCGAGCTCGGCGTCGACGGCGACGCCATCCGCGCCGGTCTGGCCAGCTTCGGCGGGGTCAAGCGGCGCTTCACCACCACAGGCGTGGCCCATGGCGTTCGCGTCGTCGACGACTATGGCCACCACCCGGTCGAGATTGCCGCTGTGCTGAAGGCCGCCCGCGCCGTGACCCCGAACGGCAAGGTGATCGCCGTGGTCCAGCCGCACCGCTTCACCCGTTTGCGCGACCTGATGACCGAGTTCAGCTCGTGCTTCAACGACGCCGACACCGTGATCGTCGCCGACGTCTACACGGCCGGCGAGAGCCCCATCGAGGGCATCGACCGCGACGCCCTGGTCGAGGGTCTCAAGAAGTTCGGCCACCGCCGGGCCTTGGCGCTGGAAGGCCCCGCAGCCCTGCCGGCCCTGGTCGCCGCCGAGGCGACCAGCGGCGACCTCGTTGTGCTGCTGGGGGCCGGGGACATCACCACCTGGGCCTACGCCCTGCCGGGTCAGTTGGAAGCGCTGGCCCAGTGAGCGAGGGGCAAGTGAGCTGGAAGGCGAACCTCCCCGCCGTTCGCGGCAAGCTGCTGTTCGACGAGCCTTTAGGGCCGTTCACCTGGTTCCGGGTCGGCGGTCCAGCTGAGGTGCTGTTCCTGCCGGTTGACGCCGACGATCTGCGCGACTTCCTCAAGGCTCTGCCGCTCGAGGTCCCGGTCCAGGCGCTGGGCGTGGGCTCCAATGTGATCATTCGCGACGGGGGAGTCGAAGGCGTCGTCATTCGCTGCGCCGGGCGAGCCTTTGGCGAGGTTACGGTCGACGCCGAGGAGAACCTGATCATCGCCGGGCCGGCGGCGCTGGACGCTTCGGTCGCCCGGGCTGCGGCCAGGGCGGGCCTGACCGGGCTGGAATTCTTCGTCGGCATTCCCGGCACGGTGGGCGGCGCCCTGACCATGAATGCTGGCTGCTACGGCCGGGAGACCAAGGACATCCTGGTCAGCGCCTGGGGCTATGACCGGAGCGGCGAGATCAAGGTCTGGAACAACGAAGACTTCGGCTTCACCTATCGCCACACGGTGGTGCCGGCCAACAGCATGTTCTGGGTGCAGGCGATGTTCCGGGGAACGCCTGATGATCCAGCCGATGTGCGCGACCGCATGGCGCAGATCACCTCGCGCCGCGAGACCACCCAGCCGATCCGCGAAAAGACCGGCGGCTCGACGTTCAAGAACCCGCCAGGCCACTCCTCGTGGAAGCTGGTCGACGAGGCCGGCTGGCGCGGAAAACCGTTTGGCGGGGCGATGTTCAGCCCGCTGCACTCCAACTTCCTGATCAACACCGGCGAGGCCACGGCGGCCGATCTGGAAGGGCTGGGCGATGCGGTGCGCGCCGATGTTCTGGCCCAGACCGGAATCCAGCTGGATTGGGAAATAAAACGCATCGGACGGCCGGGATAGGGCGCTGCGCGCTTGTCCGGGATGACAGCCTTGAGCTGAGCGGCTCAAAGCCGGGCAGACCGAAGGTTACCGATAGTTCATCCGGTTGTTGCCTGTTTCGGGCGAGCGCCGGTGCTATGAGATTGTCTCAAATTCCGGAGAATCCTCGCGCATGTTCCGCACCCTGCTGACCGCCGCCGCCGTTTCCGCCCTGATGGCCGGTTCCGCTTTCGCTCAGGACGCCGCGGTGGCCGAGGGCCTACGCGACAAGGCCCTGCGCGACCACCTCGCCTGGGATATCACCGAGGACCTGACCACCAATATCGGCCCGCGCGTCGTCGGCTCGCCGGCCATGGAGAAGGCCAAGGACTGGGGCGTGGCCAAGTTCAAGGCGCTGGGCTTCACCAACATCAAGGTCGACGAATTCGCCAAGCCGTCCTGGACGCGCGGCGAGGAGAGCGGTTGGCTGATGGCGCCCTATGCCATGAACCTCAACGTCTTGGGTCTGGGCCGCACGATCTCGACCCCGCCCGAGGGCGTCGAGGCCGAGGTGGCGCTGTTCAAGACCTACGCCGAGATGATCGCCGCGCCGGAAGGCGCGCTGAAGGGCAAGATCGTCGTGATCACCCAGCCCATGGTCATGGCGCAGGACGGCGCCGGCTACGGTATCGCTGGCATTTCGCGCCGGGCCGGACCGGTGGAGGCCGCCAAGCGCGGCGCTGTAGCCATGCTGATCCGCTCGATCTCGACCTCGGACTCCTCGGTGCCCCACACGGGCAGCACCGCCAATGGCGATGGCGTCGTCACCATCCCTGCCGCCGCTATCGGTGTGCCGGAAGCCGAGCAACTGCAACGCCTGGCCGCCAAGGGTCCGCTGCGCATCAAGCTGAAACTGCAATCCAGCTTCGATCCCAAGGACGTGGCCTGGAACATCTCGGGCGACATCAGGGGCTCGGAAAAGCCTGACGAAGTGATCGTCATCGGCGGCCATCTGGACAGCTGGGACGTCGGCACCGGCGCGCTGGACGACGCCACGGGCGTCGCCATCACCACGGCCGCCGCCAAGCTGATCGGCGACCTGCCCAAGCATCCCAAGCGCACCATCCGCGTCGTGATGTGGGGCTCTGAGGAAAGCGGCGGCTCGTCCGACGCCTATCTGGCCGCCAACAAGGATGGACTGTCCAAGATCGTCCTGGCCGGCGAGAGCGACACCGGCGCCGACCGCATCTACAGCCTGCAGGTTCCGGCCGGTTCGCTGGATCATCCGGTGATCAAGACCGCGACGCGCGTCCTCATGCCTCTGAAGATCTATCTGAACCGAGCGCCAGCCGCCCATGGCGGCGCCGATATCGGCGGCATCGAGGAGGCCGGCGTGCCGGTGATCAACCTGAACCAGGACGCCAGCCGCTACTTCGACTACCATCACACGGCCGATGATACGCTGAACAAGGTGCGCCCGGACGAACTGGCGCAGAACGTCGCGGCCTGGGCGAGCTTCCTCTATCTGGTAGCCGACAGCGACATCGACTTCCGGGCGCTGAAGCCGGCTGCGGCGGCGGCAAGTCACTAACGGCCAGCGCTGGACGCCCCCTCCGCCACGCTGCGTATTCGCAGCGCGCCACCTCCCCCGTTTCACGGGGCAGGAGGTTCAGCCGCTCTCCACCTGCCCCGCTTGCGGGGGAGGTGGCGCGGCGCCGATAGGCGACGTTACGGAGGGGGCGTCTCGGCAGTTGGCAGGACCGCCGTCGCTCACTAGGAGTGGCGCTCACCATCCGCGCTTCGTCGAGCCCCACCATGACCCTCCCTCTCTCCGGTCGCCACATCGCCGTCCTGCTCGGCGGCCCGTCTTCCGAGCGCGAGGTCAGCCTGGTCTCGGGGCGGGAGTGCGCCGACGCGCTGGAGCGGCTGGGCGCGAAGGTCACCCGCATCGATCCGGTCAGGGATATCGCCCAGATGCTGACCAAGGTCGCGCCGGACCTGGTCTTTAACGCCTTGCATGGCGAATGGGGCGAAGACGGCTGCGTCCAGGGCGTGCTGGAAACCCTGAAGATCGGCTACACCCACTCGGGCGTCCTGGCCTCGGCCCTGGCGATGGACAAGGCCAAGGCCAAGGCCGTGCTGGCGGCTTCTGGCGTAATCGTGCCCGGCGGCGGGCTTTTCAGCCGCCACGACGTCGCACGTGACCATGTGATGCAGCCACCCTACGTGGTGAAGCCCAATGCCGAGGGATCTTCGGTTGGTGTATTCCTGGTTTTCGAAGGCGCCAACCGCCCGCCGGAAGAATTGTCTTCACCCTCCTGGACTTACGGCGAAGAGGTCATGGTCGAGCCCTATATCCGCGGCCTTGAGCTGGCCGTCGCCGTGATGGGTGAGTCAAATGGTCCCAGGGCTCTGGCGGTAACCGATATTCGCTCGTCCACAGGTTTCTATGACTATGACGCCAAGTACTCTGAAGGCGGTTCCATCCACGTCCTGCCAGCCCCAATCCCTGACGCCGTAAGGGATCGGGCCATGCGGATGGCGGAGCTTGGCCACACAGCTCTTGGTTGCCAAGGTGTAACCCGATCTGACTTCCGTTATGACGACATTAACGACCTTCTGGTCCTTCTAGAGGTCAATACGCAGCCCGGCATGACACCGACTTCGCTCGTCCCCGAGCAAGCCGACCACGTCGGGATTTCGTTTGATCAACTAGTGCTCTGGATCGTGGAGGACGCTTATGCCCGCTGTAGTGCGGGGGGGATCGCCTAAGCCTAGGCGCCCTCGGGCCGAAGTGCCCGCAAGTCCGAATAAGGCTCGTTCGGCTGCTCCCAAAGGGGCTCAGCCGGCCGCAAAGCTGCATGCCGCCAAGGGCGTGGGTCTTTCACCCGCGTTCGCGCTCGGTGTCGCAGGGGCGGCTCTTGGCCTTGGGCTTGTGGTGATGCTCGCGACCGGCCATCGGGCCGAGCGCCTCGTCACGGCTGCGCGCCAGGGCGTGGACAGCGAGTTCGCGACGGCCGGTTTCAAGCTCAAGACCGTGCACATCCAGGGCGCCTCCGGGCCGGCCCAGGCCGACATCATGCGCGCTTCGGGCCTCTATCTCGACCAGCCCACCCTGGGCCTGCGTCTCGCCGACATCCGCCAGCGCGTGGAGACGGTGGGCTGGGTCAAGGAAGCCAAGGTCGTGCGCCTGCTGCCCGACACCGTGGTCATCGCCGTTAAGGAACGCCCCGCGCTCGCCGTCTGGCAGAGCGGCGGTCGGATGCGGGTCATCGACGGCGAGGGTCGAGTGATCACCGAGGCCGACGCCTCCCGCTTCCCGCAACTGCCGCTGGTGGTGGGGCAGGGGGCCGATCAGGCCGCCGGTTCCATTCTGCCGGCCGTGGCTGCCCGGCCTCGCCTGCGCGACCGTCTCGAAGCGCTGGTGCGCGTCGACGATCGCCGCTGGGATCTGCGTCTGAAGGACGGCTCGCTGATCCAGCTACCGGCGATCGACGAAGAATCTGCACTGATCCAGCTGGATCAGTTGGACCAGAGACAAAGAATCCTCGATCTGGGGTTTGCGCGTATCGACCTGCGCGATCCCGAGATGGTGGCTGTGAGACCCCGCGACGCGGCTCTGCCTGGGCAGACCGTGGCAGGCGGTGCGTAGCGTGATGGTGTTGAGGTGACGATAGCGATGTCGCGACTGGAAGATCGGAAACAGGCCCGTGACGGCTTGAAGGCGACGCTCGTTCGTCAGCCTGCGGTCGCGGCTGTCGATCTGGGCGCGTCCAAGGTCACCTGCTTCATCATGAAGGCCGACGGCATTCATCGCGACAACCGCACCCTGACCACGGCCGGCGTCGGCTATGTGCAGTCACGCGGCGTGCGTGGCGGGGCGATCGTCAATCTGGACGAGGCCGCCCAGGCCATCGCCCAGGCGGTCGAGCGCGCCGAGACGGTCGCGGGCGTCAACGTCCAGGGCGTGTCGGTCTGCACGGCAGGTGGCCAGCTGGCCAGCAATCGCGTCCACACCCAGGTTTCGCTGGGCGCGCGACCGATCGCTGACGGCGACCTGTCGCGCGCCATCGCCTCGGCTTTGGCCCAGGTCAAGATCCCCGGCCGCAAGCCGATCCACCTGCTGCCCATCGCCTGGTCGGTCGACGGTCAGCGCGGCATCCGCGATCCGCGCGCCATGTTCGGCCGGGCTCTGGGCCTGGAGCTGCTGGTCGTCTCGATCAACGAGAACGTTTTCCACACCCTGGCCCACTGCGTCGAACGCGCCCACCTGTCCTTCGAGGGCGTGGTCGCTGCGCCCTTCGCCTCGGCCCTGGCGGCCCTGGAAGAGGACGAGATGGACCTCGGCGCCGTCTGCATCGACATGGGCGGTGGCTCGACCTCGGTGGCGGTGTTCAACAACGGCGCTCTCTGCCACGTCGACAGCCTTGCCGTCGGTGGCGGCCACGTAACCCAGGACATCGCGCGCGGCCTGCAGACCTCGGTCGCCGGCGCCGAGCGCATCAAGACCCTCCACGGCTCGGCCATAGCCTCGGCCAATGAAGACCGCGAGATGATCGAGGCCCCGCCGCGCGGCGACGATCCGGGCGCTGGTCCAGTGATCGCGCCCCGCAGCTTGCTGAAGGGCATAATCCAGCCGCGCGTCGAAGAGACCCTGGAACTGCTGCGCGAGCGCCTGAAGGCCTCAGGCGCGCCGGTCGAGCCGGGCGCCGGCATCGTCCTGACCGGCGGCGCCAGCCAGCTTGCCGGCGTTCGTGAAGTCGCGGTGCGGGTGTTTGATCGCCCGGTCCGCCTGGGCCGTCCGCGTCGGGTGCCGCATCTGGCCGACGCCGCCTCCGGTCCGGCGTTCTGCGCCGCCGCCGGCGTGCTGCATCGCTCGGCCTTCGGTCCGCGCGAGGTGGTTTCGCCCAAGGCTCTGGCGACCGCCGCCCTGCGCAAGCGTCCGATGGATCCGAACGCCAGCCCCATGGCCAAGGCCGCCGCCTGGCTTCGCGACAATCTTTAACGGTTGTCGCCAAAGGCCACGCTTGAGAGCGTGGTCAAGCTCTCGTCTGTTCTCGAAATAGACGACAGCGGCGTTCGGTCGCATCAACTATCAACACCAGCGCGGAACCCTTGGACTCCCAAGAGATTCTGTTGATGGAGCACGAATTGTGCTCTGGCAGCGCTCGACCTGTCCCCGACTCATATTATGCAGTTAACCGCCGATTAACGATGGTGGTTGTTTTGTTAACCCGATCGTCGAGGCGTTCCCGACGGTTGAACCGCCGGGGTCTTGTTTGACGATTTCGGCGTAAGGTCGCGAGGGTTCCATGGCTATTTCACTTTCTGCGCCGCGCACCACTGAACTGAAGCCGCGTATCGTCGTGTTCGGCGTCGGCGGCGCTGGCGGTAACGCCGTCAACAACATGATCGAGGCGGGCCTCGAAGGTGTTGAGTTCGTGGTCGCCAATACCGACGCGCAACAACTCCAGTTCGCCAAGACCGACCGTCGTATCCAGCTCGGCGTGCAAGTCACGCAGGGCCTGGGCGCCGGCGCGCACCCCGAAGTGGGCATGAGCGCGGCCGAAGAGAGCTTCCCGGAGATCGGCGAGCATCTCGATGGCGCTCACATGGTCTTCATCACCGCAGGCATGGGCGGCGGCACCGGCACCGGCGCGGCCCCGATCATCGCCAAGTGCGCTCGCGAGCGTGGCATCCTGACCGTTGGCGTCGTGACCAAGCCCTTCCACTTCGAAGGTCGTCACCGCATGCGTCTGGCCGACGCTGGCATCGGCGAGCTGCAACGTTATGTCGACACCCTGATCGTCATTCCGAACCAGAACCTGTTCCGTGTCGCCAACGAGCGCACGACCTTCGCCGAAGCCTTCGGCATGGCCGACCAGGTCCTGCACTCCGGCGTTCGCTCGATCACCGACCTGATGGTTCTGCCGGGCCTGATCAACCTCGACTTCGCCGACGTCCGCACGGTCATGACCGAGATGGGCAAGGCAATGATGGGCACCGGCGAGGGCACCGGCGAAGACCGCGCCCTGATGGCTGCCCAGAACGCCATCGCCAACCCGCTGCTGGACGAAGTCTCGCTGAAGGGCGCCAAGGCTGTACTGGTCAACGTGACCGGCGGCATGGACATGACCCTTCTTGAGGTTGACGAAGCCGCCAACGCGATCTCGGATCAGGTCGATCCGGAAGCCAACATCATCTTCGGCGCGGCTTTCGATCCGTCGCTGGAAGGCGTCATCCGCGTCTCGGTGGTCGCCACCGGCATGGACGGCTCCTCGATCGCCCAGATCGAGCCCAAGCCCGTCACGCGCAACACCACGACAGCGCCGCTGATCGTCGACACCACGCGTCCGGCCCCGCAGCCCGAGCCGGGTCGTCCGACCTCGCGCTACGAAGCCCGCCCGTTCGACCGTCCGGCCGCCCAGCCGACCTCCTACGCGCCCGAGTCCGCCTGTGAGCCCCAGTCGGAAGTCGTCGCCCAGGCGCCGCAAGCCGATCTCTATTTCGAAGAACCCGTCGTGTCCGGGGCCACCCCCGAGCCTCGGATCACCACCCCGGCTCCCCGCACCGTCACCCGGATCGTCGATCCGATGGTCGAGGAAGCCGAGGATGCGCCGCTCTATACTGAGCAGCACTATGCCGACCGTCAGCCGCAGAAGTCCGGCGGTTGGATGAGCCTGTTTGGTGGCGGTCGCCAACGCGATTACCAGCCGCCCGCGCCGCAACAGCAGCCGCAAGCTCGCTCAACGTCCGGCGTCCGTCCGGCCCACCAACCGATGGAAGCCCAACAGATCGACGAAGGCGAGGACCTTGAAATTCCGTCCTTCCTGCGTCGCCTGGCCAACTGATCGGTTCGATCAGGGTTTGAATTCTGAAGCGCCCGGGGTGAAAGCTCCGGGCGTTTTGCTGCTTGGGTCCCCCCCTCGAAGGCCGGTGGGGTTAGTCGGCAATGACGTTGCAGCTACCTCCCCTCCGATCGCTTTGCGATCTCCTCCCCCGCTAGGCGGAGGACTTGCTATAGACTTGGCATTTCCTGCCAGCCCCCTGCCGAACCCGGTCACATGAAGCTCACCCGCGCCGATCGCAAGATCCTCCAGATCCTCCAGGAGGACGGCAAGATCTCGAACGTCGACCTGGCCGAGCGGGTAGGGCTTTCGCCCAGTCCCTGCCTGCGTCGGGTCAAGCAACTGGAGGCCACTGGCCTGATCGCCGGCTATGTCGCGCTCCTGGACCGGCGCAAGGCCAGGCTGGACGTGCTGGCCTATGTGGAAGTCCAGGTCGACCGCCATACCGAGACCGCCGCCGAGGCTTTCCGCGAGGCCGTCTTGCGTGAGCCTGAGGTAGTGGGCTGCTACGTCATGACCGGCGGCTACGACTATCTGCTGAAGGTGGTCGTGCCCAATCTCGACGCCTATGCCGACTTCACCATGAAACGCCTGCTGAAGATGCCGGCGGTGAAGGACATCCGCTCCAGCTTCGTGCTCGACACCATCAAGGACTCGACCGCCTTGCCGCTCGACTATCTGGACTAGCGACGCCAAACAGATACAAGCAGGTTTCGTCATCTGATTGGCACTATATGGCAAAGATATGGGTCCTTCTGGTCGTGATCGACAGGTTCTGACTTCGGCTTCCCGCTATTTTCACCGCTGTTCATTCGAGGAGCGGTTTCCATGCTGGTTGTCGACCAGAAGCCCTTGGCTTCGGCCGTCCCGTCGCCCATCCGCGCGGCCCTTGAAACCGTCCAGGCCTACAAGGCCGGCATGACCCTGGCCGAGGCCGGCCGCCGCGCGGGTCGCACGGACCTCTCCAAGCTGGCCAGCAACGAGAACCTGTTGGGCCCAAGCCCGACGGTGGTCGCCGCCGTCCAGGCCGCCCTAGCCTCGTCCGAGATCTATCCCGACCCCTATTGCGAGACCCTGCGCGACGCCCTGGGCTCCAGTCTGTCAGTCGACCCGGCCCGGATCGTGGTCTCGCCGGGCTCCGAGGCGCTGATCGACTACCTGTTCCGTGCCGTGATCGCGCCGGGCGAGACGATCCTGCTGTCGACCCCTACATTCCCGGCCTACGAGATCTTCGCGAAATGCGCCGAGGCGACCATCGTCGACGTGCCACGCCTGGCCAATTTTGATCTCGACGTCGAGGCCTTCAAGGTCGAGGCGTCCAAGGGACCCAAGCTGCTGGTCCTGTGCACGCCCAACAATCCGACCGGCAATGCGATGAGCGGCGTCGATATTGGCGAGATCCTGGCCGTCACGCCGCGCTCGACCCTGGTCTTTATCGATGAGGCCTATCGCGAGTATCACGAGGCCTTCAACATCTTCGCCCTGCTGGAAGCCTGGGGCGGGCCCTGGGTGTCGGCGCGCACCTTCTCCAAGGCCTATGGCCTGGCCGGCATGCGGGTGGGCTATGGCGTCGCCTCGTCAGCCGAGCTGGTCGGCTATCTGGATCGCCTGCGTCCGCCCTTCAACGTAACCTCGATCAGCCAAGCCGCGGCCCTGGCCGCCCTGGCCGACCTTGAGCATCTGGAGCGCACAGTCGCCCTGACTATCGCCGAACGCGGTCGCGTCGAAGCGGCGCTGGACGCCATGGGCGTCGAGCACACCAAGAGCGAGGCCAATTTCGTGTTCCTGCGCTCGCCGGCCGGCCCGGAAGCGACGACCGCGCGTTTGCTGCAGGAAGGGCTTATCATCCGCCCGACCCCCGTGGCCGGCGGCTGGGTCCGCATCACCATCGGCCGTCCGGTCGACAATGACCGCTTGATTGCCGCCTTGCCGGCCGCGCTCGCACGCTGAGCCTTGGGAGACATGTCCATGCCTATGACCGCCCAAAATCCGCTCGGCCTTGATGGCTTCGAGTTCGTTGAATTCACCAGCCCCGATCCGGCCGCCATGAAGGCGCTGTTCGAGGCGCTGGGCTTCGTCCCCGCCAGCAAGCATCCGACCAAGGCCGTGACCCGCTACAAGCAGGGGCGCATCAACCTGCTGATCAATGAAGAGACGACCGGCCACGTCGCTGAGTTCCGCGCCGCCCATGGCCCGTCGGCCAACGGCATGGCCTTCCGCGTCGAGAACGTCGAGACGGCCTATGCCGAAGCGCTGAAGCGCGGCGCGGTCGCCGCCGACGCCAGCAAGACGGTGCTGGGGGCCGGCGCTCGCGTGCTGGAGGGCATCGGCGGCTCGATGCTGTATCTGGTCGAGCGACACGGCGACCTGGGCACGATCTATGACAGCTGGGACCAGGTTCCGGGCGCGGCTCTTGCCGAGGCCAAGAACAATGTGGGCCTGGATCTGCTCGATCACCTGACCCACAACGTCAAGCGCGGCCAGATGCGCACATGGTCAACCTTCTACCGCGACGTCTTCGGCTTCGAGGAGCAGAAGTATTTCGACATCAAGGGTCAGGCGACCGGCCTGTTCAGCCAGGCGATGATCGCGCCCGACAAGGCCATTCGCATCCCGCTCAACGAGAGCCAGGACGACCAGAGCCAGATCGAGGAGTTCATCCGCCAGTACAATGGCGAGGGCATCCAGCACCTGGCCCTGACCACGCCGGATATCTACGAGACCGTCGAGAAGCTGCGCGCCAGGGGCGTGAAGCTGCAGGACACCATCGAGACCTATTACGAGCTGGTCGACACGCGCGTTCCCGGCCATGGCGAAGACACCGAGCGTCTGCGCAAGAACCGCATCCTGCTGGACGGCAATGTCGGCGAGGAAGGCCTGCTGCTGCAGATCTTCACCGAAAACCTGTTTGGCCCGATCTTCTTCGAGATCATCCAGCGCAAGGGCAATGAGGGCTTCGGCAACGGCAACTTCCAGGCCCTGTTCGAAAGCATCGAGCTGGACCAGATCCGCCGCGGCGTGATCACGGTCGAGCCTTGATCCATTACGGTTGTCATCCCGCCCCGGCCTTGAGCCGGGGGCGTAGCGCGAAGATCCGGGACCGACGCTGAGCGCGGCGCTTTCGGCGGTCCCGGATCTACGCCCGGCTTTCGCCGGGCTTGTCCGCGATGAGAATGTTATGGGTGCTTAGAGAAACGAGCCAGGGACCAACCATGGACCTCCGCTACCAATCCGGCTTCGGCAATCACTTCGCCACCGAGGCCGTACCTGGCGCCCTGCCGGTCGGCCAGAACTCGCCGCAGCAGGTTCCGTTCGGGCTCTATGCCGAGCAGCTGTCGGGCACGGCCTTCACCGCGCCGCGCCATGAGAACCGCCGCAGCTGGCTCTATCGCCTGAGGCCGAGCGCCGGCCACGGTCGCTATGAGCCCTACACCCAGCCGACGCTAGCCAGCGGACCCTTTGAAGGTCCGGTCACGCCGAACCGCCTGCGTTGGGATCCCATCACGGTTCCGGATGTGCCGACCGACTTCGTCGATGGCCTGAGAACCCTGGCCGGCAACGGCGACGTGGCGACCCAGGCCGGGATCGGTGTTCACCTGTATCTCGCCAACGCCTCGATGCGGAACCGGGTGTTCCAGAACGCCGACGGCGAGCTGCTGATCGTGCCGCATCAGGGCGTGCTGACGATCGTCACCGAACTGGGCGTCCTGACCGCCGGGCCGGGCGAGATCGCCCTGATCCCGCGCGGCGTGCGCTTCCGGGTCGAGGTCGAGGGACCCTCGCGCGGCTATGTCTGCGAGAACTATGGCGCGGCGTTCAAGCTGCCGGACCTGGGTCCCATCGGCTCCAACGGTCTGGCCAATCCGCGCGATTTCGAAACACCCGTCGCAGCGTTCGAGGATATCGAGGCGCCGACCCAGGTGATCCAGAAGTTTCAGGGCGGCCTGTGGGCCAGCCAGTGGGATCATAGCCCACTCGACGTGGTCGCCTGGCACGGCAACCTCGCGCCCTGCAAATACGATCTCTCCCGGTTCAACACGATCAACACGGTCAGCTTCGACCATCCCGATCCTTCGATCTTCACGGTGCTGACCTCGCCCAGCGAGATCCCCGGCACCGCCAATTGCGACTTCGTGATCTTCCCGCCGCGCTGGATGGTCGCCGAGCACACGTTTCGCCCGCCCTGGTTCCATCGCAACGTGATGAGCGAGTTCATGGGCCTGGTGCACGGGGCCTATGACGCCAAGGCCGGCGGCTTCTCGCCCGGCGGCGCCAGTCTGCACAACGCCATGAGCGATCACGGACCCGATCTGGCCAGCTGGCAGGGCGCGGTGGCGGCCGATCTGAAGCCGCAAAAAATTGAGAATACCCTGGCCTTCATGTTTGAAAGCCGATGGGTGATACGCCCTACGCGATTTGCTCTGGAGCATTCGTCGCTTCAGGCCGACTATGACGCCTGCTGGTCGGGCTTCCCCAAGGCTCGCCTGCCTTAACGATAACGATAACGATAAAGAGGAAGCGCCCATGAAGCTCGCGTCTCTCAAAGGCGGCCGCGACGGCCGGCTGGTGGTGGTCTCCAACGACCTGGCCTGGTTCACGGATGCAGCGACCATCGCGCCTACCCTCCAGGCGGCGCTGGATGACTGGGGACGATGCGAAGCGCTGCTGCGCGGCCTGGCCGAGAGCCTTGAGCACGGCGGCGTTCCCAAGGAGCGCTTCCACGAGCACGACGCCGCCAGCCCCTTGCCTCGCGCTTTCCAGTGGTTGGACGGCAGCGCCTATGTGAACCACGTCCAGCTGGTGCGGCGGGCGCGCGGCGCCGAGATGCCCGAGACCTTCTGGACTGATCCGTTGATGTATCAGGGCGCGTCCGACGGGTTCCTGGGGCCGCGCGACGACATCCCGCTGGCTGACGCGGCCTGGGGTTGCGACCTTGAAGGCGAGGTAGCGGTGATCGTCGGCGACGTGCCGCTGGGCGCGACCCGGCAAGAGGCCTTGGCGGCGATCAAGCTGGTGATGCTCTGCAACGACGTGTCGCTTCGCAACCTGATCCCGGACGAGCTGGGCAAGGGTTTTGGCTTCGTGCAGTCCAAGCCGGCCAGCGCCTTCTCGCCTGTCGCCGTGACGCCGGCCCTGCTGGGTGACGCCTGGAAGAACGGCAAGCTGCACGGCCCGCTGCTGGTGTCGCTGAACGGCGATGACTTCGGCAAGGCCGACGCGGGTGTCGACATGACCTTCGACTTCGGGACCCTGGTGGCCCACGCCGCCAAGACCCGCGCCCTGTCGGCGGGCACCGTCATCGGCTCGGGCACGGTCAGCAATCGCGGCGCCGACGAGGGACCGGGCAAGCCGGTGGCCGAGGGCGGCCTGGGCTATTCGTGCCTGGCCGAGCTGCGCACCGTCGAGACCTTGGTGCATGGCAAGGCCAGGACGCCATTCCTGCTGGGCGGCGACACCGTGCGGATCGAGATGAAGGACGCCAAGGGCCACTCGATCTTCGGGGCCATCGAGCAGACGGTCGAGCGCGTTTGAGCGATGAGATTACCCTCGCTGGCCGTGTCTGGACGACGCCGGCGGGGGTGAACCTCGGGCCTTTGGAGTTGATCGCCGACGGCGCCGCGCGGAACTATGTGCTGCAGATCGGAACTAACCGTTTCCACGGCTTCGTGGTCCGGCGGGGCGAGGCGGTGTTTGGCTATGTCGACCGCTGCCCGCATGCCGGCCTGCCATTGGCTCAAGTGTTAGACCAGTATCTGACGCCGGATGGAGGGCTGATCGCCTGTTCCTGGCATGGGGCGATGTTCACAGTAGAGGAAGGGACCTGCGTCGGTGGTCCTTGCAAGGGGGCTAGGTTGTCGCCCTGGCCGGTGGTTGTCCGCGAGGGGCGGGTTTTCACCACCTGAACTTTCCAAAAACCCGCTCTCCCCGGCGAAGGCCGGGGCCCAGATCTGGCCTGAGCGTCTGGTGATGACGCGCCCTCGATCAAGGCCGTAGACGCCACCTCCCCGGGTTCGATCTGGACCCCGGCTTTCGCCGGGGAGAGCGGAGAAGAGGTGGCGCTTGGGGATGCCCTAAGCCTGAGCCACCGCCCGTTCCTGCATGTGCTTGACCATGCCGATGCCCGCCAGGGCGTAGTGCAGTCCAGCCCAGGCGTAGAAGCACAGCGAGACGATGATCCCCTGGCGGCTGGCCAGGGCCAGGGTGGTGCGGCACTGGTCGGCCAGTTCGATCGGCGAGCCCTTGGGCGCGACGCCGCCGGGGCAGGCGGCCGCGAAGTTGGTCGCGGTTTCCGGCAGGCCAAACGAGCCGAACAGCGAGGCGATCAGGCCGCCCGGGTTAGGCGTGTTGAAGTTGTACTGGGCCAGGTGGTCGATCAGCCAGCCAGTGAAGACGGGTCCGCCGCCTAGAGCGATCAGGTTCAGGAAGAAGAACAGGATGGCCGTAGCGGTGGCCCGGCGGCGCGGATCGACCGAGTTCTGCACGACGCCGAAGGTCGGGGCCAGATAGACGTAGTGGAAGATGCCCGGCACTAGCAGGATCATGGCCGTGGCCTGCCAGCTGGTCTGCAGATAGGCCAGGATATAGATCGGCGTGCAGACGATGAGGCCGATGGCTGGCGTCCAGGCGTACCATTTGGCGCTCTTCTTACCGGCCCAATCGCTGAGGAAGCCGCCGACCAGGGTGCCGATGCCGGCCGAGAAGCCGCCGATCAGGCCGGTGATCAGGCCCACCTGGGCCAAGCCCAGGCCGAACTCGCGAACGAAATAGGAGGGCACGAAGGCGCCGGAGCCGTACGAGCCGAACGAGGCGATGGTCACGCCCAGCACCATGTGCAGCACGGGCCATTTGCCAAACAGCACCTTGGTCACAGCCCACATCTCGCTGAATTCGTTGCCCATCGAGAAGGCCGGCTTGGGGGGCTCAACGACAACGTCCTCGGCCTCGAGGGGCAGCTCCTTCATCTCGGAGTGGCCGCGCGGCGGCTCCTTGACCACCATCTTGACGATCACCGCCAGTATGATGCCGGGCAGGCCGACGATCACGAAGGCGACGCGCCAGCTGAATTCCTGGGCTAGCCAGCCGCCGGCCACCGCGCCGAACATGGTGCCCAGCGGGATGCCGAACGAATAGATCGACAGGGCCGTGGCCCGCTGCTTGGGCGCGTAATAGTCGCTGATCAGCGAATGGCTGGGCGGTGAGCAGCCCGCCTCGCCGATGCCGACCCCGAAGCGATAGGCGGCCAGCTGGGCAAAGTTGGCGGCGCTGCCGCACAGGGCGGTGAAGCCCGACCAGATCACCAGCGACACCGAGATGATCGTCACCCGGTTCCAGCGCTCGGCCAGCCTCGCGATGGGAATGCCCAGCAGGGTGTAGAGGAGGGCGAAGTAGAGCCCGCCCAGCAGGCCCAGCTGGGTGTCGGTCAGTTTCAGGTCGACCTTGATGGCCTGACCGATGGTGGCGATGATCGTGCGATCGATGAAATTGAAGGTGTAGGTTGCGAGCAGCAGCCCCAGCACCGTGGCCCTGTAGCCGTTGGAATACAGCGGTTTGGTCCCGCTGGACGCGATCGCGTCAGCCATGCTGGCTCTCTCCCTTCAAACATTTGTTCTAATTGTTGAGGGGACTGTAGACGTAACGGAAGTCTCAGCGCCAGAGGGGAAATTGGGGCGTGTACGCGCAGTTTCGCAACCTCACGCGGGAAACCGCCGAGTTGGTGGGAAGGGTCGCGGAGCGCCCGGGCCTCGCCCGGATGTGAGGGTGTAGAATTACCGTTTCGACGAAGGCAGACGCTCCGCGTGATCGTTATCCCTCAGGCCGGGGCGCGCAGGTCTCGTTCAACCTTTTGCCCCCATCCGGGCTTGCCCCCTTCGAAACCGGACCCAGCCCTTGAGCTGCAGCCACGGTCTTCCCGGGGACCCGGAACGAACCTTCGGACGGGCGGGCACCCTGGCAGATCCCCGATGGACAGGTTTACGTCCCCTGTCCTCTGATTAAGTCCGCCGGTCCCGCTCTCGCGACTCCGGCAAACCCCGCTCGATCACCCCTGACAGCCGTCGCTGGTCGCCGGCCGGACGCCCTTCCCGTGCTGTCAGGTGAGATCGATTATGCGGGCGGTTTCAGCGCCGAGGATTGGGGCGATCAAGAATTTTGCAAGCCGCTGATCTGGCTGGGGTTTGTTCTGAAAAGAACGGGGATGGAGCGCGGCCTGTTCCCGTACTCAGCCGCCATGCTCGCCTTAGTGCAGCGTCGCCGCCGAGTGCATCCAAGCCGCCATGGTGCGGGCCTGCCGGGCGTCGCGCTCGTCTTCGAGAGCCATTTCTTCCAGCGTGATCGCCGCAAGCAGCCACTCCTCGAGATCCGACTCGGAGGCGAGGCCCTGTTCCAGCGCGTCCTTGACCGCGTGGATCAGCAATTCGACGGCTTCGTCGGTGATCTTCGTCATAGCGCTTCCTCACATCAGCGCAGACGAGGGTAGAGAGTGCTTCGCGCCGCAGGCCCGCGACAAATGGTCAGCAAGGGCGGGCATTCTGACGCAGCCACCGTTCGCAGCGGACGCCGCGAACGGTGGCTGCGGGGCTACTGGCCCTTAAGCTTGCGCCCGAAGAATTCCAGGTGGGTCTTCAGAACGCTCAGGCCCTTGGTCTTGCTGCCGGGCGCGCTGTGACGCTCGCCGGGATAGAGCGCCATTTCGAACGGGATGGCCTTCTTCTGCAGAGCCGCCATCAGGCGGGTGCTGTTTTCGAAGATCACGTTGTCGTCGGCCATGCCATGCAGCAACAGCAGGCTGCCAGGCTTTAGCTTGTGGAGCAGGTTGAGGCTGTCGGAGCGGGCATAACCGTCCTTGTTCTCTTCCGGCTTGCCCATATAGCGCTCGGTATAGGCGGTGTCGTAAAGGCCCCACTCGGTCGGCGGAGCCCCGGCGGCGCCGGCCTTGAACGGGCTGTCGTCAGCGGTCAGCATCATCAGGGTCATGAAGCCCCCGTAGGACCAGCCCATGGCGCCCAGCTTGTCGGCGTCCACATAGGGAAGGGTCTTCAGATAGTTGGCGCCGACCAGCTGGTCGTCGACCTCCACCGTGCCCATGCGGCGATCCAGGGCCCGCGCGAACTTGGCCGAGCGGTTGGCGGTGCCACGGTTGTCGAGCCGGAAGACGAGATAGCCGGCTTCGAGATAGGTCCGTTCCGACGCGCTCTGCCAGGTCTTCCTGACGTTCTGGGCGTGCGGGCCGCCATAGACGGCGACGATGGCCGGATACTTTTTCGACGGGTCGAAATCGGCCGGCTTCAGCAGGGCGTAGTGCAGGGCCTCACCGTCGGCCGCCTTCAGGGTTCCGTATTCCGGCGTGGTCAAGGTCGAGGCATAGGGCCAGTAAGGATGCCCCTCGGCCAGCCTGTTCTCCTCGATCCAACGCACGCGCTTGCCGTCGGGGGCGTAGAGGGCGGTCTGGGGCGGGGTATTCGGATCGCTGTAACTGCCGGCGAAGGCGCCGTTGGGCGCGACCTTGGCCGTCCACCAGCCGCCGGCCGGGGTCAGGGCCTTGGGCTTGCCATTCTTGCCTTGGGGAGCCTTGGTGTAGGAAATCTGATAGATGCGGCGCTCGATCGGCGTGTCGATGGAGGCGCCGAAGATCACGACCTTGCGCGTCTCGTCGACGCCCTCGACCCGGCTCATGGGCCAGTCGCCCCGGGTGATCTGGGCGATCAGCTTGCCGTCAGCGGCGTGGCGATAGAGGTGGTTGAAGCCGGACTTCTCCGACGACCACAGGAACGTGCCATCGCTCAAGGGACGGAAGTCTTCGGTGACCTCGATGAAGTGCCGGTCGGTTTCGGTCAGGACCGTCTTGCCCTTGCCCGTGGTCGGGTCGAAGGCGATGAGGTCCAGGGTCTTCTGGTCGCGCGACAGCCGCTGAACGTAGACGGTCTTGCCGTTGGCCGACCAGTCGACGCGGGCGACATAGATGTCCTTGTTCGTGCCCAGGTCCAGTTGCACGTCCTGGCCGGTGGCCATGTTGCGTACGAACAGATCGACGACCGCATTGGGGCGGCCGGCGCGCGGATAGCGCTGCAGGACGACCGTGGCTCCGCCGGGGCCGATGTCGGCGCGGGGCACGATGTCGACGCCGCTCTCGTCGACGCGCGTATAGGCGATGTGGCCTTCGCTGGGCGACCACCAGTAGCCGCTGAAGCGATCCAGCTCTTCCTGGGCGATGAACTCGGCGACGCCGAAGGACAGCGCGTCCTTGCCGTCGGTGGTCAGGGCCTTTTCGGCCCCGCCGTCGACGGGCTTCACATACAGGTTCTGGTCGCGGACATAGGAGACATAGCCGCCCAGCGGCGAGACCTTGGCGTCGACCTCGTCGCCTGGCGTCTGCGTCAGGCGGCTGACCTTGCCGTCGGAAACGCTGTCCAGATAGAGGTCGCCGTCCAGCGGAACCAGGATGAAGCGGCCCTGGCTATCCCAGCTATATTCGACGATGCCGCGCGACGAGACACGGGCGCGCTCGCGGCGGGCCTTCTCGGCTTCCGACAATTCCTTCGCGCCCGAGGACAGGGTCGCCGAGTCGATCAGGCGGTAGGGCTCACCGCCGGCCACGTCAGCCGCCCACAGGTCCTGGACGTTGGCGGCCTCGGCCTTGGACTTCAGATAGGTGACGCGCTTGCCGTCTGGCGACAGGGCCACCCCCTTGGCCGTGGGGCCGCTCAGGCTGGGATCGGCGAAGATACGTTCGGGGGAGAGCTTTTCCGCCAAAGCGGGCGACGACAGGGCGAGGCACGCCGCGAGGGTGGTAAGCGAGGGTCTGATCATGGCGCGGGACGCTAGTGCGGGGGCGCGATGTTGTCAGCAGGGAAAAGTTTGATGGTTTCCAGATCCTCCCCCTGAAGGGGGAGGCGGCCGTCAGGCCGGTTGGGGAAGACCGCAATGAGCCGGTAGCACTTCCCCCTCCGTCGGCTTCGCCGACACCTCCCCCGCTGGGGGGAGGATTTTCGTCAGGCGACCCGCAACGTCCCCGCATCGATCACCTGCGTGATCTTCACCGCGCCCTTCTCGTCATGCACTCGCGCGGTCACCACTGGCGCGGCGCCGCTCCAGTCGATCTCGATCATGCCGAAATTGCGCTCGCGCAGAACCGGCGAGGCGCGCAGGGCGTTGGGCGGGATCACTGGCCAGACCTCGGTAAGGCCCGAGGAGGTGATGTCCCAGATCGGGTAGGGGACGTTGGTGTCCAGGCGCGAGACCTCGGCATAGTGGGTGTCGCCGCTGATGCAGATCAGGCGGTCAGCCTTCTTGCGGCGAACGGTGTCCAGCAGGCGCTGGTGGTCTCGGGCGTAGTTCACCCAGCCCTCCCAGCCGGCGAAGTCGGCCAGGACCTGCAGGCTGGAGCCCAGGATGCGCAGGTCGGCGGGCTGGGCCAGTTGCTGCTCCAGCCAGGCCCATTGCGGCTCGCCGATCATGGTCGCGTCGAGGTCGGGGATGCGGTCGTAAGGTCCGGGCGTTTCCTTGCCGGACAGGCCGCGCGCGGTGGCCCAGGCCTTGTAACCGCCCGGGAAGGTCTTCTCGACCAGGGGCGTGCGGTTCCAGCGCAAATCTGGAAGGATGAGCTGCACGCGCTGGCCGGCGGGGCCGAACACATAGGCGGCATAGATGCCGTCGCGGGTGCGGCGCACGGAGTCGGCGGGCTCGCCCCAGAAATCGCAGAACTGGCGGCGGCTCTCGGCCTTCATCGGATAGTCGGCTCCGGCGTCGTTCTCGCCGAAGTCATGGTCGTCCCAGATGGCGACGACGGGGATGGTGTCGCGCAGGCGCTTGAAATGCGGCTTGGCGGCCAGCGCCGCGTATTTGGCGGCCATCACCTTGGGATCGCGCGTATCGGCATAGATGTTGTCGCCCAGGAAGACGAACAGGTCGGGCTTAGCCGCGAAGATCGCCTCCCAGATCGGCTGGTCCTTGTCCTGCTTGGCGCAGGAGCCAAAGGCTATGCGGGTCACGGGCTTGTCGAGCTTGGGGTGCGGCGCATCCACGATGGCGGCATGGGCGGCGGGCGCGATGGCCAAGGCGGCGGCCGAGAGACCCAGGGCTGAACGGCGGGAGAGATCGGTCATGGCGGGCTTTCGGCGAGTGTTGGTAAAGCTTGAACGACAAAGGGCCGGGAGTCGCCTCCCGGCCCAAGGCTTGAGGATCTGACGGTTTCTAGAACTGCTTCTTGATCGTCACGAAGCCCTGACGCGGCGCGCCGGCCAGCAGGGTCTGGTTGTCGCCCGAATTGCCAAAGCCGTTCGAGCCGATCGTCGAGACATATTCCTCGTCGAGCAGGTTGGTGACGTTGGCCTGCACTTCCAGCCCGTTCAGCAAACCTTCGCCCTGGAAGCGATAGCCGGCGGTCAGGTTGACGATGGTGCGCGATGGGACCTTCTGGTCGTTGGTATAGGTGAAGAACCGCTCGCTGGTGTAGTTGGCCGCGACCTTGGCGTAGAGGCCGCCGTTGTCGTAGGCCAGCTCGGTCTTGAGCAGGTGCTTGGGCGTATCGACTGTTTCCTTGCCAGCGGTCGCGGCGACAAGAACGCCCGACCCGTTGCGCACGTCGTCACTGTAGCTGGAGTCGTTATAGGCGTAGGAGCCGAACACCGACCAGTCGGCCATGAAGCGCCAGGTGCCGGCGGCTTCGACGCCCTGGGTTTCGACGCTGCCGACATTGGCCAGGACGACCGGGTTGCCGACGATGCCGGCCCCGACCTGGGTGCCCAGCAAACGGTTCTCGAAGTCGACGTGATAGGCGGTCACCACGCCCTCGAAGCCGTCGCCCCGAACGCGCCAGCCCAGTTCGATGGTCTTGGAGGACTCCGGCTTTAGGGTGCTGCGGATAGCGTTGAAGCCGGCCTGGGTGGTCGAGAACGGGCCAGCGGTCGCGGCGCTGACGAAGGCGCGGATGTTTTCGGAGTACGAGCCGAAAACCTCGTTGTTGTCGTTCAGTTTCCAGTTGGCTCCGACCTGAGGCAGGAACTTGTCGCGCGAGATGATCGAACCGTCGATCGCGCCCGAGGCTGGCGCAACGATCGTCCGAGCGGCGTTCTTGACCCGTAGCGACTTGAAGCCGGCATTGACCGTGAGCGCCTCAGTCACCGACCAGGTGTCCGAGAGGTGGAACTGGCTGGTCAGGGTTTCGAAGCGATAGGCCCATTGCGTGAAGAACGGATCGGACTGGAAGTCCAGGCTGTCGCGTTGCGGCGCGGCGCGGTTGAGGGCGTAGAAACGACGCGCTTGATGGAAGTCGTTGTCCTCGTACCACCAGCCGCCTTCGATCCGATGGTCGCCCAGAGTCACGGTGGCGCCGGTGATCAGACCGGTCCGGTTGATGTCGTACTCGGTGGTGCGGATCGAGATCGGCGCGTTGTTAGTGGTGGCTCCGGGCGTGTAGGCGTTAGGCGAAGGCACGTACGGCGTGAACCACAAGCCTTGGCCGGTGTTGCCGTGGCCGTAGACCGTGCCCGAGAGCGTGATCATCTCGTTGATCGGCGCATCGATGGTGATCGCGCCGATGGTGTCGTCCCGCAGGCCCGCGGCGTCGAAATAGGCATCGTCGATGGTGGTGAACGGGGCGGGATAAACAGAGCCGGCCGCTGGATTGGTCGGCGGGGTGCCCGTGTCGCCACGGTTGTTGCCAATGTCAGCCAGGCGAACCGCGAGCGGCCAGTTGTCCGAGATGTTGTCAAAGCCGTAGCCGAGGCGATTGATCATGCCCAGCGACAGGTCCTGATAGTCGTTCTCGCGACGCTTGGAGCCGTTGATGAAGGCGGTGAGGGTGGCCGGACCGGCCGGCTGCACCAGCTTGAAGCCAAATTGCTCCTGCTTTTGCTGACCGTCGCCCTTCCACTTGTCGCCATTCTGGTTGACGTAGCTGACATAGGCCCGCCCGCCGCTCGGCAGGACGCCCGTGTCGAGGCGGAGATGGGCCCGATAGGTGCTTTCCGAACCGCCTGTGACGGCGGCCAGAATGCCAAACTGTTCCGACGGGTCGCGCGAGCTGAATTTCAGTGTGCCGCCCAGGTTCGATGTCGAGGCGGTGTCGAGTGCGCCCGAGCCTTGCGCCAGTTCCACCTCGCCCAGATCTTCGCTCGCGATCGCGCGGCTGATGTGCAGGCCGTTGTGATTGCCGTAGCTCATGTCGCCCAGCGGCACGCCGTCCAGGGTGAAGCCCAGCTGGTTCTGGTTGAAGCCGCGGATCGAGATGCGGGTCGACCATTCGTAGGCGCCGAAGGCGTCGGCCGACTGGAAGTTCACCCCGGCGAGCTTTTCGATAGCCTTCAAGGGGCTGGTGCCGGCGGCTTCCAGCGACAAGGCATCGGACGTCAGGGTCTGGACCGAGCGGCTCTGGCCTTGACCGAGCACGACAATGGCTTCGACCGTGGTTTCATCGGCGGCGCTGTCAACGGCGCTGGCCGGCGTTTCGGCGGCCAGCGACGGGCTGGCGGCCAGCAGCAGCAGGGCGGCCGAAGCGGCGCCCAGCATCAGATTATGTTTCATGGTCTATCCCCTGCCCGGTCGCGCGGGGAGCGCGCCGGTTCTCAGGCTCGGGTAACAGCGCTCCGCGACGGTGCAGCGACGGAACGATGTTGCTTAGCTGACGGTCTCGCGACGAAACGGTGAAGCTCGACCACTTCGAATATCCTCGCCAAACAGCGAGAAGCGGACCGAGGACCGGCCGCCGACATTGCTTAAATGGCCCCCGACCGCTATCTCAGCGCCCGTCCCCCCGACTTCCGACCAGCGAGATCCGGCCCAGCCATGGCGCAACAGTATATTTTCCAGATGCAAGGCCTCACCAAGGCCTTCCCAGGCGGCAAGAAGATCTTTGAGAACATCTGGCTGTCGTTCTATTCCGACGCCAAGATCGGCGTGGTCGGGGTCAACGGTTCGGGTAAGTCCACCCTGCTGAAAATCATGGCCGGCCTGGACGATCAGTTCTCGGGCGAGGCCAAGGCCGCCGAAGGCATCCGCCGGGGCTACCTGCCTCAGGAGCCGGTGCTGGACCCGACCAAGGACGTCTGGGGCAATGTCATCGCCGACTGCGAGGACAAGCTGATCTTCGACCGCTACAATGAAGTGGCCAACAAGCTCGGCGAGGACTATTCCGACGAGCTGATGGAGGAGATGACCAAGCTCCAGGAGATCATCGACGCCCGCGACCTGTGGGACATCGACTCCAAGGTCGAGATGGCCATCGACGCCCTGCGCTGCCCGCCCAACGACTCCAGCATTCAGGACCTGTCGGGCGGTGAAAAGCGCCGCATCGCCTTGGCGCGCCTGCTGCTCAGCAAGCCCGACATCATGCTGCTGGACGAACCCACCAACCACCTGGACGCCGAGTCGGTGGCCTGGCTGCAGCATCACCTCGAAAACTTTCCGGGCTGCGTGATCCTGGTCACCCACGATCGCTACTTCCTGGATCAGGTCACCAAGTGGACGCTGGAACTGGATCGCGGCAAGGGCATCCCGTACGAAGGCAACTATTCAGGCTGGCTGGAGCAGAAGACCAAGCGCGTCGTCCAGGAGCAGTCGGAGTCCGACAGCCGCCAACGCGCCCTGACCCGCGAGCTGGAATGGGTGCGTTCCAGCCCCAAGGCCCGGCAGTCCAAGTCCAAGGCCCGCCTGGCGAGCTACGAGGAAATGGTCTCGGCGCAGGAAAACGCCCGCTCCGCCCAGACCCAAGCTCACATCCAGATCCCGCCTGGTCCGCGCCTGGGCAACCTGGTGCTGGAAGTCGAAGGCCTGGAGAAGGAATATGGCGACAAGGTCCTGTTCAAGGACCTGTCTTTCCGCCTGCCGCCGAACGGCATCGTCGGCGTTATCGGCCCCAACGGCGCCGGCAAGTCGACGCTGTTCAAGCTGATCACCGGCCGCGAGCAGCCCGACCAGGGCACGGTCAAGGTCGGCGACACCGTCAAGCTGTCGTTCGTCGACCAGAGCCGCGACGCCCTGGATCCCAACAAGACCATCTGGGAAGAAGTCTCAGGCGGCACCGACGTGATGATCGTCGGCAAGCGCGAGATCAACTCGCGGGCCTATGTCGGCAGCTTCAACTTCAAGGGCGCCGACCAGCAGAAGAAGGTCGGCCTGCTATCGGGCGGTGAGCGCAACCGCGTCCACCTGGCCAAGACCCTGGCCACCGGCGGCAACCTGCTGCTGCTCGATGAGCCGACCAACGACTTGGACATCGAAACCTTGCAGGCCCTGGAAGAGGCCCTGGAAGAATTCGCGGGCTGCGCCGTGGTCATCTCCCACGATCGCTGGTTCCTGGACCGCCTCGCTACCCACATCCTGGCCTTTGAAGGCGACAGCCACGTCGAATGGTTCGAAGGCAACTTCGAGATGTACGAGGAAGACAAGAAGCGCCGCCTGGGCGCGGACAGCCTGATCCCGAAGCGGATCAAGTTCCAGAAGTTCGCGCGGTAGGTCGCCGGGAGCCGTTGGACACTGGAGCGGCCTCCGCGAGAAATCGCGGAGGCCGCTATCATGTGCGCGCAAGGGGCGATTTGATGTAGTCGCGCTATATTCCGGTTGAGTTTGTCATGGCCATGTTTCATGGTCGCTCCACGTGTATGGAGACGTCGAGTGGCTGATTTCTTTGGGACCAGCGCGGCAGAGTTGCTGGTGGGCACGTCCGGTAACTGTTTGGTCCCGGACTTTGATGGGTTGGATCGACGTTGAATCTGTCGGGCTCTTTTGTCCAGATTTTGCAGATGTATTCGTATGGGGTCAGGCCGTTGAGGGTCTTCAGACGGCGCGCGAAATTGTAGGCGTCGATGAAGTCGCCGAGGTGGCGGCGGAGATGATC
>NZ_JAFCSZ010000013.1:0-95804 GCF_049895765.1 Caulobacter sp. DWR1-3-2b1
GTATCGCTCGACGGACCGCCGCTGTCGTTGTGGCGCTCCCGTGGTGTACCTGCCCCATAACGCATCCTTCCAACCATCGGAAAACAGTGCACCATCAAAGTCCGGGACCAAACATCTAGCTACGCAACCCGGCTTCCCATGGCACCTCCTTCTGAGTCATCAGGAGGAGGCGGTGCCAGACCTTGGCCGAGAAGCCGCTCTGGAGCCTCGTCCGCAATCGCCGCTTGGGTGGGTTCCGGTTCCTGCGGCAAGTCGCGATTGACCGCTTTCGCGGACTTCGTCTGTGAGGCGGCCAAGGTGATCGTGGAACTGGACGGCGCTGCGCATGACGGTCGCGAGGACTACGACGAGCGCCGCACCCAGACGCTGGAGCGGTTTGGATATGTCGTTCTGAGATTTACCAACGAACGGGTTCTTGCCGATCCGGGCGGAACGGCGGGCGACATCCTGGCGGTGCTTCGTTCGGCGAGGCTGTAACCTCTCACCCTCCCACCGCTGCGCGACGGGCCCCTCCCTCTCTCTACTGTTCAGACCAGGGACATCCGTGACAGGTGTTCGGAGACATCCGTGACACATTTTCGATCTCGCAGGGAGGTCGGAGATGCCGTTCACGGGAGTGTCCGCGAAGGATTTCAAGTTGGAGTTCGTGAGGCTGGCTGGGGTTGAAGGCGCCAACCGGCGTGAGCTGTGTCGGCGGTTTGGGATCAGCGCCAGCCTAGGCTACCGGTTGCTGTCGCGGTATGCAGCGCAAGGCGAAGGGGGGCTGCAAGAGCGGTCGCGGCGTCCGCAGGGCTCGCCCCGAACGACGTCGGACGTGATCGAGGCGGCGGTGATGGCGGTGCGGGCCGCGCATCCGGCCTGGGGCGGGCGCAAGATCGCCGTCAGCTTTGACGCAACCCTTTTGGCCGCGTTGCCAAGGTCGTCATCTGCACTGGCGCCAACCATCCGCAAGCCGAGCATGACGGCTTCCATCTCGTCGCGGTCCAGCGTCAATGGCGGAAGATAAGAACCAGGCTCGATCAGATACCCGAGTCCCGCCTCACCCCTTATGGGAACTCCCGAAGCCTGGAGGGAAGCGATGTCGCGGTAGGCCTTGGCGAAGCAACCAGGCTGGATCTTCCAACGCCTCATTCGGCTGGATGACGGACTCTTCTACGACCTGTCGTTCGCTGCCAACCGAGAGGCATCTTAGGCGATCTGCGCGGGTTGGATGCAAACCCCGCTATGCCAAGCGTTCCTGGACCTGATCGAAGCCGAGGAGCTTCGGTTCGGGTCGTTTGCTTGACCGACGTCGATGAGGTGATCGCGCTTGCGGTCATCTGGCCAGCCGGCTCCTGGATATTTGCCAAGATCAATGAGCCTTCAGCCGCCTACATCACGTTCGTAGCAAGCGGGCGGCGGAGTCGGTTCGGGTCCCTCAGAGTTGAGGCAAAGATCGGCGATACACGGTGGCGCACATCCTTGTTTCCGCAGAAGGAACAACGGGGCTGGCTATTGCCGATCAAGCGTGAGGTGCGCGAGGTCACGGGGATCAGCGTAGGAGAGGAGGTTGAGATTCTGCTTCGTTTCTGACCTCGATAACCTGGGGTTCTCACCAACGTCCGCTCACCGACCCTTGGCAGACGATCAGCATGTCCCCTTCTGGCATCGACGGCGAATACGCCCGCCGTAGCGCTACGACCGTAGGCGCCTCGTTCCTCATCCCGCTTGCCACGCTTGCCCGGATGAGTCATCCGAGGACAGCGCAATAAAGGCAGGCAAGAGAGTCGTATGACCGCAGCCAAGCCCCACGCCCTCCCCCTCACTCGCAGTGGCGGGCGTGGCAGACCGTCCAAGGCCAAGGGCCTGGACCTGAAGGAAACCATCCTCGACGCGGCCGAGGGGCTGTTTGCGCGCCATGGCTTCTATGGCGTGACCACCCGTCAGGTGGCGGCGGAGGCTGGCGTCGATACGGCGCTGATCCACTATTATTTCGGCGCCAAGCGCGAGTTGTTCGACGCGGTGTTCCTGCGTCGGGCCGAGATCCTCAACCAGGCGCGGCTTGCCTCGATGGACCTCTATGCGAAAGCCCATGCCGGATCGCTGACCGTCGAGGGCGTGATCGAGGCGTTCATCGAACCCCTGCTGCGCATCTCCCAGGAGGGCGGGCAGGGCTGGAAGAACTATTTCGTCCTGGTGGCCCAAGTGAACAACACCCCCGTTTGGGGCGGCGAGACCATGACCCGGTTCTTCGATCCGGTGGTTCACAGGCTGGTCGAGACCCTGAAAGCGGCGCGTCCGGACGCGGAATATCGCGACCTCTACTGGTGCTACCAGTTCCTGACCGGCTCGATGATGCTGGCCCTGTCGGAAACCGGCCGGATCGATTCGCTGTCGGAGGGCGAGTGCCATTCCAGCGATCTGGAGGCGGTACGCCGCCGCCTGTTCGCCTATTGCGCGGCGGGTTTCGAGACCGTCATCGGCCGCGCGGCCGTGCCGAAAGCCTGAAAGACACAGTCCGGCGCCATTTCATCACCTGATGAAAAAAGGCTGGCGTTGCGTCAATCTCTGGGTGACAGTGGCGCTATTCGCGGTTCGATGAATTCGCGAGCTCCGAGCACGTGTCCGCCAAAAGGATCCGGTTCGGCAAGGGCGGAACGTACAAGGGAGGGGAAACCCAATGACTTCGATGTGGAAGGCTGCGCTGCTGGCTGGCGCGGCATGGAGCGCGGCCGCGACGGCCGTTTCGGCTCAAGAGGCGCCTGTCGCCAATTCGGGCCTGTCGGTTGAAGAGGTGGTCGTCACCGCCCGTCGTCGCGAGGAAAGCCTCAAGGACGTGCCGGTCGCCGTTTCGGCCTATAGCGGCGAGACCCTGGCCCGTCAGGGCGGCGCGGACATCACTGTCCTGCAGCAGACGACCCCCAACATCACGGTTCAGACCGCCCGCGGTTCGAACTCGACCCTGATCTCCTACATCCGCGGCATCGGCCAGCAGGACCCGCTGTGGGGCTACGAGCCCGGCGTCGGTCTCTATATCGACGACGTCTACGTCCATCGCCCGCAAGGCGCGGTGCTGGACGTGTTCGACATCGAGCGCATCGAAGTGCTGCGCGGCCCGCAAGGCACGCTGTATGGCCGTAACACCATCGGCGGCGCCATCAAGTACGTGACCAAGCGCCTGGGCGGCGAGGCTCAAGGCAAGGTGCGCGGCACCTATGGCAGCTACAACCAGACCGACCTGCTGGTCTCGGGCCAGACGCCGGTCGGCGGCGGCCTGTCAGTGGGCGGCGCCTACGCCCTCTACAAGCGCGATGGCTACGGCAAGAACCTGACCACCGGCGCCGAGCACTACAACAAGGACGTCCAGGCCATCCGTCTCAGCGCGGAGTATGCGCCGAACGACGACCTGTTCTTCCGCCTGGCCTATGACCACGTCCAGGACGATTCCAATGCCCGCCACGGTCGCCGCGAACTTCCGACCCTGGTCGGCGGCTTCAAGGTGATCGACGAATATGACACCCAGGCCGGCTTCGGCGACGACAACTCGGTCGAGACCGAGGGCCTGTCGCTGACGGCCCAGTGGAACGCCAGCGAGTACCTGACCCTCAAGTCGATCACCGCCAGCCGCAAGGGTCACACCGACACCGTCATCGATTTCGACGGCACGCCGGTGAACACCCTCGACATTCCGGCCACCTATGACGACCGGTCGTTCTCGCAAGAGCTGCAGGCCGTCTATGCGGACGACAACGTCCAGGGCGTGTTTGGCCTCTACTACATGAACAGCCAGGCCTCGGGCGAGTTCGACACCATCGCCGGCAACCTCGGCCTGTCCATCGCCGATGGCGGCAAGGTCAGCACCCAGAGCTTTGCAGCTTTCTTCGACTTCAGCGCCAACCTGACCGAGCGCTTCAAGGTCTCGCTGGGCGCCCGCGCCACGCGCGACCACAAGCGCAGCACGACCTTCCGGCTGTTCTATCTGGGCGCCACGCGCTCGCCGTATCAAGGCGGCACGCCGCGTCCGATCCTGCAGACCCGCACCAACTACGGCGCGCAGACCACCTTCTCGCAGTTCACGCCGCGCGTTTCGGCCTCGTATGAGCTGAGCGACGACCTGAGCACCTACGTGTCGTACTCGAAGGGCTTCAAGTCCGGCGGTTGGGACATGCGCGGCGACGCCCTGATCACGCCGCAGACGGTCAACGGCTATAAGCCTGAAGTTGTCGACGCCTATGAAATGGGCCTGAAGGGCTACCTGTTCGATCGCCGCGTCTCGTTCGCTTCGGCTGCCTTCCTGTCCAAGTACGAGGACCAGCAGGTTTCGACCCAGGTCGTTGTCCCGAGCGGCATCGCCAGCTCGATCGACAACGCCGGCTCGTCCACCCTGTACGGCGTCGAGTTCGAAGCCAAGGCCAAGCTGACCGCCAACCTCTCGGCCAATGTCGCCTTGGGCTACATCCATGCCGAGTACGATACCTTCAACCGTTTCGTCCCGGCCGGCGCGCCAAACCCGCTGAACCCCTCGCAAGTCATTCCGGCGGGTGGCCAGACCGTCAACGTCGCCGACCTGTATGGCTTCCAGAACACCCCGGAATGGACGGGCAATGTCAGCCTGACCTGGGTTGGCGAACTGGCCGGCGGCACGCTCGCCGTCACGCCTATGGTCAGCTATCGTGACAGCTATCAGCAGTTCGAGCTGCCGCTGCCGCTGCTGGACCAGGACGCCTTCACCCTGGTCGATGTCACAGCGATCTGGACCGCCCCGGGTAACCACTACAAGCTTGCCTTGACCGGCAAGAACCTGACTGATGAGCGTTATCGGACCGGCGGCTATAATTTCGCCGGCGCGACCTTTAATAACTCGGTCATCGGTTTCTACGGCCCGCCGCGCACTGTCTCGGCCAGCCTCGAAATCGCATTCTGATCTAGGTTTGTAACTGGCGGCGGCCCGCTGCAACGGGCCGCCGCCATTTCTTTGTCTACAACGTAGAAGCCAAGCGGGGCGACCATGAGCGATAGCCAGAGCCAAAGCCGGATTGGGCCATCGGCGAAGGGGTCGCGCTACCGCTATGTGGTGCTGGCGATGCTGATCCTCGCCTACACCTTCAATTTCCTGGATCGGCAGATCCTCGGCATCCTGGCCGGGTCGATCAAGGCGGACCTCAATCTCACCGACACCCAGCTTGGCCTGATGGGCGGGGTTGCGTTTGCCGCGCTCTACACGACCCTGGGCGTGCCGCTGGCCTGGCTGGCCGACAGGGTCAGCCGCACCTGGATCATGACCGCCGCCCTGACCGTCTGGAGCGGTTTCACGGTGGCGTGCGGCTTTGCGGGCGGCTTCTGGACCCTGTTCCTGTCGCGGATGGGCGTCGGCGTCGGCGAGGCGGGCGGCGTGGCCCCGGCCTATTCGCTGATCAGCGACTATTTCCCCAAGTCGCAACGGGCCCGGGCCCTGGCGGTCTATTCATTCGGCATCCCGCTCGGCACCGCGCTGGGCGTATTGTTCGGCGGTTTGATCGCAGCCTATGTCAACTGGCGGGTTGCCTTCATCGTCGTCGGCCTGGCTGGTGTCGCCCTGGCCCCGATCTTCAAATGGGTGGTCAAGGATCCGCCGCGCGGTGGCATGGACCGCGAGCCGGGCGAGGCCGCCCCGTTGGAGGCGCCCAAGGCTCCGGCCTTCAAGGCGGTGCTGGCCACCATCATGCCCAAGCCCAGTTTCTGGCTGCTGTCGTTCGGCGCTGCCTGCTCGTCGATCTGCGGCTATGGCGTGGCCTTCTGGCTGCCGACCTTCTTCCAGCGCAGCTTTGGCCTGACCCTGCCCGAACGCGCCATGTTCTACAGCGCGCTGTCGCTGATCGGCGGCGTGGCCGGCATCTGGCTCGGCGGCGTGCTGGCCGACAAGTTCGGCTCGAAGAACAAGGCCGCCTACGCCCTGGCCCCGGCCATCTGCTTCCTGGTGGCCCTGCCGTGTTTCCTGCTGGCCATGAACGTGGATTCGATGGTCCTGGCCTTCCTGCTGTTCCTGATACCCACCGGCCTGAATCTGGCCTGGCTGGGTCCGGTGATCGCGGCGGTGCAGCATCTGGCCCCGGCCACGATGCGCACCACGACCTCGGCCCTGTTCCTGCTGATCAACAACCTGCTCGGCCTAGCGGTCGGCCTGTGGTTCTTCGGCTATCTCTCCGACCTGCTGGCCCCACGCTACGGCGCCGAGTCGATGCGCTACGCGATCTATTTCGGCCTGAGCTTCTATGTGGCTAGCGCGGTGCTGCTGATCTTCGCCTCGCGCCGGCTGGAGCAAGACTGGGTCGATTAGCGGCCCTCAAGGGCATGTGACCGGTAACAGTGGCGCGAGCTCAGGGGCTTCCGTGCCCGAGCGCTCGACGAGGCGGCGTCGCTGTCCTTTCGGACATAAGAACGGCGCAAGCCTTCACCTTATCGATCGCGCGCGGTTGCGCCTGCGAAATCACGCTCCTATAACCCGCGCACATTTCAGAAAAGCCGTCGCCGAGACCGGGCCCTCATGAACATTCACGAACACCAAGCCAAAGCCGTACTCGCAGAGTTCGGCGCTCCTGTTCCGCGCGGCTTCGCCGCCTTCACCCCCGACGAAGCCGCCGCCGCCGCTGAAAAGCTGGGCGGTTCGGTGTTCGTCGTCAAAAGCCAGATCCACGCCGGTGGCCGCGGCAAGGGCAAGTTCGAGGGCCTGGGCCCCGACAGCAAGGGCGGCGTCCGCGTCGTCAAGTCGGTCGAGGACGTCCGCCTCAACGCCGAGGAAATGCTCGGCCGCGTGCTGGTGACTCACCAGACCGGCCCCAAGGGCAAGCAGGTCAACCGCCTCTACATCGAAGAAGGCGCGGCGATCGCCAAGGAATTCTACCTGTCGCTGCTGGTCGACCGCGAGACCGCGATGGTCTCCGTCGTGGCCTCCACCGAAGGCGGCATGGACATCGAGGACGTCGCCCACGACACCCCCGAGAAGATCCACAGCTTCTCCATCGATCCGGCGACCGGCGTGTGGCCCACCCACACCCGCGCCCTGGCCAAGGCTCTGGGCCTGACCGGCGCTCTGGCCAAGGAAGCCGCCACGCTACTCACGCAGCTCTATACGGCGTTCCTGGCCAAGGACATGGCCATGCTGGAGATCAATCCGCTGATCGTCACCGCTGACGATCACCTGAAGGTCCTGGACGCCAAGCTGTCGTTCGACGGCAACGCCCTCTATCGCCACGCCGACATCAAGGCGCTGCGCGACGAGAGCGAAGAAGACCCCAAGGAAATCGAAGCCTCCAAGCATGATCTTGCCTATATCGCCCTCGACGGCGAAATCGGCTGCATGGTCAACGGCGCTGGCCTGGCCATGGCCACCATGGACATCATCAAGCTGTACGGCGCCGAGCCGGCCAACTTCCTCGATGTCGGCGGCGGCGCCAACAAGGAGAAGGTCACCGCGGCCTTCAAGATCATCACCGCCGACCCCGCCGTGAAGGGCATTCTGGTCAACATCTTCGGCGGCATCATGCGCTGCGACATCATCGCGGAAGGCGTCATCGCCGCCGTGAAGGAAGTCGGCCTGCAGGTTCCGCTGGTGGTGCGCCTGGAAGGCACCAACGTCGAACTCGGCAAGAAAATCATCTCGGAAAGCGGCCTGAACGTCATCGCCGCCAACGATCTGTCCGACGGCGCCGAAAAGATCGTCGCCGCTGTGAAGGGCGCCCGCTAAATGTCGATCCTCATCGGTTCTGAAACCAAGGTCATCTGCCAGGGCATTACCGGCGCCCAGGGCACGTTCCATTCCGAGCAGGCCATCGCCTATGGCACCAAGATGGTCGGCGGCGTCACCCCCGGCAAGGGCGGCCAGACCCACATCGGCCTGCCCGTGTTCGATACGGTCGGCGAAGCCAAGGAGGCCACCGGCGCCGACGCCTCGGTGATCTACGTGCCGCCTCCCTTCGCGGCCGACTCGATCCTGGAAGCTATCGACGCCCAGATCGGCCTGATCATCTGCATCACCGAAGGCATTCCGGTGCTGGACATGGTCAAGGTGAAAAAGGCGCTGCAAGGCTCCAAGTCGCGCCTGATCGGCCCCAACTGCCCGGGCGTCCTGACGCCCAACCAGTGCAAGATCGGCATCATGCCGGGTTCGATCTTCTCGGCCGGCAGCGTCGGCGTCGTGTCGCGTTCGGGCACCCTGACCTATGAAGCCGTGTTCCAGACGACCAATGCTGGCCTTGGCCAGACCACGGCTGTCGGCATCGGCGGCGACCCGGTCAAGGGCACCGAGTTCATCGACATCCTCGAGCTCTTCCTAGCCGACGAAGCCACCAAGTCGATCGTCATGATCGGCGAAATCGGCGGCTCGGCTGAAGAAGAAGCGGCCCAGTTCATCGCCGACGAAGCCAAGCGCGGCCGCAGCAAGCCCATGGTCGGCTTCATTGCCGGTCGTACGGCGCCTCCCGGCCGTCACATGGGCCACGCCGGCGCGATCATCTCGGGCGGCAAGGGCGGCGCGGAAGACAAGATAGCCGCGATGGAAGCCGCGGGCATCCGCGTCTCGCCGTCGCCGGCCAAGCTGGGCGAAACCCTGCTTGAGGTCCTCAAGGGCTAAAGACGATACCGAAACCCCGCTCTCGCGGGGCCCAGGTTTTTTGCGACCGCCAGTCGACGATCCGAAAAAATCACCTGGGCCCCTGCCGATGGCGGGCGCCCGGGTGATTGAGACACTATATTTACGGGCCTGGGATACCGGTCCCGTAGACCGACGGATCTAAGGCGAGCACGATGGCGGACGACGCAGGCATCATCAATCAGGTCTTGGCCGAGACCTCGTTCCTCTACGGCGCCAATGCGGCGTTCGTCGAAGACCTGTACGCCCGGTGGGCGACCGACCCCGCGTCGGTCGAGCCTTCCTGGAACGCCTTCTTCTCCACCCTGAAGGAACAGGCCGACCAGGTTCAGCGGGCCGCCAAGGACCCTGCCTGGACTTCACGCGCCGTTCCCAGCGCCCGTCCCGACTGGCTTTCCGCGCTCGACGGCCAATGGCCCACGGTCGCGCCGGCCGTCGAAGCCAAGATGTCCAAGGCCATCGAAGGCAAGGCCCCCGGCACGTCCGCCGAAGCCGTCCGCGCCGCCACGCTGGACAGCCTGCGCGCCATCATGATGATCCGGGCCTACCGGATGCGCGGCCACCTGGCCGCCAATCTCGACCCGCTGGGCCTGGAGCCCAAGCCGCCCGCGCCCGAGCTTGACCCCGCGACCTACGGCTTCTCGGAAGCCGACTACGACCGTCCGATCTTCCTGGACTTCGTGCTGGGCCTGGAGACCTCGACGGTTCGCGAGATCCTGTCGATCCTGCGCCGCACCTATGCCGGCAATGTCGGCGTCCAGTACATGCACATCTCGGATCCAACCGAGAAGGCCTGGCTGCAGGAGCGTATCGAGGGTCGCGACAAGGAAATCGTGTTCTCGAAAGAGGGCAAGGTCGCCATCCTCAAGAAGCTGATCGAGACCGAAGGCTTCGAGCGCTTCCTGCACAAGCGCTTCCCCGGCACCAAGCGGTTCGGCATCGACGGCGGCGAGGCCATGGTCCCGGCGCTGGAGCAGATCATCAAGCGCGGCGGTTCGCTGGGCGTGAAGGACATCGTCCTGGGCATGCCGCACCGCGGGCGTCTGAACGTCCTGGCGGCCGTGATGGGCAAGCCCTATCACGTCATTTTCCACGAGTTCCAGGGCGGCACGAGCCTGCCTTCGGACGTGGAAGGTTCGGGCGACGTCAAGTATCACATGGGCGCTTCGTCGGACCGCGAGTTCGACGACAACAAGGTCCACCTGTCGCTGACGGCCAACCCGTCACACCTGGAAATCGTCAACCCGGTCGTGATCGGCAAGGTCCGCGCCAAGCAGGCCTTCACCCTGCGCGAGCAGCCGGACGCCGGCCGGGGTCACGTTCTGCCGCTGCTGCTGCACGGCGACGCGGCCTTTGCGGGCCAGGGCGTGGTGGCCGAGTGCTTCACCCTGTCGGGCTTGAAGGGTTACCGCACGGGCGGCACCATCCACTTCATCGTCAATAACCAGATCGGCTTCACCACCAGCCCGCGCTATTCGCGCAGCTCGCCCTATCCGTCGGACGTGGCGCTGATGGTCGAGGCCCCGATCTTCCACGCCAACGGCGACGACCCTGAAGCCGTCGTCTATGCGGCCAAGGTCGCCACCGAATATCGCCAGATGTTCGGCAAGGACGTCGTGATCGACATGTTCTGCTACCGCCGGTTCGGTCACAACGAAGGTGACGACCCGACGATGACCTCGCCGCTGATGTACGCCAAGATCAAGGGTCACTCTTCGACCCGCGAGCTCTATTCGGGCCGCCTGATCGCTGAGGGCGTCATCAACCAGGGCGAAGTCGACGGCTGGGTGACCGAGTTCGAGACCTTCCTCGACAAGGAATTCGACGCCGGCAAGGCGTACAAGGCCAACAAGGCCGACTGGTTGGACGGCAAGTGGGCTGGCCTGGCCACCCCGGCCGACGAAGAGCGTCGTGGCTCGACCGCCTTCCCGGGCACGCGCCTGCTGGAAATTGGCCGTCAGATCACGACGATCCCGGAACGCATCGACGCCCACAAGACCGTCAAGCGCGTGATCGAGAACCGCCGCGACGCGATCGAAAAGGGCCAGGGCCTCGACTGGGGCACCGCCGAGCACCTGGCCTTCGCCACCCTGCTCGACGAAGGCTTCCCGGTCCGCCTGTCGGGCCAGGACTCGGTTCGCGGTACCTTCACCCAGCGCCACTCTGACGTCATTGACCAGACGACCGAGGAGCACTACACGCCGCTCAACAATATCGGCCCCGGCCAGGCCCATTACGAGGTCATCGACTCGGCCCTGTCGGAAGAGGCGGTGTTGGGCTTCGAATACGGCTTCTCGCTGGCCGATCCCAACACCCTGACCCTGTGGGAAGGCCAGTTCGGCGACTTCGTGAACGGCGCCCAGGTGGTGATCGACCAGTTCATCAGCTCGGGCGAGCGCAAGTGGCTGCGGATGAGCGGCCTGGTGATGCTTCTGCCGCACGGCTACGAAGGCCAGGGTCCCGAGCACAGCTCGGCCCGCCTCGAGCGCTTCCTGCAGTCGTGCGCCGAAGACAACATGCAGGTGGTTAACTGCACCACGCCGGCCAACTATTTCCACGCCATCCGTCGGCAGATGCATCGCGAGTTCCGCAAGCCCCTGATCGTCATGACGCCCAAGAGCCTGCTCCGCCACAAGCGGGCCGTCTCGAACATGGCCGATCTGTCCGAGGGCTCCAGCTTCCACCGTGTGATGATCGACGGGGCCGAGGCCGGCTGCGACGTTGGCGGGATCACCCTGACCACGGACGACCAGATCAAGCGTGTGGTGATCTGCTCGGGCAAGGTCTATTTCGACTTGGTCGATGCCCGCGCCAAGAGCGGCCGCAACGATGTCTATCTGCTGCGTCTGGAGCAGTTCTACCCGTGGCCGATGAAGTCGCTGATGGGCGTGCTGAACCGCTTCAAGACCGCCGAGCTGGTCTGGGTTCAGGAAGAGCCCAAGAACATGGGCGGCTGGACCTTCGTCGATCCCTGGATCGAGCTGACCTTGGCCAAGCTGGACATCAAGGCCAAGCGCGCGCGCTATATTGGCCGTCCGGCCAGCGCTTCGACGGCGGCGGGCATGATGAGCCGCCACCTGAAGGAGCTGCAAGCCTTCCTCGACGAAACCTTCGCCTAACGACTATTGATTGGGTCCCGCCCGAGTGGCGGGGCCGCCAACGCGCCGACCGGCAAAAACGAGAGACATCGGAACACCATGGCCGACATCATGACCCCCGCCCTCGGCGAATCCGTCACTGAAGCGACGGTCGCGCGCTGGACCAAGAAGGTCGGCGAGGCGGTGAAGAAGGACGAGATCCTCATCGAGCTCGAGACCGACAAGGTTAGCCTGGAAGTGGCTTCGCCCGCCGACGGCGTGCTGAGCGCCATCGGCGCCGAAGAAGGCGCGACGGTTGTTCCGGGTACGGTTCTGGGCGTGGTCACCGAAGGCGCGACCGCCTCGGCCGCTCCCGCTGCTGCGGCTCCCAAAGCCGCAGTGCCTGCCCCGGCTCCCGCGCCCGCTCCGGTCGCCGCCGCAGCTCCGGCGCCGGTCACCGCTGCGCCGGTCAGCCCGGCTCCGGCCCGCGTCGCCGCCGAGAACAATCTGGATCTCTCGACCGTCGCCGGCACCGGCAAGGATGGCCGGGTGACCAAGGGCGACGCTCTTGCCGCTCTGGAAGCCCGCGCCTCGGCCCCGGCTCCCGTCGCCGCTCCAGCTGCTCCGCGCGCCCTGCACGAGCGCGAAGAGCGCGTGAAGATGACGCGTCTGCGTCAGACCATCGCCCGCCGTCTGAAGGAAGCCCAGAACAACGCCGCCATGCTGACGACCTTCAACGAGGTCGACATGAGCGCGGTGATGGCCCTGCGCGGCCAGTACAAGGACATTTTCGAGAAGAAGCATGGCGTGAAGCTGGGCTTCATGTCGTTCTTCACCAAGGCCGTCGTGGCCGCCCTGAAGTCCGTGCCGGACGTCAATGCCGAGATCGACGGAACCGACATCGTCTACAAGAACCACTACGACATCGGCGTCGCCGTGGGCACCGACAAGGGCCTGGTCGTTCCGGTTGTCCGCGACGCCGATACGATGAACCTGGCCGAGATCGAAAAAGCCATCGGCGCGCTGGGCAAGAAGGCCCGTGACGGCCAGCTGTCGATCGACGACATGCAGGGCGGCACCTTCACGATCACCAACGGCGGCATCTATGGCTCGCTGATGTCGACCCCGATCCTCAACGCGCCGCAGTCGGGCATCCTGGGCATGCACGCGATCAAGGAACGCGCCATGGTCGTGAACGGCAAGATCGAGATCCGCCCGATGATGTATCTGGCCCTCAGCTACGACCACCGCGTGGTCGACGGCCAGGGCGCTGTGACCTTCCTCGTGAAGGTCAAGGAAGCCCTCGAAGATCCGCAGCGCCTGCTGCTGGAACTGTAGTCTCGACGCACCGTCGAACCGGAAAGGGGTCGCGAAAGCGGCCCCTTTTGCATGGACGGGTTCTCGTGCAGGTTGCTGCGGGGGGGCTGAATGAGCCTGACGGAAATCGCCCGCTTCGCCGACTTGACCGAGGCTCAGATCGCCGCTTCGCGCCTCCGCGCGGAAGGGTTCTCGGTGCTCGTGCAAAACGAGCACTGGGGCGCAGCCAATTTCATGATGAGTACGGCCATGGGCGGGTTTCCGCTGTGGACGCCGGCCGGCCAAGCCGAGAAGGCGCGGGCGCTGGTCGAGGATTTTCGCGGTGGCGAGCCTCCGGCCCTGACAAAAGACGATCAGATCCCACGCGACCCACCTTCGGCGGCCGTGGGGGTGGCGCGCACGGGGCTCGCCCTGTTCCTGGCCCTCACATTCGGATGGGCGGCTGGCTGGCTGGTGGCGGGTTCCGCCGGCCGCCGGAGCCCCCTGCTGGCCATAGGAGGATGGGTGACCACGATCCTCTGCGGCGCCTGGGGTCTTCTGATGCTGATGGCTTGGCTGGGTGTCTGATCGGCGTCGGAGCGTTTCGGTCCGAGGTTGAATCAAATGGCCCTCTTTGATGTATCTACGGCTTGTAGCTACGGAAATGCCCATGGCCAAGATCGACGTCGAACCGGCCCGCGCCAAACTCTTCACCCAAGGCGGCAGCCAGGCTGTCCGCCTGCCCAAGGCCTTCCGGTTTGAGGGCGCGGAGGTGACCGTGCGGCGCGAAGGCAATGCGGTGATCCTTGAGCCCATGCCCGCCAAGCCGCCTCGCACCCAGGCCGACCTCGACGCCATGTGGGCTCGCGTCGATGCGCTCCTTGACGGCGAGTTTCCGGACAGGGATCAGCCGGCCGAACAGGAGCGTGATTTCGGCTGGTGACGCTCGCGCTCAACACCAACGTCTTCATCGATCTGATGCGTGGTCGCCAGCCCTTGGTGCGCCAGCGTCATGCGACTGCGCTCCTCAACGAGCAGGTGCTCCTGACCTCTCTAGTGGTGTTTCACGAACTACATTTTGGCATAGCCGCCAGCCACAACAGCGCTGCCGAAGCTGGTGCTGTCGAGATCGTTCTGTGCGGCGTTCCTGTAGAGGCGCTGACCGAGGCCGACATGATTTGCGCGGCCAATATTCGGGCGCGCCTGAGAGGCTCGGGCCGCCCCATCGGCCCCTATGACGCCCTCATCGCCGGTCAGGCCTTGGCCCGTGGCTGGACGTTGGTGACCTCTAACGTCTGCGAGTTCGAGCGCGTCGAGGGCCTGAGCGTCGAGAACTGGGCCGCGTAGCTGATCTTGGCCCCGGCCTCGGGCGCCAAACGCTTCCAGTCCGGCATGCGTGCAAAGAGGCGCTTGGAGGCGGTGTTTCCTTGCGTTCCAAGGCCGAGCACGTCGAAAGCGGGTTCCGTTTTCGGCCCGCTCCCTCTAAGGAATGCGCGCCTCCAGAGGTCTGACAAGCTGGCCGGCGAGGCCCCATATTAGTTCGGCGCCGTTTCCGGCGCGTCCTGAAGGCGAAGATCCATGGCTCAGTACGACGTCGTCATCATCGGGGGCGGTCCCGGCGGCTACAATGCGGCGATCCGCGCTGGTCAGCTGGGTCTGAAGACCGCCATCGTCGAGGGACGCGGCAAGCTGGGCGGCACTTGCCTGAACGTCGGCTGCATGCCTTCGAAGGCCCTGCTGCACGCGTCGGAAATGTATGACTTGGCCGCCAATGGCGAGTTCGCCAAGCTGGGTATCGAGGTGAAGCCCACGCTGAACCTGCCGCAGATGATGGCCCAGAAGTCCGAGAGCGTCGAAGCCCTGACCAAGGGCGTCGAGTTCCTGATGAAGAAGAACAAGGTCGACTACGTCAAAGGCTGGGGCCGGATCGCTGGTCCGGGCAAGGTGGTGGTGAAGGCCGAGGACGGCTCGGAAGCCACCCTCGAAACCAGAAACATCGTCATCGCCACGGGCTCGGAGCCCACCCCGTTGCCGGGCGTGAGCGTCGACAACGTTCGTATCGTCGACTCGACCGGCGCCCTGTCGCTGCCGGAAGTGCCCAAGACGATGATCATCGTCGGCGCGGGCGTCATCGGCCTCGAGCTCGGCTCGGTGTGGCGTCGCCTGGGCGCAGAAGTGACTGTGGTCGAATATCTGGACCGCATCTGTCCGGGCATGGACGACGAGACCGCAAAGGTCTTCCAGCGCAGCCTGACCAAGCAGGGCTTCAAGTTCCAGCTGGGCGCCAAGGTCACCGGCGCCAAGGCATCCGCGACGGGCGCCGAGCTGACGTTCGAGCCGGTCGCGGGCGGCGAACCCCAGACCCTGTCGGCCGACTATGTGCTGGTTGCCATCGGACGTCGTCCGTATACGGAAGGTCTGGGTCTCGACACGGTCGGCGTCGTTCCCGACAAGCGCGGCGTGATCGCCAACAACCACTACAAGACCGGCGCCGAGGGCGTCTGGGTCATCGGCGACGTGACCAGCGGTCCGATGCTGGCCCACAAGGCCGAGGACGAGGGCGTTGCCTGTATAGAATTGATCGCGGGCAAGGCCGGCCACGTGAACTACGATATCATTCCGGGCGTCATCTATACCAAGCCGGAAGTGGCCACCGTCGGCAAGACCGAAGAAGAATTGAAGGCTGCGGGCATCGCCTACAAGGTCGGCAAGTTCCCGTTCACCGCCAACAGCCGCGCCAAGATCAACCACGAGAACGAGGGCCAGGTGAAGGTCCTGGCCGACGCCAAGACCGACCGCATCCTGGGTGTCCACGCTGTAGGTCCGAGTGTCGGCGACATGATCGCCGAATACTGCGTGGCCATGGAGTTTGGCGGCTCGTCGGAGGACGTCGCCCGCACCTGCCACCCGCACCCGACCCGCTCGGAAGCCATGCGTCAGGCGGCCATGGGCGTCGAAGGCTGGATCATGCAGGCGTAGAACTCGGCGACCTTGAAACCACTCTACTCATTGGATCTTTCGCACATCCCGTTGGCGGAGATTGAATGGTCGATTCGGGGAACACGTCACCGAGGACGGTGATGGCCGTCGCGCTGCGGCTGGATTCGGGCTCTGTCCTGCTGAAGCGTTGGCTCGGATGCTGGATCGACATGATCGTGGTGGCCGCCTGCCTGTTCGGGCCCTTCCTGCTGCTGTCCGCGCTCGGACAGGAGAGTGTAGGCTCCTGGCTAGAGCATTTTCCGATAAGTGTGAAACGGTTATCGGATCGAAAAATGCTCTAAACTTCTGATTTAGAGCCCTTTTCGCCCGACCCTGATGAAGCCATCAGGTCGGAAAGGGCTCTAGGGGCCTTGGCCGCCATTGCCTATTTCCCCGTCTCAGAGGGGCTCTGGGGCAGGACTGTTGGCAAGTTGGTCACGGGATTGGTGGTCGTTGACGCCAAGGGCAATAGGCCTGGGCTTTTGCGAGCGACCGGGCGGACGGTGACGCGAATGATCGAAGTCAATCCGTTCCTGCTGGGCGGCCTCCCTGCGGGTCTGATCGTCTTCGCCAGCGAACGTCGCCAGCGGCTCGGGGACATGTTGGCCGGGACCTACGTCATCCCGAAAGCCGATCTGGCTCGGTTGCGCAGCGCGAACCAAGATGCGTTGACCCAGGACTGATCTGTCTGGGCGTCGCGCCATGACTGATTGTTAATGGAGTCCGTCGCACAATCAGGTACACAGTATCGGGGTTTCGTAACGGAGCCCCGCCATGCTTTTGTCCGCTCTCCTGCTTGCGACCGTCGTTCAGGCTGCGCCGACGCCACCCAGCACACCTCGAGCCTTCATCGTTCCCACGGGACGGCTCATGCGCATTGCCCCGGCGCAAGTTTCGAAAGATGCCGCCGTCGCCGTGCTGGCACGCCGTGAGGCCTGTCGGCGGTCAAATCTGCATCTGGTCGATACGGCCGGGCCGGTCGAGCTCAACTTGCTGGGCGATCTGCCGCGAGCCAACCACACCCTTGCCGTCCTGCGAACCCAAGGCGGCTGTTCGGTGTCGTCGACCATTCGTTACAATATCGGACGGTAGCGGCCGGCGACCGTCCGACGATTGCGACTACGGGAGACGCCCCGTAGTCTCGCCTTCAGGTTTTCTTGCGGGACTCGACGGCCAGCCGGTCGGCTTGGCGATCCATGTCGTCAGCCTGGGACGGCATGTGGCCCGCCAGGGCGCGTAGTTCGGCGTCCGTGACCTCGTTGCCCCGGGCGCGGTTATCGGCGATTTGCCTGGCGCGATAGGCGGGGTCGCGCAGGCGAATGGCTTCCGCGCGCATGTCTCGAGCCCCCTTGCGCATCTGCTCTGCGCCGTGGGCCATCTCGACGCGAGCCTTGATCATGTGCCGCGCGGCTTCTTGGCGAGCGCGCTCGCCAGCTATGCGCGCCCGCTCTCCTTCGACCCCGGCTTGACTGGCGCGAGCGTGGGCATCCTCGGCCGCCATGCGGGCAATGTCGGCCTGCACGCGGCTGTCTTCGGCGTGGCGCTGGGCTTCGTCGGCCTGGATGCGGCTCTCGTCGGCGCGGCGTCGGGATTCTGCGGCTTCCGCTCGGGCTTCAGCAGCCCGAGCGCGCGCCTCGGCGGCTATCTCTCTCCCGGCGGGCGTGGCGACCCGGAAGTCGCTGTGCCAGTAAGCTTCCATCGGCGCGGCCGGGGCCGCCGGAGGGGCGGGAGGCGCTGCTTCGACTGCCTGGACCATCGGCGCAGCTGTCGCGGGCGGAGCGGCGGGGGCCATAAGAAAGACCGGAGGAGCCGGAGGCGCGGGCGCCGCAACGGCGTTCTGGCGGCTCAGGCCCAGCGCGGCCAGCGGCGTCGCGACGACGGCCAGGGCGGCGATGGTCAGGGCGACCGTGAGGGGACGGCGACGGGCGGACGTATCGGTCATGATGCAGGCGATCCTTGTCTTCAGCGTTCGGGCGTCGGCGGCCATGGCGGTGGCGGCGCGAGGGGCGGCCATCAGAGGGGCGGCAAACGGGGCGGCCAAGGGCGCGGGATGGGCGGCCAGGCGGACCAGGGTCCTGGCGTAGAGCGTGCGATCCACCGTTTCGAGCGCGGCGGCGTCGGCGGCTTCTTCCGACCGGTCGGCCAGGACGGCGTGCAGGCGCCAGACCAGCGGATTGAACCAAAACAGGGCCAGGGCCAGGCGGGAAAGCACCAGGAAGATCCAGTCGTGGCGGCGCAGGTGAGCCAGTTCATGGGCCAGGATGGCGGGGGCGGCGTGACGCTCGGCCAAGCTGCCGGAGTCGATGACGATGAAGCCGGGCGCGACGCCCCAGCTGAGCGGGCTGTCGATCCGGTCGCTGGACACCAGACGCGGGCGGTCGGCCGGCGACAGGTCTTCCAGCGGCGCCGTCCACTGGGCGCAGGTCACCGGGCGTCCCTCGCGGGTCCAGCGGTGGAGGGTGAGCAGTCCCAGTTGCAGCCGGCCGGCGACAGCGACGACGCCAAGCAGCCACAGACCACCGATCAGCTGGACCGACGGTGGCCAGGACAGGCCAGTCGCCTTCGTTTCGCTGGTCCACGCCGGCGAGATCCCGGGCGGCAGGTCGGGCGAGGCGGGCGGCAAGAGCGCCAGATCCATGGCGGGGAGGACGTTCATGATGACGGGCAAAGCCAGCAGCAGACAGACCGTGCCGCGCAGGATGTCCACGCGATCGACGGCGCGCTGGGCCAGGAAACGGGCGCAGGCCAGGCCGGCGCCGGCGACGAAACTGGACTTGATCAGCAGCGAGAGAAGCAGGGTTGCGGTCACGACGTCTTCTCCACGGCCTGATCGATGACCTGCTCCAGAGCCGCGGCCTCTTCGGGGGTCAGTCGCTGACCAAGGCCCAGCAGGGCGGTGGCGGCGCTGGCCGCGGAGCCTGCGAAAAAGGTGTCGATCATGCGTCGCAGGGCGCTGGCGGCGACGGCCTCGGTTCGCTGGACGGGACTGAACAGGAAGCCGCCCTGACCGCTCGACCGCTCGACCAGGCCCTTGGCTTCCAGGCGCGAGAGCATGGTGCGAACGGCGGAGTCGCTGAGCGGATCAGACAGTGAGGCGCGGACCCCGGCGGCCGTGCCGGCTTCCATGCGACAGAGGGTCTCGAAGACCTCGCGTTCGCGTCGGGGCAGGGATTCCATCATGGCGGCCTCTACGAGACGGGTTCGCTACATGTGTAGCGCTACACATGTAGCGACGCCAGCCGTCAAGGCGGTGATGAAGATGAAATCGCGGTAACCCCGCGGCAGCCGCTTGCCTGCCTGCCGCTTCTTATCTCTTGCGGCTCGCGCCCAGAAAAAGGCCCCGCCAGTTTCCCGGCGGGGCTTCAGTGTTTTCAGGGGAGGAACGCCCCAAGAGGGGTCAGGGGCGCTTTACGCTTACTAAAACTTGTCTGGAGCGCGGGCTCTCTAGAACTCTTCCCATTCCTCGGCGGCCGGCTTGGCCGAACCGGCGAAGGCGGCGACCTTGGCCTGGGCGGTGCGGACCGGATTGGCGCCCGGGCGGCTGCTGGCCGAGGCCGGCTGCAGGGTGGGACGCGTGGCCGGAGCGGCCGGGCGACGGGCGACCGGGGCGCGCGCCGAGGCGCTGGAACCGCTGACCTGGAAGCGCGAGATCATCTGCAGAAGATTGCTGGCCTCGCCCTTCAGCGAGTGGCTGGCGGCGGTGGATTGCTCGACCATGGCCGCGTTCTGCTGAACGGTCTGGTCCATCTGGTTGACGGCGGCGTTGACCTGGTTGAGGCCGGTGGCCTGCTCGGCGCCGCCAGCGGCGATCTCGCTGACCAGGGCGTCGATCTCGCTGACCTTGGCGACGATGGCCTGCAGGGCCTCGCCGGTCTGGCCGACCATCGACACGCCCTGACCCACTTGTTGGGTCGAGGTCGAGATCAGGGTCTTGATTTCCTTGGCGGCGTCGGCCGAGCGCTGGGCGAGAGCCCGCACTTCCTGGGCGACGACCGCGAAGCCACGGCCCGCGTCACCGGCCCGCGCCGCTTCGACGCCGGCGTTCAGGGCCAGCAGGTTGGTCTGGAAGGCGATCTCGTCGATGACGCCGATGATCTGGCTGATCGACTGCGAGGACTTCTCGATCTGGTTCATGGCGTCGACGGCGCCGCGGACCACGACGCTGGAGCGTTCGGCGTCGGTGCGGGTGGAACCCACGACGCGCGAGGCTTCGACGGCGCCGGCCGACGAGCGCTTCACCGTGGCGGTGATCTCGTCGAGGGCGGCGGCGGTTTCTTCCAGGCTTGCGGCTTGCTGTTCGCTGCGGCGCGACAGGTCGTCGGCGGCCGAGGCGATTTCATCCGAGCCGGCGCCGATGCTGCTGGCGGCGGTGACGATGGTGCGCATCGCCTCCTCCACCTGGCCGATGGCGCCGTTGAAGTCGTTCTGCAGGCGCTGATAGGCCTGCGGGAATTCGGCGTCGACGCGATAGGTCAGGTCGCCGTCGGCCAGCTTGTTCAGGCCCGTGGCGATGGATTCCATGACAAAGGCCTGCTCGCGGGCGGCGGCCTCGGCGGTCTCCTGGTTGCGGCGGCGTTCGGCGTCGGTCTCGGCCGACAGACGTTGCTGGCTGGCCTCGGCGGTGCGCAGGGCCAGGGCGTTGTCCTTGAACACCTGGACCGAGCGGGCCATGGCGCCGACCTCGTCCTTGCGCTGGGCGCCGACGACTTCGACATCGACCGAGCCCTGGGCCAGGGTTTCCATGGTCTTGGACAGGTTGGTCAGGGGCGCGGAAATCTTGGAACGACCGATCCAGATGGCGAACAGCAGGGCGATGCCGGCCGAGATTATGCCGAACAGCACGCTGAAGATGAGGCCTGCCGTCGCCGCCTTGTTGGCCTCGACGATCATGGTCTCGGTAGCGACGCTGTGTGCATTGTTGAACGCCACGACGTCCTTGGTCAGGGCGGCGATATCGGGATCGATCACTGCCATGACCATGACGGCGGCTTCATTGGCGTCCTGCAAGCCCAGGTCCGCACCCTGGCGGGCGCTGTCGTAAACCTTCTTTAGGCGCGTCCGGAAAACAGCGGCATCCTTGGCGGTGGCCGGGTCGGCCGCGACGACCTTGTCGAGCGCCTTTTCGCCTGCGGCCTTGGCTTCGTCGAGGTCCTTCGAGGCCGCAGCGGCCTCGGGCGAGGAGCCTGGGTTGGACACGGTGCGATAGGCCGCATAGCCAATCGTCGTGGCATAGCGATTGAACCGGGCCAATTCGAGTTCGGCAGGCGCGCGCTGCTCGACCAATAACTTGGTCGCGGTCTGCGATTGCTGGGCCTGCCAGGCCCCCATGCCGACAATAGCCAAGGCGACCAAGGTCAGGATTACAGCCGGCAAGGCCACCTTGGTCGAAATCTTCAGATCGTCGAATTTCATCGCTCGCCTCATGTCCTCAACGGCCGCCGGTCAAGAGACAGGCGTCGGTTCTTGCGACCAAAAGAGACACGCGCAGTAAAAACGCGGTTAATTCTCACATCGCCGTGCGGATATCGCGACAGTCCGTCGCAGCGTCGCTCTGACTCAGGCCTGAGGTTCAGGCGTGTGGATGGGCCTTGGCGTAGGCGGCCATCAGGCCGGCGGCGTCGACCTCGGTATAGCGCTGGGTGGTCGACAGCGAGGCGTGGCCTAGCAAATCCTGGATCGAGCGCAGGTCGGCTCCCGCGCCCAGCAGGTGGGTGGCGAAGGCATGGCGCAGGGCGTGGGGCGTCACCCGGTCCGACAAGCCCAGGCGGCCGCGCAATATCTGTACCGAGGCCTGGACATGGCGGGGCGACAGCGGGCCGCCGCGTTTGGCGCGAAACAGGGGCGCGTCGGGCGACAGCACGAAGGGCAGGGCGGCGACATAGGCGTCGATGGCGTCTCGCACGGCGTCCAGTACGGGGACGATCCGGGTCTTTCCGCCCTTGCCGGTGATCCGCAGGGTCTCGCCCAGGGGCGCGTTGCGACGCAGCAGCGACAGGCCCTCGGAGATTCGCAGGCCGCAACCCCAGAGCAAGGTGAGCACGGCCTCGTCGCGGGCCACTTCCCAATCGTCGCGGTCGGGATCGGCGGCGATTTCATTTATCAGGCCATGGGCCTGATCCTCGGTGACCGGGCGCGGCAGGCCGACCTTCAGGCGCGGGCCTCGCACCAGCTCGATGCTGGGGTTTGGGGTGTCCAGGCGCTGGTCGAGGAAGCGGTGGAAGGCGCGGATTGACGACAGGCTCTGCGACAGCGAGCGGGGCGCCAGGGCGTCGTCACCGGTGCGGCGGAAAGCCAGATAGGCGCGCAGTTCGGCCGCCGTGATCGCGCCCAGGGCGGCCAAAGTCACCGCCTCGCCGCGATGGCGCTCCAGAAAGTTCAGATAGGCCAAGACGTTATCGCCATAGGCCCGCACGGTGCGCGGCGAGGTCCGGCGCTCGTGCTCCAGATAGTCATGCCAGGCGACGAGGGCTTGGCGGCCGCTCGTCAGGCTGGTGCTCACAGGATCGGCCAGCGCTCGGCGGTGCGCTCGACCACGCGGGCCAGGAAGGCCACCAGGTCCGAGCCCATGTCCGGGGTGAAGGCCTCGGGGTCGGACGAGCCGAACGCGAGTATGCCCTGACGCGAAGGCTCCCACAGGGCCATGCGGACCAGGGCCATGCTGCGGATGTGATCCAGCTTGTCGCCAAACAGGCCCAGCGCAGGAGCGTAGAAGCCCATGCGCGCCACGGCGTGCTCGCCCATCAGCATGTCGATCTGGCCCTCGATCAGGGGGTGCCAGCCGGCCGGGACGCGGCCGGGACCTTCCAGAGCGATGACGCCGGTGGTCAGGGAAAAGCGAAGATTGGCCATCTCGTCGACCCGGCGCGCCAGGTCCGAATGGTTGCGGGCGTCCAGCAGGTCGATGACCGCCGCATGGGTCTGGGCCTGGGCCGAGAAATTGGCGCGGGCGGTGTCCTCGATCTCGCGACGAACCACGGCCTCGCGGCGATGGGCGGCCGAGGCGCGGGCCAGGGCGGCGGGGCCAAAGTCGATGACGTTGCCGCCGTCGACGCGCAGGCCAAGCTCGCCCAGAAGGCTCGTGTCGTCGCGCAGGAAGTCGGGTTCGTCGCGCAGGAAGGCGCGGACGACCTCGGGATCGACGGGCTGCATCAGGGCTTGGGTCGCATCGCTCATCGTCGGTCTTCTCCGCCCACGGCAAATCCACTCATGGGCGAGGCATCAAACCCCATATCGGTTAACGCCGGCTTGCGGCGCGCGACCAACGGACATCTTGCCCTTGGGCTCGACCCGCAGCAGCTTTCGCGGCAGAAGCTGATTCCCATGCCGCGCATCGCCTCCGTCCTCCTGCCCATGCCGCTGCCGGAGGCCTTCGACTATGCCGAGCCCGACGGCATGGGGCTGGCGCTTGGCGACCATGTGACCGTGCCGCTGGGCCCCCGCGTGGTTCGCGGCGTGGTCGTCGCCTTGCGCGACGGGACCGGCGGCAACCGGCCGCTGAAGCCGGTTCTGGAAAAGCTCGACGACCCCTCCCTGCCGCCTGGGATCCTCACCTTCATCGACTGGGCGGCGCGCTATTCGGTCGATGTTCCGGGCTGGCCTCTGGCCATGGCCCTGCGCGGCCTGCGCCATCCCCCGCCCAAGCCAGACAAGGTGCTGGTCCTGACCGGCGCGCAGCCGATCCGCATGACGCCAGCGCGGCTCAAGGTGCTGGCGGCGGCGCAAGGCGGGCCAATGTCCGGCGCGGCCTTGGCCAATCTGGCGGGCGTATCGGCGGGCGTCGTGAAGGGGCTCGTGGACGAGGGCGCTCTGGCCGTCGAATTTACCGAAGCCGACAAGAGCTTCCCCGCGCCCGACCTGAGCCTGCCACCCCAGTCGCTGAACCCCAGCCAGCAAGCCTGCGCCGATGTGCTGGGCGAGATGCTGGGGCAAGGCGGTTTCCAGGCGGCCCTGCTCGATGGCGTCACCGGCTCGGGCAAGACCGAGGTCTATCTGGAGGCGGTGGCCGCCGCGCTGGCCGAGGACCCCGAAAGCCAGGTCCTGATCCTGCTGCCCGAAATCGCCCTCACCCAGGCGGTGATGGCCCGCTTCGAAGCGCGATTCGGGGCAGTTCCCGCCGAGTGGCATTCCGGCGTCGCTCCGCCCCGGCGCCGGCGGGTCTGGGAGGGCGTGGCCAGCGGCCAGGCGCGGATCGTGGTCGGGGCCCGCTCGGCCCTGTTCCTGCCGTTCCGCAAGCTGCGGCTTATCGTGGTCGATGAGGAGCACGACGGCTCGTTCAAGCAGGAAGAGGGTTTCATCTATCAGGCCCGTGACCTGGCCGTGGCCCGCGCCAAGATCGAGGGCGCACTGGTCGTGCTGGCCTCGGCGACGCCGTCGCTGGAGAGCCTGTTCAACGCCCAGAGCGGCCGCTACCGCTGGCTGCGCCTCAGCGCGCGGCACGGGGCGGCGCAACTGCCCGACATCAGCCTGATCGACATGCGCGAGACCCCGCCCGAGCCAGGACGCTGGCTGTCGCCGCCGCTGATCAAGGCCATGACGGTCACCCTGGCGCGGGGCGAGCAGTCGATGCTGTTTCTCAACCGCCGGGGCTATGCGCCGCTGGTGCTGTGCAAGTCGTGCGGCGAGAAGATGAAGTCACCCGACACCGACAGCTGGCTGGTCGAGCATCGCTATACCGGCCGTCTGGTCTGCCACCTGACCGGCTTTTCGATGAAGAAGCCCGAGGCCTGCCCGGCGTGCGGCGCCAAGGACAGTCTGGTTTCCATCGGCCCCGGCGTGGAGCGGGTGGAGGAAGAAGCGCGCTTCCTGTTCCCGACCGCGCGGATTGTGGTGTTCTCGTCCGACACGGTGATGGACGCCGCCGGAGCCCGGGCCCTGGTCGAGACCATGGCGGCCGGTGAGATCGACATCCTGGTGGCCACCCAGGCCGCAGCCAAGGGGCACAATTTCCCGAACCTAACCCTCGTGGGCGTGGTCGACGCCGATCTTTCCCTGCGAGGCGGCGACCTGCGGGCCGGGGAACGGACCTTCCAACTGCTGGCCCAGGCGGCGGGGCGCGCGGGGCGGCACGAGAAGCCCGGCCGGGCCATGCTGCAGACCTACACACCCGACCACGCCGTGCTGCAGGCCCTGAAGGCTCAGGACCGCGACGCTTTTGTCGAGGCCGAGATGCGGATGCGCGAGGAGGCTGGTCTGCCGCCCTATGGCCGCCTGGCGGCGGTGATCGCCTCAGGCCCCGACGGCGCTGCGCTGGACGCCTATGTTGAGGCTTTGGCGGCGGTGATCCCCAATGCCGAGGGGGTCGAGGTGTTCGGCCCAGCCGACGCTCCGCTCGCCCTGATGCGGGGACGTCGCCGCAAGCGGTTCCTGGTGCGGGCCGACCGCAATGTGGACCTGCAGGGCTTCATGGCCGCTTGGCGGGCGCGGGCCAAGGTTCCTAATTCGGTGCGGGTCGTGATCGATATCGACCCCTACAGCTTCCTCTGAATCAAAGCGCCCCGGACCTTTCGGGCCGGGGCGCTGATAGTTTTGCCGAGGCGCGGGTTGTTTACTGGTCCCCGCCGGCCGCCTTCTTCTTTTCCGCAGCCTTGCGCGACAGCATGTTCAGCCCTTCGACCACCCCGGAGAAGAGCATGGCCGTATAGATGTAACCCTTGGGAACATGCATGCCGAAGGCGTCGGCGATCAGCACTGTGCCGATCATCAGCAGGAAGCCCAAGGCCAGCATCACGACCGTCGGGTTGTTGTTGATGAAGTTGGCCAGCGGATCGGCGGCCAGCAGCATCACCGTCACGGCGACCAGCACGGCGACCACCATGATCGGCAGGTGCTCGGTCATGCCCACCGCGGTCAGGATCGAGTCGATCGAGAACACCAGGTCCAGCAGGATGATCTGGAAGATCGCCGAGCCGACGTTGGAGATCACCGCGCCGGTCTTGTCCAGCAGGTCATTGCTTTCCTGCTTGGTGTCGACCGTGTGGTGGATTTCCTTGGTGGCCTTCCAGATCAGGAACAGGCCGCCAGCCAGCAGGATCAGGTCGCGCCAGGAGAAGGCGGTCTCGAAGGTCGGCTCACCATGGGCGCCCAGCGGTCCGACGAGGCCCAGATTGAACACCGGCGCGGTCAGGCCGACGATGAAGGCGATCGTCGACAGCAGGACCAGACGCATGATCAGGGCCAGCGAGATGCCGATGCGGCGAACCCGTTGGCGATGCTCTGGCGGCAGCTTGTTCGAGAGAATCGAAATGAACACCAGGTTGTCGATGCCAAGCACGACTTCCATGACGATCAGAGTGACGAGGGCGGCCCAGGCGGCTGGGTCGGTAGCGAGGTTAAGGAGTTCGTTCATCGTCCTGTTCTAATGCTTCTGTCTGGAAAAGCGTCTCGACCCACCCCTCCGTGGGCCCCGTCCATGCGAGGGAACGTGACGGAAGCCCCCAGGCTTCGCCAGACTGGACCTGAAGTATGCCCGACGCCGCAAATATCAAGCCCTTAACCGCCCTTCGGTTTTTCGCCGCCTTCTGGGTGGTGCTGTTCCACTATTGGCCCAATCTGGCCGCGGGCTTCACGCCCGAGGTGGCGACCAAGGGCTATCTGGGCGTCGAGGCCTTTTTCACCCTTTCGGGCTTCATCCTGTGCCACGTCTATCTGCAGGGCTTTGGCCAAGGGCGCTTCCGCTACGGCGATTTCCTTTGGAACCGGCTGGCGCGGGTCTATCCGCTGCACCTGGCCACCCTGCTTGGCGTAGGCCTGATGGCCGCCGGCGCCGGTCTGGCCGGCATCGTGGTCGGCCACAACATCGTTTCCTGGGAAGCCCTGCTGGCCAACCTGCTGCTGGTCCACGCCTGGGGCTTCGCGCCGGTGTCGGGTTGGAACCACGCCTCGTGGTCGATCTCGGCCGAGTGGTTCGCCTATCTGACCTTCCCCGTCTTCGCCTTCGCCGCCTGGAGGCTGCGTGAGAAGCCCTTCCTGGCCGTCGGTCTGGCCCTCGCCCTGATCGCCATCCTCTATCCCGCCTTCGAGCGCCTGGCCGGCTTCTCGCTGACCGACGCTACGATCAAGTGGGGCGCGCTGCGCATCGTGCCGTGCTTTGCCTATGGCTGCGCCCTGCACGCCCTGTGGCGTTCCGGCGCGATCCCGAGCCGACTCGCCGCGCCGGGCGCCGCGATCATGGGCGCCCTGGTTCTCGGCGCCGTGCAGCTTGGCGCCCCGGATCCGGTCATCGTGGCGGTGCTGGGCGGGTTGATTCTCTCGCTGGCCTGCATGGCCGCCAGCGGCTCAAGCTTCGCTACGCAAAGCATCTTCGTCTATCTGGGTGAGATCAGCTATTCGACCTATATGATCTGCATCCCGTGGAAGATCGTCTCGGTCAATGCAGCGACAAAATTGCTGGCTATCGAGGGCGAGCAATTGCCTGTGCTGGTCTGGGTTGCGATTGTCGGCGCGCTCATTCCGCTCTCGGCGATATCGTATCATCTGATCGAGAAACCGGCCCGCGAGCACATGAAATCTTGGGCTCATCGCAGGGCTCGGCAACGACCGATCTCGGTCAGCGCCTGAGAAACACTCTTTTCACACGTCGCTGGCAAGGTTACTGCTTGGTCCAGTGACACGGGGGAGTACCCACAGCATGACGAAACGGACGAGAACCCTCTGGGGTTCCATCGCAGCCGCCGCCATGATCAGCCTTCTGCCGGTTTCCGGCGCTGTGGCTGACGGGTACTGGCAATGCGTGCCGTTCGCGCGCCTGATGTCGGGAATCCAAATCTTCGGTGACGCCCGCACCTGGTGGGGGCAGGCCGCCGGCAAGTACGACACCGGCTCGGCTCCTAAGATCGGCTCGGTTCTCTCTTTCAAGCCTACCGGCCGCATGAACCTCGGACATGTCGCCTTTGTCAGCCAGGTGCTGACCGACCGCGTCATCCAGGTGACCCACGCCAACTGGTCCGTCATGAACGGAACCCGCGGTCAGGTCGAACAGGACGTCACCGTGGTCGATGTATCGCCGGCCGGTGACTGGAGCCAGGTCAAGGTCTGGTACGATCCGATCCGCGATCTGGGCACCACGGTCTATCCGACCCACGGTTTCATCTATCAGAACGCCCAGGCAACCACGATCGCCGTCGCGACCAGCAAGCTGGCTCTGGCCCAAAACGCCGCCGTCTCGCTGGCCAAGTCCGCCGCCAACCAGGTGGCTGCTTCGGTTCGCGCCTCGCCGCTGGACATCATCAACCAGGCCGCCGACTCTACCGACCGGATCGCCGCCCTGATCGCCGCCGCTTCGGGCGGTTCGTCTGAAGACGACAAGCCGGCTGCCCCCCGCTAGGTACTGGCCGCGCTAAGTCGCGTTGACGCCAAGCACGCGCTGGGCCATTCCCGGCGCGTGAAGAGGCTCACCGATCCATGCTGAGAATTCTGCGCCATGGCGCTCCGGGCTTCGAGACCGGCGATGCGGGTCCCGACTGGCGTCTGCCGGACGACGCGGTGTGGATCGAGCTCGTCGATCCCTCGCGCGCCGAGGAGGTGGCCGTCGAGCAGGCCATCGGCGTCCTGCTGCCCACCCGCGAGGAGATGGCCGAGATCGAGGCCTCCTCGCGCCTCTATCAGGAGGACGGCGGCACCTTCATGACCGCCACTATACTGGTCAACGCCGACGGCGACCTGCCCACGGCCGCGCCGGTGACCTTCGTGCTGGTCGGCCAAAGACTGATCACGATCCGCTATGTCGAGCCGCGCGCGTTCTCGGTGTTCGCCGCCCAGGCCGAACGCCAGCCCAGCCTGTGTCCGCACGGTCCCCAGACCTTCCTGGGCCTGCTGGACGCCATCATCGACCGCACCGCCGACATCATCGAGCGCACCGCCACCGAGGTCGAGACCCAGTCCCGCGCCATCTTCAGCAGGCCGCGCGGCGGGGCTTTCGAGCATATCCTCAACCGCCTGGGCCGCGCCCAGAACATCAATTCCAAGGCCCGGGACAGCCTGGTCAGCCTGGCCCGCCTGCTCAGCTTTGCCTCCCTGGCTGAGCAGTTCGAGGGCGACCGCGAACTGCGCGATCACCTCAAATCCCTGCAGCGCGACGTGCAATCGATCACCGACCACGCCAGCTACGTGTCGAGCAACATCACCTTCCTGCTGGATGCGGCCCTTGGCCTGATCAACATCGAGCAGAACTCGATCTTCAAGATCTTCTCGGTGTTCTCGGCCGTCTTCCTGCCGCCCACTCTGATCGCCGGGGTCTACGGCATGAACTTCGACCACATGCCCGAGTTGAAGTGGATGCAAGGCTATCCGATGGCCCTGGGCATGATGTTCGCCGCCGGCATCGGCCCGCTGCTGTGGTTCAAGCGCAAGGGCTGGCTGTAGGCCCCAAGCTCTGGCGCATTTCGTCGCAGGTTTGAACCTTTCCTTAAAGCTGATGTGGGAAGATACGGGCTCCGAAGAGACGCCAATTTCCGCATGTCCGCCGCCGCCAGACCCAGTCTGATCCGCTCCCTGCACGCCTCCGCCGTCAAGGAGGTGGTGGAAGCCCATGGCCGGTTCATGAAAGGCCTGCCGGGCGGGCGGCGCGCCAATTTCTCTTATGTGAACCTCAACAATTACAACTTCGAGGGCCTGGATCTCACCGAGGCCGACCTGACCGGCGCGCTGCTGGGCGGGGCGATGCTGGCGCGGGCCAGGCTGGTGCGGGCCACGCTGTACGGCGCCGATCTGCGCGACGCCGATCTGCGCGACTGCGACCTGACCCGGGCTGACATGCGCGGCGTGTGCCTGCGCGGGGCCAATCTGTCGGGCGCCGACCTGTCGGCCTGCGACCTCCGCGAGGGCGTCACCGCCGTTCAGGACGACACCAAGGGCCTGCGCATACTCAAGCATTCCACGCGCCCGGGCGAGCTGGACTACGCCCTGCTGAACGGCGCCAAGCTGGCCGGAGCCCAGATGTCGGGCGCCTTCGCCCAGGCCGCCGATTTCACCGACGCCGACATGACCGGCGTGTCGCTTCAAGGCGCCAAGCTGGCCAATGCCCGCATGGACGGCGCGGACCTGTCGGGCGCCAATCTGCACAATGCCGACATGGCCAAGGTCTCGATGCGCCGGGCTGTTCTGGTGGGAACCGATCTTTCCGGGGCCAACCTGGAAGACGCCGACATGACCGGGGTGCTGCGCGCCCCGCCGCCGATCATCTATGTCGACGACCTGCCGCTGACCGAGGTGCTCGAAGCCCACGAGGCTTTCGTGAAAACGGAAGGTCGCGAAGGGGCTATCGCCAAGGCCGAGGCCGTCGATTTTCGCCCGCTGAGACGCCTGAAGAACCGTCGGCTTACCGGCCTGTCTGCCCCAGGGGCCGTCTTCTTCGGTATGGACCTGGAAGGCGTCCAGCTGCAGGGCGCCAATCTGATGGGCGCGGACCTGCGCGGTGTGAAGTTCAAGAACGCCGACCTTCGTGGCGCGCGCCTGGTCGGCGCCCAGCTGTCGAAGGCCGACCTGTCGGGGGCGAAGCTTGGTCCGCTGAAGATCGCCGAGGACCGGTTCATCCGCACCGACCTCAGCCGCTCGGTGCTGCGTGGCGCAAACCTCACCGGGGCCAGCGCGCCGCGCGCCCGGTTCATCGAGGCGGACCTGACCAGAGCCCGCCTCGAGGGTTGCGACCTGAAGGGCGCGGAATTGCCAGCTATGGCTACATCTTCTTCTTGAGCGGCAGCAGGTCGGGGAAGTCCGCCAGCCGCTTTTCCATCTTGGCCTTGAACGCCTCGGCCATGTGCGAGCCGGCGAACATGCCGGTCTGCCAGGTGGCGATATAGTCCAGGCTGTCGGCGATGGTGTGGTCGCGGGCGTAGTTGATCATGACCTTGCTGCCCGCCACGGCCAGGGGCGACTTCTCGGCGATCTCGCGGGCGGTGGCCATGGCGTGGGCGAGCAGCGCCTCGTGGGTGTCGAAGGTCTCGTTGACCAGACCGATGTCACGCGCCCGGGCGGCGGGTAGGCGGCGGCCGGTATAGGCCAACTCCCGCACCCAGCCCTCGGGGATCAGCTTGCACAGGCGCGGGAAGGTGCCGACATCGGCGGTCATGCCGATATTGATCTCCTGGATGCAGAAGAAGGCGTCGGCCGTGGCGTAGCGGATATCGCAGGCGCTGACGAAGTCGACCGCCCCGCCGATGCAACCGCCCTGGATGGCGACGATCACCGGCATGCGGGCCTTGTCCAGACAGGTGAAGCTGTCCTGCAGAAGATGCACGTGACGGCGGAAGCTCTCGCCGGCCACGTGGCGGTCGCCGGAACGCTCTTCGGTAACGCCTTCGCCGTCGGTGAACACCGAAAGCTCCATACCGGCCGAGAAGTGTTTGCCGGTCGAGGTGATGACGATGCAGCGGGCCAGGGCGTTGTCGTCAATATGTTTTACAATTTCGGGAAGCTCGTTCCAGAAGGCCCGTGTCATGGTGTTCATGGCGTCGGGGCGCTTCAACTGGATGTGCGCGACGCCAGCCTCGATCTCGACCCTGAAACAAGTATAGTCCACCCGACCTTCGGTGCTCATGACGTCCTCCCTTATCGTTGATCAGGGACTATCTCGCGGACGGGACGCGGCGCCAACACTGCCTTTGCGGAATGCGGCCGCACCCGTCGGCCAGAATGAGGAAGACCACATGAAGACCACCCCCGCCCTGTTCGCCATCGCCGCCATGGTCGGCGCCAGCGTCGCCATCCCCGCGCCAGTCCTGGCCCAATCCAAGGGACTGGGCAGCCTGTTCTCGTGCGAAGGCTCGGGCAAGAAGCAGGAAGGCGGAGCCCTGATCGGCGCCGCCGCGGGCGCGTTCCTGGGCAGCAAGGTCTCCAAGAACGAAAAGACCATCGGCGCTTTGGTCGGCGCGGCCGCCGGCGCGGCCGCCGGCTCCTATATCGGCTGCCGCATGCAGTCGACCGACACGGCGCTGGCCCAGCAGGCTACCAAGAAGGCGCTGGAAACCGGCCAGCCGCAGATCTGGAGCAACGCCCGCACCGGCGCGTCGGGCCGGGTCGACGTGGTTTCGTCCAGCTACGGCCCGCCGATCGACAGCCGCGACCTGCGTTTCGCCTCGGGCGTCCAGAGCTTGCCCAGCTATGACGCCCTGGGTGGCCAATACGCGGCCCGCAGCACGGTCAACATGCGCTCCAGCCCTTCGACCCGGGGCAGGGTTGTCGGCAAGCTGGCCGCCGGCCAGCCCTTCGACGCCCTCGGCTCGGCCCCGAACGGCGGCTGGGTGCTGGTGGGCCAGAACGGCTACGCCGTCGGCTATGTCTCGCCGTCGCTGGTTCGTCCCACCCAGATGGCCTCGGCCTCTTGCCGGGTGATCAACGCCTCGATCGCGACCTCGGGCCAGCGCCCGTCGGCCGAACGCTACAGCGCCTGTCTCGACAATCGCGGTGAGTGGCAGCTGACCCAGGCCTAAAGGTCAACGACCTCGCATTTCAGTCGCCGACGTATCTCGTCGGCGACGATCTGGCGATGGCAACAATTGGGGTCGTCCTCGTAGCAAAGGAGGGCGACCCTTTTTGTCGTCGCCAGCTCGGTGGCCTGGGCCAGGGCGAGCTGGGCGTCCGGCTCATCGAGATGGGCGTTGAAGATGTCCCGCATCTCGTCGACGCGCCCGGCTCGCGCCGCGTCGCGTCCCGCCTTGGGTGTGCCCAAGGGGCGCAGATGCGCGTAGTCGACGCCTTCGGCTTTCAGGCTGTTTCCCAGCAGGGTCTTCGAGAAACCGGCCTTGCGCGACGACGCTACGGCCCGCACGTCGATCACCAATTCTACCCCCGCCGCCTTCAACCTTGCGATCACGCCGGCCTGGGTGTCGCTCTGATATCCGATCGTGGCGAGACGGTTCGTGTCGAGGCTCCATGGACGTGGGCGGGTCGCGCGCCTACCTTAACGCCCGAGCCTCAAAAGGAGCCCGCCCGATGGACGCGGCCGTATTCCGCCAGCCCCGAAGGCGCATGATCGCCATCGACAGCCCCGCCGGCTCCGGTGAGATGGCGGCGCTGGAATTTGGCCCGCAGGACCGGGCCATCGATGTGATCTTCGTTCACGCCAACGGCTTCAACGCCCAGACCTATAACAGCCTGCTGGCCCCGCTGGCGGCGGGCCTGCGGGTTCTGGCCGTGGATCAGCGCGGCCACGGGGCCACGACGCTGGCCGCCAAGGGCGAGGGTCGCCGCTCCTGGCTCGACCTGCGCGACGATCTGGTCGCCCTGCTCAAGGCCCTGGACGGCCCGCCCGTGGTGCTGGCCGGGCACTCGATGGGCGGCACCGTCAGCCTGCTGGCCGCCGCCGCGCGACCTGGGGCCGTGAAGGGTCTGGTGCTGCTCGACCCCGTGATCATCCCACGTCTGGTGGCGCTCTACGCCCGCGCTCCGTGGACCTCGGGAGCGCTGTGGAAGAAGATGCCGATCGCCCAGGCGGCTCTGCGTCGCCGCGCCGTCTTCGACGACCGCGAGGCGGTGGTCGCCGCCTATACGGGTCGCGGGGCCTTCAAAACCTGGCCTGAGGTAATGCTCGCCGACTATGTCGACGGCGGCTTCATCGACCGCGACGACGGCAAGGTCCAGCTGGCCTGCGCGCCAAGCTGGGAAGCCTCGAACTATTCGGCGCAGGGCCACGATCCCTGGCGGGCGATCCGCAAGGTCACTGGCCCGGTGCGCATCCTGCGGGCCGAGCGGGGCTCGACCTGCCGGGTAGGCGACAGCTTCGCCCGGCGCGGCCGCGACGTACGGGTCGAGACGGCAGCCGGAACCAGCCACTTCCTGCCGATGGAGCGCCCGGATCTGGCGCGCGATGCGATCTTCGCGATGGCGACGGGGTGATCGTTCCGGGAGTGGCGATCTGAAGGTTCGCTGGTCGGCAAAGCTCTGCCCCTTAAGACGCTATTGCTCCGACACCGCCGCAAAATTTCTCGTCATCCCGGGGCTCGTCCCCGGGACCCATCTCTCCGCCGCAATTGCAGGCGTAGCGGCGCACGCGCCGCTGGCGTCTCACGTAGAAGCTGAACCATGGGTCCCGGGGACGAGCCCCGGGATGACGGGCTTTTGTGGAGAAGCTCCGGTCTGTACTCTCGACCCCTGTCGGTCATTAGACAGATCGCTCAAGCAGGCGCATTATTTCAGACATTCGCCGCGCATCGCTCGGCGCGGCTAAGCTTACTAGAGAGAACGCTATGTGGGTGGCTAACACAGTTGCACTGGTCGCCTTTTTCGTCACCGCCATCGCCGGGACCATAGCATTTTTCAAAAGCGAACCAGGATCTCAGTGGCCTATGCAATGGAACTACAAGGGCGCGGTAAACTGGCGGGCTCCCCGTACTGCGGCGTTGATTATATCACTGCTGTTCCCGGCTTTCGTCCTAGCCATCGTCGCGTTCGCGAGCAACCAGACTCGCGAAGCATTACCGCTTGTAGCGGCGTCCCTGATCTTGGGGGGTGTAAATGTAGCGTTCTACGCCGCTGTGTTGCGTGATCAGCGGTCCAGCAAGCCACCGTCCTAAACTTCCAGGTCCGCTACCTCACCTGAAGCGATGATCAGTATATCCTCTTTGAGCGTTGGCTGGGGACCAAGCCAGTCGCAGCGCCGTTCGCCTTCAGTGAAGTTCAAGCGCCCGCCGCTACAGCTCCAGCCCTTCCACTGAGAACGCCTCCAAACCCTCCTGCGCCGCCGGCGTGATCGGCACCGCCTTGCGGGCGTCGAGGTCGAAGGTGATCGCCACGGCTTCCGAGGTTCCCCAGGGCAGGCCGGTGGCGGGATCGACCATCCAGTGGGCCATCCGCATGGTTCGCGGATCCGCGCCCATCAGGCCCGAGCGCAGCTCGACCCGGTCGCCGGCCCGGGGCCAGCGCAGATAGGCCAGACGGTATTCCAGAACCGCTCCGCCGAACCGTACCGGCCTGTGGTCCGCATTGGCGACGATCACGTCGCGGAACGGGCCGATGAAGCTGCCGATGCCGTCCGAAACCCGACCGATGAACTGTTCGGCCCGCATGCGGCCAAAGACGTCGCACTCGGTGGGCGACAGGGCGCCCAGGCCGATGCGTTGCAAGCCCAAGGCGTCAGCGCGCTCCAAGCCGGCGGTCGGGACGAAGGGATCGAGCGCGATGCTGCGGCCGCGGGCCTTTTCCGGAACCTCGACCATCAGGGCCTTGGCCCGCTCGCGAGTGGTTTTCGGCCAGGGGAAGACTTCGCCTTCCCGCGGCGTGGCGTGGACGACCGTGGTCTGGAAGGTCGCGGCCAGCTCGCCTGTCGCCGAGTGGACCAGCAGCTGCAGCAGCTTGGCCTCGGTGTCAGTGATTTCGATCACCCCGCCCAGCATGTGCAGGGTCGCGCCGGCATGGGCCTCGCGCAGGAAGCGGACGTGGTGTTCCTTCACCAGCAGGGTGGCGTTGGCGTAGGGGGTGAAGGCGTGGGGCAGGCCCAACTCGGCCGCCAGACCCGCCAGACCCTCCATGGCGCGCACGATATAGTGGCGCACGTTCATGTGCCCCATCTCGTCGCAGTCCCAAGTATTGACGCCTCCGCGCCAGATTTCGACGCCGGGGAGGGATTCTGCGGTCGTCATGGCGGCTCTCGAACGGCTTGAACGGTTGTTCGAGTCTTAGCGGGCTTCTTGCCGCCTGCGCTAGCCCTTGCCCGGCGAGCGCTTGAAGGTGTCGCCGATCACCGTGGCGTCGGGCCCGTCCGGGCCGGCGGACTTGCGCTCACGCTCTCCAGTCTTCTGGACCTTGTCCTTGCCGCCTAGGGCGGTGAACTCGCCCAGCGGTTCGGCGGCGTTCTTTTCGCGGCCTTCGGTATTGGGTTTGTCGGCCATGACCTGTCTCCTCGGGTTCGAAGAGACAACAGAACCGGCGGGATCGTGGTTCCCCTAACCCCGGCAATCCGCGCAAAGTCCGTGCGCCTCGATGGTCACGGCGGCCAGGGCGTAGCCGGCTGCGGCGCCGGCGGCGATGATTTCGGCGCTAGCCTTGGGCTCGATCTCGCGGGTGGCGCCGCAGCAGTCGCAGATCAGGAAGGCGGCGGCATGGCCGTCGGCTTCCTTGCGGCAGGCGACATAGGCGTTCAGGCTCTCGATCCGGTGGGCGAAGCCCTGTTTTTCGAGGAAGTCCAGCGCCCGATAGACGGTCGGCGGCTTGGCCGGCGGACCACCAACCGCGTAGGTTGAGATCAGGTCATAGGCCTTCACCGGTTGGCCGGCCTGCAGAAGCTGTTCCAGCACCCGTCGGCGCGGCGCGGTCAGGCGCTGTTCAGCCGCCAAGCAGCGCGCCTCGGCGGCTTCCAACTCGGCCGCGAGGGCGGAGCCGGCGACGCCGTTGTGGTCGTGATCGTGATCGCAAGCGGCGTGATGGGCCATGGCCAAGAGGTAGAGGCGGGAAGGGCCGGGCGCAAGCTAGAGGAGCGGCCGAGACAGCAATGCGCTCTCGGCCTCGCAGCGCGCCTTGTCGGGCGTTGGACCGGCCGCGCGGGCCGCGTCCAGCTCGACGCGCACGGCCACCAAGTCGGCTTGGAAAGCGTCCGACCGCTTCAGGGCGGTGAAAAGGTTTTGGGCGTTCATCCGTCCGGCCTCGACCGAACTGGCATTGTGAACGCCGCAGGCGATGCGGCTTTCTCCGAAGGCCCTGGCGCGGGCCAGAATAGCCTCGGACCGGTCGGGGGCGACTTCGGCGAGCAGCAGGCCCACGCTCCAACCCCAGGTCGAATGTCCGGATGGATAGTCGGGCGAGAGGGTCAGGCCCGGGCTCCTGCGCACGCAGATCGGGCCTTCCGCCGAGAGGTAGGGCCGTGGACGCCTGTATTTCAGCTTGGGCCCGGCGACCGCCGAGCGGACGTCGCGACTCATCCGCAGCAGGGTGGCGGCCAGTTTCGGCGTGGTTTCGAAGGTCGGGGTCACGCCCAGCGCGCAGGCATAGCCTTCTAGGATGCGCTCCTCGACATTGTCGGCCTGGGCTAGGGACCAGCGGGGCGTGTCCTTCAGCGGCCGGGTGCCGAGGAAGATTTCGCGGTCTCGCAGGGCTTCGGGCGAGCCTTTGGCCGGCGGCGGCGGCAGGTGGTCGCGCGCGTCGAACGCGCTCTTGGCGAGGTAACGATTGGAGGGCGCGCCGCCGGGCAAACTGGCGCAGCTGGCGAGAAGCAGGCCAGCAAGGCCGATGGTCCAGGAAGCGCGCCAAGAAGCGTACATGAAAAAGGTCCCCGAAATCGCTTTCGGGGACCCTGCATTTTCAAGCCGGAGGCATCAAGCCTACTTGCCGAACAGCTTGTTCCAGCGCGGACGCTCGCGGCCCTTCCAGGCCTCGCGATGATAGGCGTCCGAGGCGATCAGCGGCACCACGGTGGTGGCTTCGGCGAAGACCATCTGCTCGTGGGTGGTGTTGACCTTGCCCCAGGAAGCGGCCTCTTTCAGGGTCGAGGACGAGCAGGCGCCGTCGCGCACGTCGGCCACGGTAATCTGGATGGCGTATTTGTGCATGTCCGCCTCGACGCCGAGGATCTCGGCGCAGACCACGGTGTCCTGGGCGAAGTTCTTGGGAACGCCGCCGCCGACCATGAACAGGCCCGTCGTGCCGGCCGCGATCTTGATATCGGTCAGTTCGCGGAAGTCTGCGACCGCGTCGATCATCAGATAGGGCTTGCCCGCCGCGATCTGCTCCTTCTGGTGCTTGACCAGGCCAAAGCCGGCCGAGCTGTCGACGAAGGCGGGGCAGAAGATCGGCACGCCCTGCTCAAAAGCGGTCTGGATCAGCGAGCCGGGCTTCTTGGCGTTGCCTTCGCTCAGCCACTTGCCCATTTCCCAGATGAACTCGCGCGAGGAATAGGCGCGCGGCTCCAGGGCGTTGCAGATCTCCAGGATGGTGTGATCGCAGTTCTGGAGCTCTTCCTCGTCGATATAGGTGTCGTAGATCCGGTCGATATAGTTCTCGCGCAGCACGTTGTCGTCGACCGGGCCGGCGGCCTGATAGTGCTTGAAGCCCAGGGCCTCGAAGAAATCCATGTCGACGATTGAGGCGCCGGTGGCGACCACGGCGTCGATCATGCCGTTCTGCACCATGTCGCGATAGACGTGCATGCAGCCGCCGGCCGAGGTCGAGCCGGCCAGGATCAGCCACGGCGAGCAGGACTGGTCCTGCAGCGCCATGTTGAAGATGTCGGCGGCGCGCGCGGTGTCGCGTGAGCTGAACGACATCTTGCGCATGGCGTCGATGATCGGGCGGGCGTCGAAGGACGTGATGTCGATGTGCTCGACCACGTTCTGCAGCAGCTCGGCCTTTTGGTTGTTCTGAACGGGAGCGTTCATCGTTTCGGTTTCCCTGACTTTGGACGCCCGTCGTTGGAACAAACTCTTCACCGGGACGGAGCAACCGGCGGGAGCGGAAATGCGAACCGCACCCGACGTCTGTAACGTCGAGTGCGGCGCGCGGTTTAACTCAGAAATGATCTAGTGGCGAACGGTGTCGAACTAGCGACGACGTTTGCGCTTGCCGGCCGCGCCCTTGGGGCGCGAAAAGCGGACGACCTTGCGCTCTTCGGACTCCGGCTTGTGGGTCGGGATCGAGCGCTTGGCCAGGCCGTACATCGAGGCCATCGGCGCGTCCTGGACCTCGACGGTCTCGTTGTCGCCAAAGCCGTTGAAGCGGGTCGACATGGCCACGCCATAGGCGCCCAGCATGCCGATCTCGATGTAATCGCCCTCATCGACGCTGTCGGGCAGATAGAACGGGCCGGGCATGTGGTCGACGCTGTCGCAGGTGGGGCCGTAGAAGCGGAAGGGCTTGAGGCCGTCGTCGACGATTTCGCCACCGTTCTTGCGGTACAGCTTGACCGGGAAGGGCCACTTCATGTGCGCGGCGTCGAACAGCGAGCCATAGGACCCGTCGTTCAAATAGAGCGCGTCGCCCTTCTTCAGCTCGACCTTGACCAGCAGCGACGAGGCCTCGGCCACCAGCGCCCGGCCAGGTTCGCACCACAGCTGGGTCGACTCGTGGACCATCATCTCGGCGAAGCCGCGGTCGATGGCGGCCAGATATTCGGACATGTCCGGCGGAACCATGCCGGGATAGATCGACGGGAAGCCGCCGCCGACATCGACGACATCGGCCAGAACGCCAGCGCGCACCAGAGCGCGCGAGGCCTGGGCCATCGCCGCCTGATAGGCCGTAGGCCGCATGCACTGGCTGCCGACGTGGAAGCTGACGCCCATCAGGTCCTGGGTGGCGCGACGGGCGGCCAGCAGCAGGGCCGGAGCCGCATGCGGCTCGACACCGAACTTGCCCGACAGGCTATAGGCCGCGCCCTCGGCCTGCACGCCCATGCGGACGATCAGGTTGAGGTCCTTGGCGTTGCCGGTCGCCTCAAGGATCTTGGCCAGTTCCTCGTGGGTGTCGAACGAGAAGGTCCGCACGCCGTGATCGAAATAGGCAGCCGAGATCGCCACGCGGCTTTTGACCGGGTGCATGAAGGCCATGCGTGAGCCGGGCGCATGCTCGCCCACCAGCTCGATTTCGTTGAGAGACGCCACGTCGAACGACCGCACGCCGGCGTCAACCAGCTCGCGGATCACCCAGGGCGAAGGATTGGCCTTCACCGCGTAGAAGACATCGCCTTTAAATTCAGCCTGGAACCAGCGCGCCGCTACCGACACCGCATCCCGTCGCACGAGTGCGACAGGACGTTCCGGTGACCGCTCACGGACCAGGTCCAGGGGTTCATGGTACGTGTGCAATGCACGTAACCCCCTGCAAGAAGTGAAACCTAGGCCGGCGTTAGCAGCGCTTATGAGGACTTCGGGTCCGCCGGAGGAGTGCGAAGTAGGGCTATAGCCCCCCGATGTAAAGACCTTTCCGACCCTGGCCCCGAGGCGAGTCGGGCCGCCGGGCGTCACAAATCCATTGCGAACGGCCGCCAAACCGTCGAACGCATTCCCCTTCGTCCGAAACCCCGTTAAGGATTCGCCCCGACCATGACGTCGGACCCTGTTCTCTCGATCCGCGCCGCCTCAAAGACCTTCGGGTCTCGCCGGGCGCTGGACGCCGTTTCGCTCGACGTCAGTCGCGGCGAGATGATCGCGCTCATCGGCCCTTCGGGCTCGGGCAAATCCACGCTTCTGCGCTCGATCGACGGCCTCCAGACCATTGATGAGCCGGCCAAGGGAACCGACGGGGGCGTGATCACCGCCTTTGGCGGACCCGTTCAGGCCAGGGGCAAGGTCAGCGATCAGGTCCGCAAGGCCCGGGTGCGCATCGGCTTCATCGCCCAGCAATTCAACCTGGTCGGCCGGCTCTCGCTGTTCAGTAACGTGGCGCTGGGGTCGCTGGGCCGCATTCCGTTCTGGCGCGGCGTGTTCGGCGCTTGGCCGGCCGAGACCAAGGCCGCGACCATGGCGGCCCTGCATCGCGTGGGTGTGTCCGAATACGCCGCCCAGCGGGCCAACACGCTTTCCGGCGGTCAGCAGCAGCGCGGCGCCATCGCCCGGGCCCTGGTCCAGAAGGCCAAGATCATCCTGGCCGACGAGCCGGTCGCCTCGCTTGACCCGGTGTCGGCCCGCAAGGTCATGGACATCCTGCGCGACCTCAACAAATCCGACGGCCTGACCGTGGTCGTCACCCTGCACCAGGTGGACTACGCCCTGCGCTATTGCGACCGGGTCGTGGCCCTGAAGGCCGGCAAGAAGGTCTATGACGGCCCGGCCGACGGCCTGAAACGTGAACAACTCATCGACATCTACGGCCCGGAATTCGAGGACGTATTCTGGGAAGGAGCTCCGCAATGATCCGCCGCAGCCTGTTCATCGCCGCCGCAGCCGCCATGGCCCTGTCGGCCTGCTCGCCCAAGCCCGCTGCCGAGGGACCCAAGGACACCATCGTGTTCTCGATCCTGTCGACCGAGTCGGCCCAGAACATGGAGAGCTACTGGAAGCCCATCCTGGTCGACATGGAAAAGCAGACCGGCCTGAAGGTAAAGCCGTTCTTCTCGTCCAACTATTCGTCGCTGATCGTGGCCATGGGCGCCGACCAGACCGACGTGGGCTGGTTCTCCAACCAGTCGGGCCTGGAAGCCGTGCGCCGCTCGGGCGGCGAAGTCTTCGCCCGCACCTTCGATCCTTCGGGCACTGATGGCTACAAGTCGGTGATCATCGTCCCGGCCGACAGCAAGCTGACCCTTGCCGACCTGTTGAAGTGCGACAAGACGCTGGACTTCGGCATCGGCGACAAGAAGTCGACCTCGGGCACTCTGGCCCCGATGACCTATGTGTTCATCCCGGCCGGCAAGAAGCCCGACACCTGTTTCAAGACCGTGCTCAGCGCCAGCCATGACGCCAACCTGTTCGCGGTCGCCAACAAGAAGTTGGACGCGGCCACCAACAACACCACGGCCCTGCGCCTCAACGACAACCGCGGCGGCGCCCAGTCCAACAAGATCAAGGTGATCTGGGAATCACCGGTCCTGCCCGAAGACCCCATCGTCTGGCGCAAGAAGCTGGATCCGGTGCTCAAGGAGAAGGTCCGCCAGTTCTTCCTGACCTATGGCCAGGGCGACACCCCGGTCGCGGCCCAGCAGCGGGCCAATCTGGCCAAGCTGTCGATGGGCGGATTCCTGGCTGCCGATGACACCCACCTGCTGGTGGTGCGCGAGATGGAAGCCCTGGAGCAGTTTGGCCTGGCCAAGGAAACCGGCGACGCGGCCAAGATCGCCGCCGCCCAGAAGGCCCTCGACGGCGTCAAGGCCGAGCGCGTCGCCGCGCAGGGCAAGGCCGGCCTGCCCGCGCCGGCCAACTGAGCCTGTCCATGATCAGCGACACCATCCCGCAGCCGCCGAAGAAGTCGGCTTCGGCCCAGGCCTTCGACATCCTGCTATGGGGCGGGGTGATCGGCCTGCTGATCGTCAGCTTCAAGCCAGCCGAGATCGACAAGTTTCCGCAGCTGTTCACCGAAGCGGGCCGGATGCGCGAATTCGCCACCGGCTTCTTCGCGCCGTTCGGCAATGCCGGGCTGTTCATGGCGATGGATTGGCCGACCTATATCGGCAAGATGTGGCAGACCATTCAGATGGCGCTGTGGGGCACGGCCCTGGCCATCATCGTCGCCATCCCGCTGGGTCTGTTGGGCGCTCGCAACATCACGCCGGTGTGGATTCAGCAGCCGGTCCGCCGGGCCCTGGACCTGATCCGCTCGCTGCCCGACCTCGTCGTCGCCCTGATCTTCATCACCGCCGTCGGCCTGGGTCCGTTCGCCGGCGTCATGGCCCTGATGTTCAACACCGGCGGCGTGCTGGCCAAGCTGTTCGCCGAGGCTGTCGAGTCGATCGACAAGGGTCCGGTCGAAGGCGTGCGCGCCACCGGCGCCGTGTCCCTGCAGGAGATCGTCTGGGGCGTCATCCCTCAGGTGGCCCCGCTGTGGACCAGCTACGCGCTCTACCGCTTCGAATCGAGCAGCCGCTCGGCCACCGTGCTAGGGCTGATCGGAGCGGGCGGCATCGGCCAGGTGCTGCTCGAATCCGTCAACGGATTCCAGTACGATCAGACCGGCTGCATCGTGCTGGTCATCGTGGTGGCCGTGTCGATGATCGACTTGCTGTCGCAGATCATCCGTAGCCGTTTGCTCTGACGACGGACGACCCTGTGGCGGCTCTGCCACAGGTTAACCTCTTGAAAACGCTTGTCGCGGGGCTGTCACAAATCGGTGGCGGAACCGTCACGGGACCCCGTTAAGCCGCTGTCATCCTGATCCCGCTCCTGAAAAGAGGGCGAGAGGCCAGGGGCAGTCTGAAGGGGAATCCTCACATGCGGAACAAGACCACGCTGGTCGGCGGTTCGGCGCTGGGCGTGATGCTCGCGTTGGGCCTGAGCGTCTCGGCTCAAGCGCAAGACACCACCACCACCTGGCGCGGCGCGCCGCAATTCGCCAACGACACCCTGACCTTCAAGGTCCGCGGTCGCGTGTACGAAGATGTCGTCTACCAAGACGTCGATCGCACCGGAACCGGCGTCGACTTCAAGGCCTGGAACACCCGCCTGCGCACCGCCCGTCTGGGCGTCGAAGGCACCTGGAACGGTCAATGGGCCTACAAGGCCGAGGCCAGCATCTCCAGCGGCGGCGGCACCACCCAGTGGGAAGACCTGACCCTCGAGTACAAACCTACCGAAACCTCGTCGATCATCGTCGGTAACTTCAAGACCGTGTCGCTCGAGGACATCAACTCGTCGCGTTACAATACGATGATGGAACGCGGCGCGTTCAACGACTTCATCAACGCCGGTCGCGTGATGAACCTGCAGTACAAGATGAACGGCCCCAACTGGACCGCCGCCGTCGCCGTCTCGGGCGATAGCCTGAACAACGCCGACGTCGCCACCAACGTCTCGACGGGCTCGAAGGAAACCTTCGGCTACAACGGCCGCGCCACCTTCGCGCCGATCGTCACCGACTTCACCACCGTCCACCTGGGCGTCTGGGGCCGTTACCGCGACCGCGGCGACCAGGCCAACTTCACCTATCAGGTCCGCAACAACACCAACTACGGCGCGCGTTACACCTCGTCGGGCGCCGTTGGCGTCCACGACAAGACGATCGGCCTGGAAGCCGTCCTGCTGCACAAGCAGTTCTCGCTGCAGTCGGAATACGCCCGCATCACCGCCGACCGCACCGGCACGGCGTCGGACGTCGAGCTCGACTCCTTCTACGTCACCGGCAGCTTCTTCCTGACCGGCGAAACCCGCCGTTACGAAGCCGCTCGCGGCGAGTTCAACCGCACCCGCATCCTGTCGCCGATGACTGCCGGCGGCATGGGCGCCTGGGAAGCGGCCCTGCGCTATGACTCGGTCGACCTGACCGACCTGAAGGGCGTCGCCACCGCTGGCAAGTACACCGCCTGGACCGCCGGTCTGAACTGGTACCCCCACCCCTACGTCCGTTTCCAGGCCAACTACACCAAGGCCCAGAACGACAACCCGCTGACCACGGGCGTCAACACGCAGCTGAACGATGTCGACGTCGACACCTTCCAGATGCGCGCCCAGTTCGACTTCTAAGAAACGACCCAGGACCGCCCCAAAAGGGCGGTCCTGATTGCCTTGCCAACTAGGACCACTCCATCGGGAGCGATCCTAGATCCTCCCCAAGCTCTCGAGACTTCCAGGAGTTCTCTATGAAAAAGATGCTTTCCTGCGCGGCCGCCGCCGTCGCCCTTTCGGGCCTCGCCGCTGTCCCCGCCCACGCCGCTCGCGACTATGTCTGGGCCGCCGGCTCCTCGACCGTGTTCCCCTTCTCGACCCGCGTGGCCGAGAACTTCGCCAAGAAGACCGGCAAGAAGGCCCCCAAGGTCGAATCGCTGGGCACCGGCGGCGGCATCAAGCTGTTCTGCTCGGGCGGCGGTGAAGGCTTCCCCGACATCGCCAACGCCTCGCGTCCGATGAAGAAGTCCGAGTTCGACGCCTGCGCCGCCAAGGGCGTCAAGGACATCGTCCAGATCAAGATTGGCTTCGACGGCATCGTTGTCGCCACCGACAAGGACGGCGCCGACTACAATTTCAAGACCGAGCACCTGTATCTGGGCCTCTCCGCCCAGGTGCTGAAGGGCGGCCAGTTCGTGAAGAACACCAGCAACAGCTGGGACGACGTCGGCAACGGCCTGCCGGGCAACCGCATCCAGGTCTATGGCCCGCCGCCCACCTCGGGCACCCGCGACGCCTTCGTGGAACTGGCCATCGAGGCCGGCGCCCGCAAGTTCCCGACCGCCGACGAACTGCGTTCGAACAACGAAAAGCTGTTCAAGGCCAAGGTCGATCCGCTGCGTAACGATGGCTGGATCGACGCCGGGGAGAACGACAACGCCATCGTCGGCACCCTGACCAAGACCCCGGGCGCCCTCGGCGTGTTCGGCTTCTCGTTCTTCGAAGAGAACATGGACAAGGTGAAGGTCGCCAGCATCAACGGCGTGCGTCCCAACCCGCAGACCATCTCGGACGGCTCCTATCCGCTGGCCCGCTCGCTCTACATCTATGTGAAGAAGTCGAGCATCGGCGTCACGCCGGGCCTGGCCGAGTTCCTGTCGGAGTTCACCTCGGACGCCGCTTCAGGCCGTGGCGGCTACTTGCAAGGCCGCGGTCTGATCCCGCTGCCCCCCGGCCAGCACGAAGCCCAGAAGAACGTCGTCAAGAACAAGACCTCGATGGCACGTCCCGCTTCGTAAGCCTCTAAATTTTTCCCTGACCAAAACTGATGCGCCGCGGCCCTATGGGCCGCGGCGTTTTCTTTTGTATAGTGAGCCCACGGTTCACCCTCGCCGCGTCAAGGAAGTCAGGGTCGCGGTCGCCGCCCGGCGTCGCGTCATCGACCCACCAACCGTTGCCGTCTTTTTGGACGGAAACGGCCGGGGATAATGCGGAGCGCGTTCTAATCGCGAAACCGAGCACACTTTCGCGGAACGCGCTTCGGCCATGATCCTCCTCGCGCTCGCCGTCGTGTTTCTCCTCGTTCTGTTGAACGGGGTTTTCTCCATGTCCGAACTGGCGGTGGTTTCCGCCCGCCGGGCTAGGCTCCAGACCTTCGCCGATCGCGGCGACAAGGGCGCCAAGCTGGCCCTCGCCATGGCCGAGCATCCAACAAGGTTCCTGTCGGCCGTGCAGGTGGGCATCACCCTGATCGGCATCCTGGCCGGCGCCTACGGTCAGGCCACCATCGCCGGCGCGCTTGACACCTGGCTGTCGACCAAGCCCGTGATCGGACCTCATTCCGAGATCATCGCCACCATCGTGGTGGTCATCGGCCTGACCTACGTGTCGGTGATCCTGGGCGAGCTGGTGCCAAAGCGCCTGGCTTTGCTGTTCCCCGACGCCATCGCCCGCCGCATGGCCCCGTTCCTTGCCATCGTGGCCACAGTGCTGCGCCCGTTCGTGACCATCCTGACCGTTTCGACCGCCACCATTCTCAAGCTGATGGGCGTGCGCGACGAGCGGACCAACGACATGACCGCCGAGGAGGTCGAGACCGTCCTGGCCGAAGGCGCCGACGCCGGCCTGATCGAGCCCGAGGAGCGCTCGATGATCCAGGAGGTGCTGCGTCTGGGCGACCGCCCTGTGCGAGTCGCGATGACCCCGCGCCGTGACCTCTTCTGGATCTCCCTGGCCGATACGCCCGAGGAGATTCTGACGGAAATCCGCAACTGCCGCTATTCGCGCATCGTCGTCGCCACCGACGACGACCTCGATGGCGATATCGGCGTGGTCCTGAAGAAGGACCTGCTGGACGCCGCCCTGACCGGCGGCCCCATCGACGTCGCCGCCCATGTGCAGCGGCCCATCGCCATTCCCGAGACCATGTCGCTGCTGCGCGCCATGGCGGTCTTCAAGCAGACCCCGCTGCACATGGCCCTGGTGGTCGACGAGTTCGGCTCGGTGCAGGGGGTGATCACCCCGCTGGACCTGCTGGAAATGATTGCCGGCGACTTTCCCGAAGGCCATGACGACACCGAAACCCGCATCCTGCGCCGCGAAGACGGCTCATGGCTGGTCGATGCCCGCCTCGACATCCAGGAACTCAACGACGCCCTGGGCGAGTCCTTCGAGGCCGAGGGCGGCTATCACACCGTGGCCGGCCTGATCCTCGACCGCCTGGGCCGCATCCCCCGCGAGGGCGAGATCGTCGAGCTTGGCGGGTTCGATGTCGAGATCGTCGACATGGACGGCTCGCGGATCGACAAGGTGATCCTCAAGCCGTGCCTGAGGCGGGGCGCGGACGGGGAGTAGGACGCGCGCGCCGGCCTGCGGGTCGGCTTTGGGCGGCGCCCAAAACTTTTTTCCACATGAACGAATTCTGTCCGCGCGGTCGCCGGCGCCGTTCAGCTTCGACCTGCCATTGTCTGTCTCACGGGGTTGATGACCTCGGAGACATTCACGGGACGAAGGATACTCACCATGACCATCAGCAGCACCACCAAGACGTTCGCCCTGGGTCTGGCCATGACCGCCAGCGCCCTGACCCTGATTTCGGCTCCCTCGGCCTTCGCCGTCGAACAGCGCCTGGGCGGCGTCGTCGGCTGTAACGCCGCCGGTTCGAAGCAGGAAGTCGGCGCCGTAATCGGCGGCCTGCTGGGCGCCGTGGCCGGTAACAAGCTGGCCAAGAACGAACGTGGCGCAGGCACCGCCGTCGGCGCTGTCGTCGGCGCCGGCGCGGGTTCCTATGTCGGCTGCAAGATGCAGAAGAAGGACGCCCGTCAGGCCGTTGGCGGCACCTACAAGAGCGATGGCGTCCGTTTCGCTGACTCCATCCAGGCCGAGCCTGTCACCCAGCTGGACGGCAAATATGTCGCCCGTTCGAACCTGAACCTGCGCGCCTCTGCCTCGACCCGCGGCGCCAAGGTGGGCGGCGTCGGCGCTGGTCAGACCTTCCAGGCTCTGGGCCGCACCGGCGACGGCAAGTGGATTCTGGTTGGCCAGGATGGCGTCGGCGTTGGCTACGTTTCCAGCGCCTATGTCTACCGCGCCTAACACATAGAGGTCTGGAACGCGGTTTCCGTCCCTCCCGCGTTCCAACACGAGCCCGTCTGGTCGTTCCCCCGACCAGGCGGGCTTTTTTTGTTCGGGATCTTACCCCAGCGCGCTGACCCCGCCCCACCAGGTCTGCCAGATCACCACCATGGCCCAGTGCAGCAGCACGGCGGGCCACAGCGAGCCTGTCTGGCGACGCATGATCGCGCAGGCCAGGCCCAGCACGGCGCAGCACAGCAGGAAGTCGGGGCGCAGGAAGATCTTGGCTGCGGCCTTCAGAAAGGTGAGCGCCTCGAACACGTGCCACAGGGTGTAGAGGCCGGTCGAGATTGCGATCTCGAGCACCGGGCGCTGCGGCTCACCACGGTCGGGCGTCAGCAGACCGCGAAACGGGATCTCCTCGCCCAGGGCCGGGATGAACAGCACCGTCAGCATACGGAGCGCCAGGTCCGGCTGGGTCGGGGTCAGGTGGTAGAGGCCGGTGGAAAAGCCGATGGCGGCCATGATCGGCACGGTCAGGGCGCAGGCGGCGGCGCAGAACAGCCAGCCTTGAAGGGTCGGCAGGGTGACGAGGCTGCGCCCCAGCCGTCGCCCGAGTTTGCCGATCAGGTGCGCCAACGCAGCGTCGTTTCCTTGACCGGATTGACGAAGGCCCGGCCCTCGGCGCGGCTGGCCTGCCACTCGCGCTTGCACTGCTGGTACCAGCGGGCCTGCTGGTCGGCGTCGCCCACCCACATCAGCGGCGGATTGCTCTGCAGGCCCTGGCTTTGCACGCCGACGATATAGCCGTCCTGGCGCAGGAAGGCCCGGGCCGCGATCCGGATGATCGGATGGAAGGCTGTGAACGCCCAGTGATCGGACCACATGATCTGGTTCATGCGGGTCTTGTTGGCGTTGATCGGCGTCATGGCCGACAGGGCCAGCACCTGCTTGTCGCCCACCGTCACATGCTCCCAGCGCAGGCCGGGCAGGCGGAAGGTGATCTCGGTCAGGGGCTCGCCGCCCAGAATGGCGTAGGCCTTGGAGTTCTTGGACGGCTCGTGCCGGACCATGGTGAAGCCGGCCTCGGACGGGGCGAAGCGTTTGGTTTTCTCGTGCTGGCTGGCGGTGGTGCGCCACCACCATTGCTGATGCACATAGGGGCCGTGGGCCGGGTCGATCAGCCCCAGCACGGCGTGGTCGATGTGGATGTCATAGTCCAGGGCGTCGACCAGCTTGGGCTTGCCGCCGACGATGCCCGGGATGACGGGCGGGGCTTCCGGCGGTTCGCCGTCGAAGCGGGCGTCCGACGACATCCAGATCCAGACGAGGCCTTGGCTCTCGACCACCGGATAGCGGCGCACCCGCACCTTGGAGATGTCCAGATCGCTGTCGGCCGTGAGCGACGGGATCGCGGTGCAGGCCCCGTCCGTGCCGAACCGCCAGCCGTGATAGGGGCATTCTATGCTCTCGGCGCCGTTCGCCTCGGTTTTGACCTTGCCGGCCGACAGGGCGGCGGCGCGGTGCGGGCAGACGTCGCGGATCGCATAGGCCTCGCCCTTGCGCGTGCGGCCCAGCAGCACCGGCTCGGCCAGCAGTTCGCGGTGCTCCATCTTGCCGGGCTTGAGCTCCGGCGACAGGGCGGCGACGTACCAGGCGTCCATGACGAAGCCTTCGCCGAACCGGGCGGCGGGCTTGGGAGCGGCGGGCTTCTGGGCGTCGTCGGGCATGCTCAGCCTTCTAGCGCGGGGACGCCCCCTCCGTCACGTTGCGTATCCGCGCCGTGACGGAGGGGGCGTCTGGCGCGCGTTATCTGGACGCCGCCGTCTCGACCAGCCGCTGATAGAACCGCACCATCCGCTCCACATTGGCGATGCTGATGTGCTCGTCGGTGCCGTGGATCATCTTGGTCTCGTCGATCGACATCACCAGCGGCTGGAAGCGGTAGATGTCTGTGGCCACGGGCGCGAGGTAGCGGCTGTCGGTGCCGCCAATGACTAAGCCAGGAACGACAGGCGCCTTGCTCTCGTCGGCGGCGAGGCTGGCAATGGTCTTCCAGGCTTCGGAGCTGGTCGAGGAGATCGGCGAGGGCTCGTCCGGCGTCTTTGTCCAAGCAAGCTCGACAGGCAGCTTGCCGACCGCCGACTTGGCGCGGGCCATGATCTCGGTCGAAGTGTCGCCCGGCGCGATGCGGTAGTTGATCCAGGCGGTGGCGTCCTGCGGCAGGACGTTCTCCTTGGGCGAGCCCTTCAGCATGGTGGGGGCGATGGTGGTGTGCAGCATGGCCGCCCCAGCCGGCGTTTCGGCGGTGACCTTCACCAGCAGCGGCGAGAACAGCCAGCTGTTGGCGACGAACACCTTGACCGGTATCTCGGCGTGCGGGGCGATCGACGTCAGCATGTCGGCGCCTGGGCCGGAGAATTTCATCGGGAACGGCTTGCCGGCGATGGCCAGAACGGCCCGCGATAGCGTCGCGACACCTGTTTCCTTTGGCGGCGACGAGGAATGGCCGCCGATGGCCGGGGCCGTGACCTTCAGCGTGGCGTAGCCCTTCTCGGCCGTGCCGATGATGGCGGCGGGCTTGCCGGTGGCGGGATGGTCCTCGACCACGGCCATGCCCTCGTCGAGCACGAACTGCGCCTTGATCCCGCGCGATTTCAGCAGGGCTGCGGCGGTGCGGGCGCCGACGCCGCGCACCTCCTCGTCGTGGCCGCTGACGAGGATCACAGTGCGCACCGGCTTGAAGCCGCCTGCCGCCAGACCGTCGAGGGCCTCGAAAAGGGTCACGAGCGAGCCCTTGTCGTCGATCGCCCCCCGACCCCAGACTGCGTTGTTGGCCACCACGCCGTCGAACGGCGGATGGGTCCAGGAGCCCTCGCTGCCCGGCGTCACCGGGACCACGTCCTGGTGGGCCATCAAAACGATGGGGGGCAGGGCCGGGTTCGAGCCGGACCAAGTATAGACAAGGCTATGCTCGGCCACGACCTCGCGCTTCATGGCGGCATGGGCGGCGGGATAGGTCGTTTGCAGCCAGGTGTGCAGCTTGTCCCACTCGGCCGGCTGGTCGTCGGCCTTGTCCTGGTGACTGATGGTCTGAAAGCGCACGGCCTGGGCCAGGTTGGCGACGGCCTTGGCGGTGTCGACCGGCTTGGCCGCGGCTAGATTGGCGGCGGCGATATCAACCGACGCCGGAGCCTTGAAGGTCGCCGTCCGCACCGCCATCACTATGGCGACGGCCCCGATGGCCGCACCCACGAATAGGAGTCCCTTGCCCACAATACCCACGTCGCCACCCCATACGTCTGTTTGGCGGGGAGCTTGGCCGGGAACGCCCTGTCTGTCCAAAGTTTCATTTGAGGTTGGCGCGAGCCCGGGTCAGGGTCCGCGCGCCTCCGGGGAGGCCGCTTGCCGACGCGCCGCCAGATCGTCATAGCCGGACCCGGCCTGATGCTGGTGGGCGCCGCGCACGCCCAGGAGCCCCCCGAAAAACTGGAGGCCTTCTTGAAGAAGACCGGAGCGCCCGCCTTGGCCGGAGCGCTACATTCTGGCTGGGGCCGCCATCGAGCGACTGACGGGCGGGACCTGGGAGGCGGCGATGGGCCGACGGATATTCGAGCCGCTGGGCATGGCCAGCGCCGGCTTTGGCGCGCCGCTGGGCGACAACGCCTGGGGACACAGGGCGCCGCCCTTCATCGGCGCCGTCGTGGCGCCCACGCCCATGGACCCGACCGATCCCGCAGCGGAGAATCCGTTGGCCCTGGGGCCGGCCGGGAAGGTCCACGCCAGCTTGGCCGACTATGGCAAGTTCCTTCGCCTGTTCCTGACCGAGGGCGGTGGGTTGCTGAAGCCTGAAACGATGGCGCGGCTGACGCGGCCGGTGGGCGAAGGCGGGGCGCCCTACGCCCTGGGCTGGGCCATCGCGCCGCCCATGCCCTGGACGCGCGGCCCTTCCCTCGTTCACGACGGCTCCAACACGATGTGGCACATGCTGGCGGTCGTGGCGCCAGAGCGCGGCATGGCGGTCGTCACGGTCTGCAACACCGGACCCCACGCCGCCCGCATGGCGGCGCCGCTGCTGGCCCAGCGCCTGCAAAAGGCCTATGCGCCCTGATCCAGCGCCGGGGTGGCGGGACTGCTGACTGTTCTGGGCCGCAAGGCGGCGTAGAAAGACAGGTCTTTGATGGGGAGAAGGCCATGACGGGAAGCGTCGGCGAGGTCGTGAACGCCTATGTGCGGGCCTGGAGGGCGGGCGATGTGCCGGCCATCTTCGCCTGCTATCACGACGACTTCACGATCCACTATGCCGGAACCAGCCCACTTGCGGGCTCGCATCGCGGCAAGACGGCGGCGCTGGCGGTCCTGGCGGAGGTCTCCCGCAAGACCCGGCGCCAGCTGGTCGAGATCGTCGATGTGATGGTAGGGACCGACCGCGCCGCCGTGCTGGCCCGCGAACGCTTCAGCCGCGACGGCCGCGAGGCGCTGGTCGAGCGGCTGCTGGTCTATACGTCCAAGGACGGCCTGCTGCACGAGTGCTGGTTGTATGAAGCTGATCAGGCGCTGGCAGATAGTTTTCTGGGGTGACGGGAGGGTACCTCCGAGGTCGGCTGCTAAGCCGCCGTCCGCCCGCGCAGTCGCGCCAGCCGGCGGAGCCTGCGCCAGAATCGGGTCTTTTCCGGCTCGGGATAGGGCTGAAGGTTCCTGAAGAACTCCTCGGCGCAGGAGCGCCACGAAAAGCCCTCGGCGAACTTGCGGACGACCGTCTTGTCCAGGTCGAGGCAGGCCATGCAGGCTTCCTTCAGCCCGTCGGTCTGGCCCGGAGCCAGACAGCCGGCGTTGGAGCCGGGGATGATGTCGATAGGGCCGGGGGCCGAGAAGGCGGCGACCGGCACGCCGGCGGCCATGGCCTCCAGGATCACCAGACCGAAGGTGTCGGTCAAGGAGGGGAAACAGAAGACGTCGGCGCAGCCGAAATAGCGGCCCAGCTCTTCACCGAACTTGGCTCCGGCGAACACGACGCCGGGATATTTCTCGGCCAGCTCCTCGCGCTGGGGACCGTCGCCGACGATGACCTTGGTGCCGGGCAGATCCAGGCTGGCGAAGGCCTCGATGTTTTTCTCGACGGCCACGCGGCCGACATTGAGGAAGATCGGCCGGGCCAGGCCCTCGAACACGTCGCACTCTTCGGGCTGGCGGGGGCGGAAGATGTCGGTGTCGACGCCGCGCGACCAGGGCGAGAGGTTGCGGAAACCGTGTTTGGCCAGCTCGTCGCGCATGGTGGGCGTGGCGACCATCAGGCGCCCGGAGGGCTTATGGAACCAGCGCATGTAGGTATAGCCGGCGGCCAGCGGCAAAGGCAGGCGGGCCGAAACATATTCAGGGAACTTGGTGTGATAGCTGGTCGTGAACGGCAGCTTCCACTCCAGGCAGATGCGGCGGGCGGCCAGGCCGATCGGACCCTCGGTGGCGATATGGATCGCCTCGGGCTCGAACGACTTGAAGCGATCCTGCACGGGCTCGTAGGCGCCGATGGCCAGCTTGATTTCCGGATAGGTCGGCAGCGGGAAGGTCGGAAACTGGTCGGGACTGACCACGTCGACCTCGTGGCCCATGGCGCGCAGTTCCTCGACCACCCGGGTCAGGGTGCGAACCACGCCATTGACTTGAGGTTCCCAGGCATCCGTGGCGAGCAGTATTCGCATTAGGCGGCGGCAGGCTCCGGCAGGGGCTCGTCAAGGGACGTGGCGCGCTTGCGGTCGATGACCGACCACGAGCGCAGCTTGGCCCATTCGAGGATTTCGAGGTGACCGTCAGCGTGTTCGACGAGGGCGGTGCAGCTTTCCACCCAGTCACCATCGTTCACATAGGTGATTCCGTCTATGTCGCGCATTTCGGCCTTGTGGATGTGTCCGCAGATCACCCCGTCGACCCCCCGCCTGCGCGCTTCGTCGGCCACGGCGGCCTCGAAGTTCTCGATGAAATGCAACGCGTTCTTCACCTTGACCTTAAGATAGGCCGAGAGACTCCAGTAACCGAAACCCATGCGTCGCCGAGCGCGGTTCAGCAAGGTGTTCAGCATCAGGATGGTTCTATAGGACCAATCGCCGAGGAAGGCGAGCCACCTGGCCTGCTGCACGACGCCATCGAATTCGTCGCCATGGACGACCAGGTAGCGCTTGCCGTCGGCGGCCTCGTGGATCACGTCGCGGACCACGATGACACCGCCGAAGTGCGTGCCGCAGAAGTCACGGATGCGGTCATCGTGATTGCCCGGCACGTAGATCACCTCGGTTCCCTTGCGGGCCAGGCGCAGGATCTTCTGGATCACGTCGTTGTGGCTTTGGGGCCAGTGCCAGCCGCTGCGCAGCTTCCAGCCGTCGATGATGTCGCCGACCAGATAGAGCCGGTCGCATTCGACGTGGCGGATGAAGTCGAGCAAGAGCTCGGCCTGGCAGCCTCGCGTGCCGAGGTGCAGGTCGCTGATAAAGATGCTGCGGTAGTGGCGGACAGCGGATTCGGTGCTCATTGCGGCCCCCGGTTGCTGCGCTTGGTCGATCCGCCCCCGGATTGGTCGCGACCCTCGGCGAGTGCACCGCCGATTAAGCTGATTGCATGTCGCTTTGATGAAACCGGCTTCCGCAGGCGACGCTCCGAAAACGGGCAGCTCTGGCGATGGCGAGGCAGGGGGCGCGGCCTTCTGCATCGCCTGGGCGCTGCCGGCGGGCGAAGGGGGCGAACGCCTGTTGCGATGCAGCATGGCCCGCACTAGATCATGGCCATGGACGCCGCCCGCCTCGCCAAGGACACCCCGAAATCGTTGAAGACGCGGGCGCGGATTCTCGATTGCGCGATGAAGCTGATCGCCGAGATCGGCTATCACGCCGCCACGAACCCGATCATCGCCGATGCGGCAGGCCTGACGCGCGGGGCGATGCTGTATCACTTCCCGACCCGCGAGGCCTTGGTTGAGGCCGCCGTGGCCCATGTCCAGGCCGAGCGCTCGGCCTTGTTTCGCGCCGCCGCCGACACTCTGCCCCCGGGCGGCGACGTCACCGAGCACGCCATCGACAGCTATTGGGACCTGCTGCAGAGCATCCCGTTCATTGCCTTCGCCGAGCTGGAAGCGGCCGGCCGCACCGATCCGGCCATCCAGGCCCTGCTGACCCCGGCCCAGGCCGAGTTCGACCGCGCCCAGGCGGGCGATCATTTCCTGAAGATCCTGCACGCCGGGGCTGGTCCGCGCTTTCAGGCCAGCCGCGACCTTGCCCGCTTCATGCTGGAAGGCCTGGCCCGCTCGACCCTGACTTATGACAAGGATGGTCGGCAGGAGCGCCTGCTGACGCTGATCAAGCGCGCCACCCACATGCTCAACCGCAAGGGCGACGTCCAGGATCTCTGGCCGGACTGAGCTCTGCCCCGACTGCGTCGGTGGCGTTCCTTGTTCAACGCATTTTCTTCACGCGAACCGGAATCCACTTCGCTTGAAAATGCTCTAGTAGGCGTTCTCGGCCGCCAGCAGATGCGGGGCCGTCAGCAACATGATCCGCAGGTCGCCCGCAAAAGACCATGTCTCGATATAGGCGATATCGGCTCTGACGCGCCGGGCCATCGATTCGATGTCGTCGGTGCCGCCGCGCAGCCCCTGGATCTGGGCCAGACCCGTCAGGCCTGGACGGGTCCGGAAACGCAGGGCGTAGCCGGGGATCAGTCCGCCATACTGCTCGTCATGGGTCCGAGCATGGGGACGAGGACCGACCAAGGACATGTCGCCCCTGAGCACATTCAGCAGCTGGGGCAGCTCGTCGATGCTGGTCTTGCGAATGAAGCGCCCCACCGGGGTGATCCGGTCGTCGGCGCGCGTTGCTTGCACGACGGTCTCGCCGTCCTCTTCGCAGCGCATGGAGCGGAACTTGTAGATCGTGAACGGGCGTCCGTTCAACCCGCCCCGGGCTTGCCGAAACAGCACCGGGCCGGGCGACTCCAGGCGGATCAGCAGGGCCACCAGCAGCAGCGACGGTGCGAAGAACATCAGCATGGCCAAGGCCACGACGACGTCGAAAGCGCGCTTGGCCGAATCCCGCGCGACGCGAGGCATCAGGTTCTCCGCGCACGCGAGATCCGCCCGCGGACGAGAAACTACACCAGTCATCGGTCCCCACCGTGCTCTCATCGCGGGAAAGAAGCGCAGACTTGAGCGCGCCTTCGGCAACTCGCAGCTTGGGCCACGATCGCGACGCCGTATGTGACGGGAGTCACAGTCAGCGCCAGATGATCGTATCGTGACCGCGCCGATCCGCCGCTCCCCTGAAATGGGGGGATGCAGCCGGGCTTGCCAGTCAGCCGTGGGTTATGGGCAGGGCGGTGGTGAACTTGATCTGCTCCATCGCGAAGCTGGAACTGACGTCGGTGAGCGGCGCGGTGGCGATCAGGCGCTTGTAGAACCGGTCATAGGCGGTGATGTCGCGGACCACGACCTTGAGGAGGTAATCGACCTCGCCGCTCATCCGGTAGAATTCGACCACCTCGGGCAGGGCGCGGGCCCCGGCGGCGAAGGTCGTGAGCCAGGCCTCGTCGTGCCGACCCGTCTTCACGGCCACGAACACGGTGAGGGAAAGGTCCAGGGCCTCGCGGTCCAGCAGGGCGACACGGGCGACGATCACCCCTGCGTCCTGCAGACGCTTGATCCGTTTCCAGCAGGGGGTCTGGGTCAGGCCGACCCGCTCGGCCAGTTCGGCGATGGGGACGGTGGAGTCGTCCTGAAGGATCGCCAGAAGTCTGCGGTCTATGTGATCGAGATCAATCATCTTCGATTTCGCCGATATCGGGAATGAACTTCTCCATATCGCGGAAATGGCAGCACATCCAGTAATGCCATTCTCGGGTTTCGCTTCATCCTTGGAGGCTTGACGACGAATTCGGGGATCCCATGCTGAAGTCATTTACGAGCCATCCCGAAGCGGTGGGCGAGACCTATGGCGAGCACATGGGCGTGGCCTGGAGCTTCGGCTTCACCCTGATTGGCGCGGGCCTGGCCTGTCTGATCCATGGCCTGCTGCCCTTCGCCTTCGAACGCACCGGCAGCAACGCCGTCCGCCGTCTCAACGAGCGCCTCGGCCGCCGCTGCGCCGTCGCCGATTCGGCGCGCGGCCTCGACACCGCCTCCGCCCAGGGATGAACGCCGCCGTCGCCAGACTGTGCGCGGTTCGCTTGGAGGTCGGCAAGCTGTGGCCCGGCCTGATCGCCGGCCTGGCAATCGCCCTGCTGGCCAAGCCGCTGTCGCACCTGCTGCACGCGCCGGCCCCGCTGCTGGCGGTGGTGCTCGGCATGGGTCTTGGCGCCCTAGGTCTTGGCGCAAAGCTGGCGGCCGGTCTCGACATCTGGGCCAAGCCCGGCCTGCGCCTGGGCGTCGCCCTGATGGGCGCGCAAATCACCTGGGGCGAGTTCGCCCTGCTCGGCGGTCCCGCCATTCTGGCCAGCGGCGCGGTCGTCCTGGGCGGCCTGACCGTCGGGGCCGGGGTCGGCATGGCCTTGGGCCTGCCCCTGGCCGAAGCCCTGATCGCGGCGGCCGCCTGCTCGATCTGCGGCGCCTCCGCCGCCCTGGCCGCATCGCAGGCCGCGCCGGCCAGCGCCGCCAACCAACGCACGACGGCCCTGGTGATCATCGGGGTGAACCTGCTGTCGACCGTGGCCATGCTGGCCTATCCGCCCATCGCCCAAGCCCTGGGCTTCACGGCGCATCAGGCCGGCGTGTTCTTCGGTCTTTCCATCCACGACGTCGCCCAGGTCGCTGGCGCGGGATCGTCAGTCTCGCCAGACGCCGCCAGCGCCGCGGCCCTGGCCAAGCTGGCCCGCATCGTCTGGCTGGGCCCGGCGGTGGTGCTGATCGGGGTGCTGCTCAGCCGCACCCGGGACGGCTGCGGCAAGGCCTGCTTCAAGGGACCGCCGGCCTTCGTGCTGGGCTTCGCCGCCCTGGCGGCGCTGCGCGGCTTTGGCCTGCTGCCCGAGGCGCTGGTCACGATCCTGGCGACGACCTCCAGCTTCCTGCTGCTGGCCGGCGTGGGCGCGATTTCGGCCAAGCTGGGGCCGGCGGCCTTGCTGCAGGTCAAGCCGAAGCTGGCCGCGGCGCTGGGCCTCTCCACCCTGGCGGTGGCGGGTCTGGCATATGGCCTGACGCTGGCGTTCTTCTGAGCTGGGCAGAAATTGCGGATAAACTGGGCCTGAAATACCGACGCAGGCCGCCCTGCAAGCCCTGACGGCAATCTTCGGCAGGAAATGCCTCAGCCGATCGCGCACGTCTTGGCGAAACACCTCGCCCAGCCCATGGTCGCGGCGGAAGACAAGTCGGAGGGAATGACCTTGAGTTTCTGGACGCGACGCAAGTCGATCGACGCCATCGCGGCTGGCCATGACGGCCATCAATTGAAGAAGACCTTGAGCTGGCCCCACCTGGTAGCCCTGGGCGTCGGGGCCATTGTCGGCACCGGCATCTACACCCTGACCGGCATCGGCGCGGGCCTGGCCGGCCCCGGTGTCATCCTGTCCTTCCTGATCGCCGGCGCGGTCTGCGCCTGCGCGGCGCTTTGCTACGCCGAGCTGTCGACCATGATCCCCGCCTCGGGCAGCGCCTATACCTATAGCTACGTCGCCATGGGCGAGCCGGTGGCCTGGTTCGTCGGCTGGAGCCTGATCCTCGAATACACCCTGGTCTGCGCCGCCGTGGCCGTCGGCTGGTCGGCCCACGCAGGTGGCCTGTTCCGCATGATCGGGACGCCCGAGATGCTGCTGGCCGGGCCCCACGCCGGCGGCATCGTCAATCTGCCAGCCGTGATCATTTCCTTCGCCGTCGCCGGCCTTCTGGCGCTGGGCACCAAGGAGAGCGCGACGGTGAACATGGTGCTGGTCGCCATCAAGATCATCGCCCTGGCCATTTTCGTGGTGCTCTGCATCCCGGCCTTTGACGCTAGCCACTTCACGCCGTTCATGCCGCAAGGCTTCGCCGCCACGCCGGACGCCAACGGGATCAAGGTGGGCGTCATGGCAGCGGCCAGCCTGATCTTCTTTGCCTTCTACGGCTTCGACGCGGTCTCGACCGCCGCCGAGGAGACCAAGAACCCCAAGCGCGACCTGACCATCGGTATCGTGGGCTCGATGGCGGTCTGCACCGCGATCTACATGGTCGTCGCCGCCGTCTCGATCGGCGCCTCGCGCACCGAAGTCTTCTCCAAGAGCGAAGCGCCGCTGGTCTTTATCCTGGAAAGCCTGCAGCATCCGCGCTTGGCTCAACTGGTGGCTCTGGCCGCCGTGATCGCCCTGCCAACCGTGATCCTGGCCTTCATGTATGGCCAAAGCCGGATCTTCTTCGTGATGGCCCGCGACGGCCTGCTGCCCAAGAGCCTGGCTCGGGTCAACGCCAAGACCGGCACGCCGGTTCTGATGACCCTGCTGACCGGCGCCCTGTCGGCCCTGATCTCGGGCTGGCTGTCGCTGAAGGACATCGCCGAACTCGCCAATGCCGGCACCTTGGCGGCCTTCATCGCCGTGGGTCTGGCGGTGATCATCCTGCGGGTGAAGGATCCGGGCCGCGAGCGGGTGTTCTCGACCCCGATCTGGCCGGTTGTGGCGTCCGGCGCGATCCTGGGGTGCCTGTATCTGTTCTCCAGCCTGCCGACCAAGACCCAGCTCTACTTCCTCTACGCCCACTGCATCGGCGTGGTGGTCTATGTGGCGTTCGGCATGCGCAACAGCGTGCTGGCGCGCGCCGAGAAGGCGCAGGGCTAGAACGATTAGGGCCGGCGCATGGCGCGCCGGCCCTTCCATTCCTGAGCTTGCCGGCTACAGTCCGCGTCAAAACAAGTGTTTGACGCCGGAAGGAACGCCATGGCCCTCGATCTCGAAACCCGCGACCAGTTGCTCGACATGGTCGCCCGCTTCGTCGCCGAGCGCCTGCGGCCCATCGAGGCCAAGGTGGCCGAGGACGACGCCGTCCCCCAGGAGATCATCGACGAGATGAAGAGCCTGGGGCTCTTTGGTCTGTCGATCCCCGAGGAATTCGGCGGCCTGGGCCTCAACATGGAAGAGGAATGCCTGGTCGGCGTCGAACTGGGCCGCACCTCTCCGGCCTTCCGCTCGGCCTTCGGCACCAATGTCGGCATCGGCAGCCAGGGTCTGGTGATGTTCGGCAGCGACGAGCAGAAGGCCAAGTGGCTGCCCGGCATCGCTTCGGGCGAGATCATCACCTCGTTTGCCTTGACCGAGCCGGAGGCCGGCTCCGACAGCGCCTCGGTGCGCACCCTGGCCATCCGCGACGGCGATGACTACGTGCTCAACGGCTCCAAGCGCTACATCACCAATGCGGGCAAGGCCTCACTGTTCACGGTGATGGCGCGAACCAATCCCGATTCGAAGGGCGGCTCCGGCGTCTCGGCCTTCCTTGTCCCCGGTGGCCTGCCGGGTCTGACGGTGAGCAAGCCCGAGAAGAAAATGGGCCAGCAGGGCGCCCACATTCATGACGTGACCTTCGACAATGTCCGCGTGCCGGCCTGGAATCGGCTGGGCGAGGAGGGCGAGGGCTTCAAGGTGGCCATGCAGGTGCTGGATCGTGGACGCCTGCACATCGCGGCCGTCTGCGTGGGCGTGGCCGAGCGGCTAATCAAGGACTGCGTGGCCTATGCCGGCGAGCGCAAGCAGTTTGGCCAAGCCATTTCGAACTTCCAGCTGATCCAGGCCATGCTGGCCGACAGCAAGACCGAAGCTCTGGCCGCCAAGGCCCTGGTCATGGAAACTGCTCGCAAGCGCGACGCGGGGCAGGGTGTGACCCTGGAAGCGGCGGCCAGCAAGCTGTTCGCGTCGGAAATGGTCGGCCGGGTCGCCGACCGGGCGGTGCAGATCTTCGGCGGCGCGGGCTATGTCGCCGACTACGGCATCGAGCGCCTGTATCGCGATGTGCGGATCTTCCGGATCTACGAAGGCACCAGCCAGATCCAGCAGGTGATCATCGCCCGCGAAACCATGAAGCAGGGCGGTTAGAGCGTGGCAGCCGAAAGTGTGAGCGGTTTCGGCGCCTGCCACGCTCCTGATGTTTGATCAGGTACAGACACGACAAAACGCCCCCGCCAGCCAGACACGAAGCGTTCCAGCGGAGCGATTAGGCCTTGGCCAGCGGAGGCGTATTGCTGTCCTAGAAAACTAGGAGCTTGAAGTCTTACGCGCCGCCCGGGAAGCGGAACGGAACCTTCACGGTGCCGGTCTTGGCGCCCATCGGCAGCTTTTCTGCGATGCACATGGCGGCCTTGTCGAAGCCCTTGCCGGCCACGCTGTTCTCGACGACCTTGCAGGCTGAGAGCTTGCCAGCGTCGGCGGTGCACTCGAGCATCACCTGAGCGGCGTCGCGCGTATTGGCATGTTGCTGCAGGCAACGGCCCATTTGGTCTTCGAAACCGCCAGCGGCCGACGCGGCCTGAGCGATGAACAAGCTGCCAGCGATTCCCGCGGCAAAAGCGATCGGATATTTCATCCCGCTGCTCCTAAGTAAAGAAATACGTCTTGTGGACGACGCGCCTACTCGACGCATGAACTTTTTCGCAGGAGCAAGTTAAGATATTCTGATTCAGCAAAGAATATTCAAAATTTACTTCTCGGTAACCCTACTCGAATCCTACCGAAGGACGCGCCCAGCTGTGTGTCTTTAAGAGTGTGCGTGCGACCAATCGTCCCTTTAGGCGGCGCTTTGGGCACTGATATCCAGTTTCTCTTAACCAAGGTCAGAGTCTGTTAGGAATCTTTGGTGATGATCACCTGGCTTGTTGGCGATCCGTGGGCACGGAACCGCCGCAGGAAAGGGACCTGAGATGAAGCGCTTTCGCCTTGTCGATCTGCCACTGATCATCAAAATCGGCTTCGCGCCGGCTTTCGCTCTGCTGATGCTGGCTCTGATGGCTGGAGGCGCCGTCGTTGTTCAGCAAAGCCAATCGGCCGCTTTGCGCCAGGTCGTCGAGAACGACATGCGCGAGAACACGACCATCCAGTCGCTGTCCAAGCGCATCTCCAACATCAACGGTGAACTCTACACCGTGCTCACCCACAAGGCGGGCAATATCGATCTCGACAAGAACGATGCGCGCATGGCCGCGATCCTGACCGAGACCGACGCGATCAATAAGGAACTGACCGCGCTGAAGGGCAAGCTGCCCGCCGCCGAGCAGCCCAAGATCGCCGAGCTGATCAAGTCGCTCGAGGAATGCCGCAGCGCCATCGATACGGTCAGCGGCATGATCGGCGTCGATTTCAACATGGCGGTCGGCTTCATCGCGCCGTTCGAAGAACAATACGCCAAGATGACCGGCCTGCTGGACGACGTCACGACGACCGCCAACAAGCGGATCGAGTCGACCTCGGCCAAGAAGCAGGCTGAAGCCAACGCCGCCATGAGCGCGACCATCGTGCTGTCGCTTCTGACCCTGGCCTCGGTCGGCGCTCTGGCGTTCCTCACCGTCATGAACGTTCGCAAGTCGATCGCCGACATCGCCGGCGCGACCGAAAAGCTTTCCAAGGGCGACAACGGCATCGATCTTGAGAAACTCACCCGCGGCGACGAACTGGGCGCCATCGTCCGGTCGCTGAAGGTGTTCCGCGACAACCAGCTGCATCTCGAGCAGCTGCGCGCCGACCAGGAAAAATCCAACGCCCTGACCGCCGACGAGCGCCGCTCGAAGGAAGAGGCCGCCGCCAACGCCGCTCGCGAGAGCGCCCTGGTGGTGACGAGCCTCGCCGAAGGTCTTGAAAAGCTGGCCTCCGGCGACCTGACTTTCCGCGTCAGCGCTGACTTCCCGGGCGAGTACGCAAAGCTGAAGGACGACTTCAACGGCGCGATGGCCTCGCTACAGGAGACGATGAAGGTCATCGCCGCCTCGACCGACGGCCTGCGCACCGGCGCCGACGAAATCGCCCACGCTTCGGACGATCTGTCGCGCCGCACCGAGCAGCAAGCCGCGTCGCTGGAAGAAACCGCCGCCGCTCTGGACGAGCTAACCGCCACGGTGCGTCGCACCGCCAGCGGCGCCCGTCAGGCCTCGGACGTTGTTTCGACCACCCGTGGCGAAGCGACGCATTCCGGTCAGGTCGTGCATCAAGCAGTGTCGGCTATGGGCGAGATTGAGAACTCGTCCAAGCAGATCAGCCAGATCATCGGCGTGATCGACGAGATTGCGTTCCAGACGAACCTTTTGGCCCTGAACGCCGGGGTCGAGGCCGCCCGCGCTGGTGATGCGGGTCGCGGTTTCGCCGTCGTCGCCCAGGAAGTCCGCGCGCTGGCCCAGCGCTCGGCCGAAGCCGCTAAGGAGATCAAGACCCTGATCTCGTCTTCGACCAAACAGGTCAGCCAAGGCGTGAATCTGGTTGGACAGACCGGCGAGGCGCTGCAACGCATCGTCGTCAAGGTCGGCGAGATCGACGCCCTGGTGACCGAGATCGCGGCGTCCGCCGCCGAGCAGGCCACCGGGCTGAACGAAGTGAACACGGCCGTGAACCAGATGGATCAGGTCACTCAGCAGAACGCCGCCATGGTCGAGCAATCGACCGCCGCGACGCACTCTCTGAAGGGCGAAACCACCGAGCTGGTCCGACTGATGGCCCGTTTCCGGGTGGGTGAAAGCCAGGCCGCCTACGGTCGCCCGGCCGCCGCCGATCCGGCTCAACACGCACCGGCCCGCAACCCGGTCGCCGAGCAAAGGGCCCGTCTGGGCGCTTTCGCCCGGCCCGGTCGTGGCGGTGCTGCTACAGCGGCTGCTCCGGCGGCCGACGGATGGAAGGAATTCTGATGGCCGCACTCGCGCTGCCTGAAACACTCGATCTCAAGGCCGCTGGCCCGCTCAAGTCCGCCTTTCTGGCGCACCGCGGCGAGGCGCTCGAGGTCGAGGCCGGACAGGTCCGCCGCCTCGGCGGTCTGTGTCTCCAGATTCTGCTCGCGGCCCGCAAGGCCTGGGCCGACGACGGCAAACCCTTTTCGATTACTGGGCCTTCGGAGGCCTTTGTAGAAACCACCCGTCTTTTCGGCGCCGATGGGGCGCTCCTCTCGGCGGACATCCATGGAGTCCAATCGTGACGCGCACGATTCTCACGGTCGACGATTCCCGCACGATGAGGGACATGCTGCGCATGGCCTTGGCCGGCGCTGGTTTCAATGTAGTCGAAGCTGTCGACGGCGAGCATGGGCTGGAAGTTCTTTCCGCCCACCGCCCCGACGTCATCATCACTGACATCAACATGCCCAAGCTGGACGGCTTTGGTTTCATCGAGGCGGTCCGCGTCGATGACGACTATCGCGCCATCCCGATCCTGGTGCTGACCACGGAAAGCGATCCCACCAAGAAGCAGCGGGCTCGTGAAGCCGGCGCGACGGGCTGGATCGTCAAGCCGTTCAATCCCGAGAAGCTCGTCGAGGCTATCCGCCGCGTCGCGGCCTGATCCTCACAATACTCGACGTCTAGAACTCTAAGGAACTGCGGGAATGGACGAGCTAGAGGCCATCAAGGTCACCTTCTTTCAGGAATGCGAGGAACTGCTCGCCGACCTCGAAGGCGGGCTCCTGGCCATGCAGGAGGGCGTCGGCGACAGCGAGACTGTCAATGCCGTCTTCCGAGCCGTGCATTCGATCAAGGGCGGCGCGGGCGCCTTCGGCCTCGAGCCGCTGGTCCGCTTCGCTCACGTGTTCGAGACCCTGCTGGACGCGGTGCGCTCCAATGAGGTCCCGAGCACAGTCGATCTGGCCGCTGTCATGCTGCGCGCCTCCGACGTCCTGGCCGACCATGTCAGCGCCGCGCGCGGCCTGGGCGATGTCGACATGGCGGCCTCAGCCGCCATGGCCGCCGAATTGAAGGAGTGGACCGATCCATCGGCCGCCCCGGTCGCCGCCGCCCCGGTCGCGGAGACCATGGAAGCCGCGCCGGTGGTTGCCGCCGTTTCGGACGATATGGAAGAGGACGACCTCGGCTTCGACTTCCAGCCGATGACGATCTCGATGGATGAGCAGGCCGCCGATGCTGAGCTGATCCCCGACAATGTCTGGACGGTTTCGATCCGTCCTAAATCGGACCTCTACCGCAAGGCCAACGAAACCGCCCTGCTGTTGCGCGAGCTGAGCCGCCTTGGTCCGATCGTCGCAACGATGGACGCCAGCGCCCTGCCGACGTTGGAATTCCTCGACGCCGAGGCTGCCTACGTCACCTGGAGCGTGCGCGTCGAAACCGATCAAGGCGAAGACGCGATCCGCGAGGTTTTCGAATTCGTCGATGGCGACTGCGAGCTGGAAATTGTTCGCGGCGAAGCGCCAGTTGAGGCCGCTTTGGCCAATCTTATGAGCGCCATCGACCCGACGGCCGCCGAGCTGGTTGCTGAAGTCGCGCCCGCTGTCGTTGAAGCCGTTTCGGCCCCGCCCGCGCCCGCGCCTGCTCCGACGCCGGCTCCCGCCGCCGCGCCGACCAAGGCCACGCAGGTCGACGTCCCTGGTCCTGGCCAGTCGGTCATCCGCGTCGATCCCGAGCGCATCGACAGCCTGATCGATCTGGTGGGCGAGCTGGTCATCAATCAGGCGATGCTGGCCCAGCGGGTAGGCGAGTACGGCATCGCGCCGTCCTCCAGCCTGGCCATGGGCCTGGATGAGCTGGAGCAGCTCACCCGCCAGATCCAGGACAGCGTCATGGCTATCCGCGCCCAGCCGGTGAAGTCGGTGTTCCAGCGCATGCCGCGCCTGGTCCGCGAAGTCGCCAACATGACGGGCAAGCAGGCCCGCCTGGTGATGGACGGCGAAAACACCGAGGTCGACAAGACGGTCATCGAACGGCTGGCCGACCCGATCACCCACATGCTGCGCAACGCCATCGATCACGGGCTGGAAAGCCCCGAGGAGCGCCGGGCCGCAGGCAAGAATCCCGAAGGCGTCGTGCGTCTGGCGGCCCTGCACCGCAGCGGTCGGATCGTCATCGAGGTCCAGGATGACGGCAAGGGCATCGATCGCGAACGGGTCTTCTCGATCGCCGTCAAGAAGGGCCTGATCGCGCCCGACCTGCAACTGACCGATGAGGAGATCGACAATCTGATCTTCCTGCCGGGCTTCTCAACCGCCGAGAAGATCTCGGACGTGTCGGGCCGCGGCGTCGGCATGGACGTGGTGCGCCGAAGCGTCCAGGCCCTGGGCGGTCGCATCTCGATTACCTCGCGCCCCGGTCTGGGCTCGACCTTCACGCTCAGCCTGCCTCTGACCCTCGCCGTCCTCGACGGCATGGTGGTCGACGTGGCCGGCGAGACCCTGGTCGTGCCGCTGGCCGCGATCGTCGAAAGCCTGCGTCCGAAGGCCGAAGAGGTTCGTCCCCTGGGTCCCGTCGGCTCGGTGCTGGCGGTCCGCGACAGCTTCGTGCCGCTGATCGATGTCGGCGTGACCCTGGGCTATCGCACGACCTCACCGTCACCGACCGAAGGTGTCGTCCTGCTGGTCGAGGGCGAGGACGGCTCGCGCGCCGCCCTGGTCGCCGACGCGATCCACGGCCAGCGCCAGGTCGTCATCAAGTCGCTGGAGCAGAACTACCAGCAGGTCGAAGGCGTCGCCGCCGCGACGATCCTGGGCGACGGCCGCGTGGCCCTCATTCTGGACGTCGACGCAGTGATCAATCTTCGCCGCCGGGAAACGCCCCGTCCCGTCGAACCCTCACTCATAGCAGCGGAGTAAAGTCATGACTGACGAAGCTACCGCCCCGAGCACCGAACGCAGGGAGTTGATCTCCTTCCGCGTCGGCGACCAGGAATACTGCGTGAACATCATGGCCGTGCGCGAGATCCGGGGCTGGAGCCCGGCGACCGTGCTGCCGCAGACGCCCGGCTATATGCGTGGCGTGATCAATCTGCGCGGCGCGGTTCTGCCGATCATGGATCTGGCGGCGCGACTGGGCATGCCGGTGCTTGAGCCGACCGTCCGCAGCGTGTTCATCGTTGTCCAGGCTGGCGACCGCACCGTGGGCCTTTTGGTCGACGCGGTGTCGGACATCCTGTCGATCACCGACGACCTGGTTCTACCCACCCCGGATGTTGCCTGCGAGACTGTTCGCAGCTTCGTTCGCGGCATCATTTCGATCGAAGAGCGCATGATCAGCGAGATCTCGCTCGACCGTATCCTCCCCGAACGCGAGGCCCTGGCCGCCTGATGACCTCAGCCTCAACCAGCGAACGCCAAGCCATCGTCGATGGCGAGTTTGCTTTCACCAACACCGACTTCAAGAAGATCGCGGCGCTGCTCTACGGGCAGGCCGGAATCAGCCTCCCCGAGAGCAAGGCGACACTGGTCTATTCGCGTCTGGCCAAGCGTCTTCGCTCGCTGGGCATGAAGACCTTCACCGAGTACTGCGCCTTCGTGGCGCTCGAAAGCAGCGTGGACGAGCAGCAGGAAATGCTGCGGGCCCTGACGACCAACGTCACCCGCTTCTTCCGCGAGCCGCACCATTTCGACGACTTGCGCGCCAACATCCTCGAGCCGATGGCCGACAAGGTCCGCGCCGGGGGCCGTCTGCGCCTGTGGTCGGCGGCCAGCTCGTCAGGCCAGGAACCCTATTCGATGGCCTTCACGGTGCTGTCGGTTTGGCCCAACGCGGCCGATCTCGACATCCGGATCCTGGGCACCGACATCGACACCAACGTGCTCGCGACCGGCCGCGCCGCCGTCTATGACGAAGGCCTGCTGGAAGGCATTCCGGCCCATGTGCGCAACCAGTATTTCGAGCGCGACGCCAGCGATCGCCGCGCCTTCCGCGTCTGCGAGGCCGCGCGCAGCCTAGTGGCGTTCCGCGAACTGAACCTGAACGGCCCCAGCTGGCCGATGAAGGGTCCGTTCGACGCCATCTTCTGCCGCAACGTGGTGATCTATTTCGACGAGCCGACCCAGGAGCGGGTCTGGAACCGTTTCGCCCCGCTGCTCGCGCCCGGCGGCAAGCTGTATGTCGGCCATTCCGAGCGGGTCGGCAGTTCGATCACCGCCTTTGAAAGCGCAGGCCTGACGGCCTATCGCAAGGCGGGAGGTCGCTGATGGCCAAGATTCGCGTTCTCGTCGTCGATGACTCCGCCACCATGCGGAGCCTGATCACGGCCGCCCTCAATCGCGATCCCGAGATCGAAGTCTGCGGCGCCGCCGGCGACCCGTTCGAAGCCCGGGGCATGATCAAGGCCCTCAACCCCGATGTCGTCACCCTCGACATCGAGATGCCGAACATGAACGGCATCGAATTCCTCGAAAAGATCATGCGCCTGCGGCCGATGCCGGTGGTGATGGTCTCGACCCTGACCCAGGCCGGCGCCGAGATGACGCTACGGGCCCTGGAACTGGGCGCCATCGACTGCGTGGCCAAGCCCGCCGACGCGCTTGGCACCCAAGACGCGCTGAGCGAGATCGTGGTCAAGGTGAAGATCGCGGCCCGCGCCTCGGTGCGGACCAAGGCCGACAACGCGCCCGCCGCCGCCAGGACCAAGAGCTACGTGCCCTCGGGCGACATCGTGGCCATCGGCTCCTCGACCGGTGGCGTCGAGGCGCTGCTGGCGATCCTGACGATGTTCCCGGACACCTGCCCGCCGACGGTCATCACCCAGCACATGCCGGCGACCTTTACCGCCAGCTTCGCCGCGCGGCTCGACCGCGCCAGCGGGGCCAAGGTGCAGGAAGCCACGGACGGCGCCCTGCTGGAGCCGGGCAAGGTCTATGTCGCTCCCGGCGGCGCCACGCACATGGAGGTCGTTCGTTCGGCCGGGCTGCGCTGCCGCCTGACAGCAGGCGACCCGGTCAGTGGTCACCGCCCGTCGGTGGACGTACTCTTCAACTCGGTGGCCAATGCGGTCGGCGACAAGGCTGTCGGCGCGATCCTGACCGGGATGGGCCGCGATGGCGCGCAGGGCCTTCTGACGATGCGCAAGGCCGGCGCGAAAACCCTCGGACAGGACGAGCAGAGCTGCGTCGTTTACGGCATGCCCCGCTCGGCCTTTGAAATCGGCGCGGTGGAGAAACAGGTTTCCCTGTCCTCCATGGGCCAATCCATCCTCGATCTGGCCTCCGCGAGGCGATGAACCCATGCCCCAAGCAAGCACCATTTCCGTTCTCGTCGTCGATGATCAGCTGACCATGCGGGCCTTGATCCGCAATGCGTTGCAGCAAATCGGATTCAAGGACATCCGCGAGGCGCCGGACGGCGAGGAGGCGCTCAAGAACCTCCTGTCCAAGCCGGCCAACCTGGTGATCTCCGACTTCAACATGCCCAAGATGGATGGCCTGGCGTTGCTACGCGCGGTGCGCTCGCATCCGCCGATCCGGCAGACGGCCTTTGTCATGCTGACTGGCCGGGCCGATCGCGAGCTCGTGCAGCGGGCCGTGCAGTTCGGCGTCAACAATTACTGCGTAAAGCCGTTTACCGTTCAGGGCCTGAAGGAGAAGATCGAACAGGTCTTCGGTCAGCTCACATGACATTTGGACAAACCGACGACCTGGAACGCGCAGTCAAGGTTCACGTCACCCAGGGCGAGAGCCATGTGTCGTCCGACCCCAACGTGGTGATGACCACGGTGCTCGGCTCGTGCATCTCGGCCTGCATCCGCGATCCGCAGGCGGGCGTTGGCGGCATGAATCACTTCCTGCTTCCCGATGCTGGCGATGGCCGTAAGGACGGCGACGCCGTCCGCTATGGCGCCTACGCCATGGAGCTGTTGATCAACGGTCTGCTGAAGCGCGGCGCGCGCCGCGAGCGGATGGAAGCCAAGATCTTCGGCGGCGGTAAGCTGTTCGAAGGCCTCTCGGACGTCGGAGCCAGCAATGCCAGCTTCGCCGAACGCTTCCTGCGCGACGAAGGCATTCCGATCGTCTCGTCCAGCACCGGCGGCGTCTCGGCTCGTCGCGTGGAGTTCTGGCCGGCCTCGGGCCGCGTCCGTCAGCGCCTCGTGGCGGTCGACAACGCGCCCAGCGACGTTCGTCGTCCTACTCCCGCACCCATGCCCGCATCTTCCGGCGGCGACCTGGAGCTATTCTGATCCACATGACCGCCATGCCGCTTTCGACATCCCCCATCGTCTCGCCGGAGAACCTGACTCCGGTGGGCGAACTCTCGCGCCGCCTTGCGGCCGAGCTGATGTCGGCCGCCGCGGTGTGCCGGGATTGCGAACACATCGCCGGCGATCTGGCCAAGGGCGGGGCGGCGCTGGAGAGCATCTCCCGCCTTCAGGCGCTGGACGAGCTGAGCCAGCGTCTGCACGGCCTTTCGGACGTGCTGCAGCGCATTGGCCAGCATGCGTCGGGCGAGTGGGGCATGTCGATCGAACCTCTTCTCGAAGGTCTCGGCCTGGCCGATCTGGTGGTGCGCCTGCGCGCCGCCGGCGAGCCGACAGCCTGGGGTGTCGAGGCGGGCGAGCTCGACTTCTTTTAGGGGCGCGCATGGACGCCCTTCAGGCATCGACCCGGATCAATCTGGAAAAGGCCGCCGTCCTGGTCCTGGACGACAATGGGCCATCGCTGGATATACTGGCGCAGGTGGTGTCAGGCTTCGGGGTCAGCCAATTGACCCGCGCCGAGTCCGTCAAGGAAGCCCAGGCGCTGGTCGCCACCAAGACCTTCGACCTGATCATCAGCGACGTGCAGATGCCCGAGGTCGATGGCATCGAGTTCATCTACTGGCTGCGGCGGGACGCCCCTGAAAGCAATCGCTACGTTCCGGTGATCCTGGTCACGGGCCACACCCGCACCACGGACATCTTTCGCACGCGCGACGCCGGGGCCAATTTCACGGTGGCCAAGCCGATCACGCCCAAGGTCTTGCTGGAGCGGATTTTCTGGGTGGCGCGAGAGGAGCGGGCCTTTATCGAGTGCGACAGCTATGTCGGACCCGACCGCCGCTTCAAGTACGAAGGCCCGCCTATCGGCATGGAAGGCCGACGCCGGGACGACTTGCCCGCTGAGGTGGGCAACGCCCTGGAAGCCAACATGTCTCAGGAAGAGATCAATAATCTGATGAAGGTCGCGAAGGTGCAGATATGAGCGTCGTTCGCAAATTTCGGCCGCCCAACCGTCTGGCCAAACTGATCAAGGATCGCGGCGGCCTGATGGCCAAGGACGCCATAGCCGCTGCCGAGACGGGAGTTGAAAGCCTGCGTGAGGCTTCGCTCGCGGTGCTGGACGAGGTCCTGGCCGAAATCGAACGTCGTTTCGGACCCGGAGCGCCGGGGCGCGACGCGGAGAGCTTCGAAGCGCTGTACGGCCTGACCCTGCAGATGATCGACGTCAGCACCTTCGTTATTGACGCCGGTGTCGACCAGGCGGCGATCTCGCTGGCCGCGATCACCGACAGCTGCGCCGAAGCCGGAGTCTGGCGCTGGAACGCCATTGAGGTGCACCTCCACGCCCTACGCCTGCTGCGTAGTGTCGGCGCCCAGCTGCCTGCGGCGGATCGCCAGGCCATGCTGGAGGGCCTCTACAAGGTCAGCTACCGCAAGGTGGACGAACTTTAGGGGCGACTGCGCGATCCTTTCCGTCTGTGAAATGATGTGTCGGAAAAGCCACGCGCGCGACTTCTCTGTGATCCGCAGCAATCTCGCCTTGTCGCCATATCAGCGGTTTGTTAGCTCTTTGCTACCGGTGTCAGAACCGCGGGCAATTGTGCGCTCGTATCTGACACCGGTGTCAAAAATACAAACGGCCGAGAACTGGCCGCGTGGGAAGGAAGCGCGATCAGTTCAGAGCCGGGCGGCGCACAGCGCCGTTTCCGTCGAACGGGAGGAGGATACATGTCTAAGATTTCCGGAGGACGTCTCAACGTCCTGAAGTTTGGTGTCTCCACGAGCGCCTTGGCGCTGGCCATCGCGATGGCCGGAACCGCATCTGCCCAGACCGCTCCGGCGCAGACCGATGATAGCGCGGTCGAAGAAGTCGTCGTCACCGGCTTCCGCGCCAGCCTCGCCAACGCGCTCGATGTGAAGCGTCGCGAGAACGACATGATCGACGTCATCAAGGCGACCGACATCGCTGACTTCCCCGATCTGAACCTCGCGGAATCGCTGCAGCGGATTCCTGGCGTCTCAATCGACCGAGACGGCGGTGAAGGCCGTACGATCACCGTCCGCGGCCTGGGTCCCGACTTCACCGTCGTGCGCCTGAATGGCCTGGAAGCCTTGGCCACCACCGGCGGCAAGGACGGCTCAGGCGGCGCCAACCGCGGTCGCCAATTCGACTTCAGCATCTTCGCCTCGGAGCTCTTCAACAGCGTCACCGTGCGCAAATCGACCTCGGCGTCGAACGAAGAAGGCTCGCTGGGCGCGATCATCGACCTGCAGGCGGCCCGCCCGTTCGACTTCAACAAGTTCACGATGAGCACCGGCGTTAAGGTTGGCTGGAACGACCTGTCGCGTAAAAGCGACCCGCGCTACACCTTCCTGATCGCCAACACCTGGGCCGATGGCAAGTTCGGCGCTCTGCTGTCAGTAGCCTACGCCAAGCGTCAGACGCTGGAAGAGGGCTCTTCGACTGGTCGTTGGGAAAACCCCAGCGTTCGCTTCAACTCGGCGACCGCCTTCCCGTGCACCGTTCCGGCCTATAATCCCGTCAGCGGCCCGCCCCTGACGTGCGGTCAGATCGGCACGGTAACCGGCGGAACCACGCCGACCGTCATCGCCGCAGCTGGCACAGCCAACAATCTCTGGCACCCGCGCATCCCGCGCTACGGTCGGCTTCAGTACGATCAAAAGCGCTTGGGCGTGACCGGGTCGCTGCAATGGCGTCCGACCGATAAATCGACCCTGACCCTGGACACCCTGTTCGCGGACTTCACCAACAATCGCGACGAGACCTATCTGGAAGTTATCTCGTTCAGCCGCGCCGGCCAGGGCTTGCCCCAGACCGACGTCGTCAACTTCATGGCCGACAGCAAAGGGCATTTGATCAAGGGCACGTTCGATGATGTCGACGCCCGCGTCGAATATCGCCGCGACGACCTGAACACCGAGTTCTTCCAGAATGTCCTGACCTATGACACCAAGATCGGTGAAAAGGGCAAGCTGGTCGCTACCTATGGCCTGTCGCGCTCGATCCAGAACAATCCGGTCCAGACGACCTTTTCGTTCGATCGCTACAACAGCGATGGCTATAGCTACGACTATTCGACCGACGCGCGTCGTCCGTCGTTCAATTATGGTTTTGACCCGACTGATCCCACCAGTTTCCAATACAGCAACAGCTCGGCTCTAGGCGATGCGTCGCTGCTGCGCCTGCGCCCCAGCAAGGCTGTTAACACCTTCAAGACCTTCCGCCTGGACTTCGATTACCAGGTCATGGACTGGTTGAAGCTGCGCACTGGCGCCGCCTTTAAGGAATACGGCTTCAACTCTTCGGAAAAGCGCGTCTTCTCGCGCGTGATCCCGGGGGGTACCGGCTTCGCCGCCGAAGCGGCGTTCCCGCTGCCGGCCGGCACGACCGTGGCGGACGTTTCGCGTCTGATCACCGGCTTTGGCCGTGGCTTGGACGTTCCAGCCGGCACGCCCATCTCGTGGATCGCGCCCGACCTGGAAAAGCTGAAAACTGCCATTGGCTATGACTGTAACTGCATCAACGCCAACGGCGACTTCCGTCTGAGCTCGCTGAACCAACTGGGCGCGCTGCGGGAGATCACCGAGAAGGATACGTCCTACTATCTGCAGGGTGACTTCGATCGCGACTTCGGCTCAATCCCGGTGCGCGGCAATGTCGGTGTGCGTTGGGTGAAGACCGAGCAGGACGCCCTGGGGCACTTCAACACAGGCAGCACCACCGTCGCCACCGTCACCCCGGTTGGCACGCTATCGCAAACGGTCCCGACCGACGCGTTCCAGACCACGTCGCGCAGCTACACAAATACGCTGCCGTCGATGAACCTGTCGGTTCAGCCATTGGAGAACTTCTTCATCCGCTTTGCGGCCGCCAAGGTCATGACGCGTCCGCAGCTGCAGAATCTGACCCCTGGCTTCACGGCCAACAGCCAGTCGGCCCAGACCCTGACGCGCGGTAACCCCGAGCTGAACCCGATGCTGGCCAACAACCTGGACCTCGGCTTTGAATGGTATCCGGACCGGGAAACTCTGTTCTCGATTGGCCTGTTCCAGAAGGACATCAAGTCGTTCATCCAGACCTCGGCCACGGCGATGCCCTATTCGGAGACCGGTCTGCCCAGTAGCCTGCTCAGCAATGGCAACACGCCCGATACGCTGTTCACAGTGACCACGCAGATCAACACACCAGGCGGCAAGCTGAAGGGTTACGAGATCAGCCTGCAGCGTCCGTTCACCTTCCTGCCGGCGCCGTTCGACGGTTTCGGCGGCATCGTGAACTACACGCACGTAAAGAGCGACATCCAGTACGTGATCGCCAACCCGACCTTCGGCGGCACTCCCCGGGTGCAACTGACGCCGGCGACGCTTATCACTCAACCGCTCCTGAACCTGTCGCCGGAAGCCTATAACGGCACGCTGTACTACGAGAAGGCAGGCTTCAAGGCGCGCATCTCGGCCTCGTATCGTGACCCCTACCTGATCCAGGTGGCGCCTTCGGCGACCAACAATAACGACGTCCGGATCAAGCAAAAGACCCTGAATGTCGACACCCAAGTCAGCTACGAGTTCAAGAACTTCACCGTCACTCTGGAAGGCATCAACCTGACCGACCAGTTCGACAGCAAGGTGGACGACTCGGTCCGTCAAATCTCGGAAGAGTATGTGCACTTCGGTCGCCAGTACTATCTGGGCGTGAAGTACAAGTTCTAATACTTCAGCCCAGGCTAGAGAATGAGGGGCGTCGGCGAGAGCCGGCGTCCCTTTTTCGTTGCGTGTGTTGGCTATCTAGGGGTCAGGCGGCGGAAGCGGCGCCGGCGATCCAGGTTTCGCGGACGTTCAAGCCGTCGTCCAACAGCACCAGGTCGGCGCATTGCCCGGTCGCGATCGTCCCGTGCCGGTGGGCCAGACCAAGGAACGCCGCTGGGGCGCCCGCGGCGACCGAAACGGCCTCTTCCAACGACAGGCCGAGCATCGACATCGCGTTGCGGACGGCGCTGATCATGTCCAGATCCGATCCTGCCAGGGTGCCGTGGGCGTCGACGCAGACTCCATCGACCACATGGATGTGCCGACCCTGCAGGTCGAAGCTCTTGTCGATCATGCCCACCGTCGGCATGGCGTCTGTCACCAGCATGAAGCGGTCCAGTGGACGCGTCCGCAAGGCGATACGCAGGACGGCGGGATCGACATGACGGCCGTCGACGATCAGCCCGCACCAGGCGGTCTGGCTTTCCAGGGCCGCGCCGACCGCGCCAGGCTCGCGGCTGGTCAGAGGTGACATGGCGTTGAACAGGTGGGTGAAGCCCGTGAGACCGGCCGCGAGGGCCTTGCGCATGGTGCCGTAGGCGGCATTGGTATGCCCCGCCGCAACGACCACACCGGAACTCGTCAGTTTACGGATCATATCAGGTGTGGTGGTTTCGGGCGCCAGGGTCACCAGGGTCTTGCCGACCTTCAGCGAGCCCAGCAGGGCTGCCGCAGCGTCGTCGATCACCCGAAACTTGCCGGCGTCGTGGATGCCCTTGCGCTTCACACTGAGGAACGGCCCCTCGATGTGAATGCCCAGCACGCCGGGCACGCCGGCGGCGATCGCGGCCTCCACCGCACGCATGGCGACGTCGACGACGGCGAGGTCGTCGCTGATCAGGGTGGGAAGAAAACCGGTTGTCCCGAAGGGGCGGTGGGCCGCTCCGATGGCGGCGATTGTCTCGACCGTCGGGGCGTCGTTGAACAGCACGCCGCCGCCGCCATTGACCTGGGTGTCGATAAAGCCGGGGACCAGCAGATCGCCGCTCAGATCATGTCGCGCCGCGCTCGCCGGCGCATCGCCTGCGTCGAGTATCGCGGCGATCTTGCCGTCCTCGATCACCACGCATTTGCCGTCGAGGACGCCGGTCTCCGTCAGGATGCGGCCATTTACAAGTACAGCCAGCATCAGACGGTTTCTGTCACCTTGTTGAGATGGGGCGGGCTGTCGGGATCATAACCCCGCACCACGGAAAGCGCGTTGGCCATGCGATAGAAGCTCTGGATCATCAGGATCGGCTCGATGACCGGATGGGCGGCGAGGGCCGGCAGCACGCCGGCTTCCCCTAAGGATGCGGAAGAGCCGCCGGCTCCGACCAGCAGGACGTCGGCGTCGCGGGCCGTCAGGCTGGCGGCCATCTCGTCCACGCTGCCTCGACTCTCGTCGTTTTGGGCAAAGACCAAGACCGGAAAACCGGTCTTCACCAGGGCCATCGGGCCATGCAGCACCTCGGCGGCGCTGAAGGCCTCGGCGTGCAGGCCGCAGGTTTCCTTGAACTTCAGGGCCGCTTCCTGAGCGACGCCGAAGCCGACGCCACGCCCCAGAACATAGAGATTGCGCGCCAATTTCAGGCGCTCGACGGCGGGCGTCCAGTCCAAAGCCCAGGCTTCGGAGAGGCCGGCGGGCAGGGCCGACAGGCCCCGAGCCAACTCTTCGTCGCCGGACCAGGCCGCCACCAACTGGGTGATGGCGGATAGGGCGGCGATATAGGATTTGGTGGCGGCGACGCTAAGCTCGGGACCGGCGTGCAGCGGCAGCACCTCGTCAACCAGCTCGGCCAGCGGCGAAGCGGTGTCATTGACCAAGGCGATGGTGAAAGCGCCGGCCTCCTTGGCGGCGCGCACCGAGGCCAGCAGGTCCGGGCTTTTGCCCGACTGCGAAATGGCCAGATAGAGCACGCCGTCCATGTTCTGGGGGGCGCCATAGACTGAGCTGACCGAGAGGCCGGCCGACGAGGTCAGGACGCCCGTGCGGGTCTCGATCAGATACTTTGCGAAGGTGGCCGCATGGTCCGAACTGCCGCGCGCGCAGGTGACCACGGCGCGAGGCGGATGGGCGCGGAGACGCTCGGCGATGGCTCGGACGCGCGCGGCGTTGGCGCCCAGCTGCGTGGCGACAACCTGTGAAGCCTGGCCCGCCTCCAGGAACATGCGGGTCGATTCCGGCGTCAGCCGCGCCGTTCTCGCGGGGGCCTGCGGTCGGGTCAAGGTCGTGGCCTCCAAGATGCGTCTTCCTTCAGGACAGGGCGTTCAGTTCGGCGACGAAGTCGTAGGCGTCGCCACGATAATAGGATTGCGTGACTTCCACCGCCCGGCCGTCCTTCAGGAACCCGCGTCGCTCGATCAGCAGGCCGGCGTCTTTCACGGGCACGCCCAGAAGGTCAGCGTGTTCGGCGTTGAACAGAACGGCGCGCAGCCGCTGCAGAGCGCGGACCGGTCGGTGGCCCGTCGCCTCCAGAGCTTCGTAGAGCGAGGTCCCGACGGTCTCGGCCGAAGGCAGGGCGAAGGCGGCGACGGTGGTGTATTCCACCGCCATCGGCGCACCGTCGGCATAGCGTATCCGGGCGAAGCGGTAGACCGGCGTGCCGGGCGACAGGCCCAGGGTCAGCGATTCCTCGGGGGTGACCGAGCCTTCGCTTTTGCTGATCCATTCGCTGCGTGGCACCCGCCCGCGGGAGATCATGTCCTCGGTGAAGGACGAAAGCTTGGAGAAGCTCTTCTCCACCCGGGCGGCGACGAAGGTGCCGGCCCCCTGGCGGCGGGTCAGCAAGCCCTCGCTGACCAAGCCGTCGAGCGCCTTGCGCACCGTGATGCGCGAGATGCTGAATTCCTCGGCCATGTCCCGCTCGGCGGGCAGGGCGTCGTCGGGCGCCAGGATCTTCTTGTGGATCGCGTCGCGCAAGGCGCGCTGCAATTGCTTGTAGAGGGGCGCGTGTTGGGCGCCGCCGGCGTCGAGTCGACCAATCCGTTCCGAAAACATCGTCAAATCAGCCTCCCCGCGCAAATCGACGCCATCGCATGGTCGTCTCGATAACATATGACCATTTTCATACCAATAAGAACATGGTCTTCAATTGGTTTCTTTTTGGCCTTGTCATCCGACAAATTTCCGTCACAGTCTGCTTCCGAGGCCTGAGAAGTACCGCAATCTGCGGACGTCCGCAGATAATTGGTACCAGATTGGGCTTGGGGTTCGGCTCCGGGCCTAGGCCCGGCGAAATGGGGAGAAGCCGATTATGAGAAGCTTTCACAAAATGGTCCTGACCGCATCTGCCAGTGCTCTGGCGGTGATGGTTGCAATGCCCGCCTTCGCGCAAAGCGCGTCGCCGGACGCGGTCGACGAAGTTGTCGTCACCGGTATTCGCGCATCGCTTCAAGCGGCGATGCGGCAAAAGCGTAACTCCGACCTCGTGTCGGAAGTGGTCACCGCCGAAGACATCGGCAAGTTCCCGGACAAGAACGTCGCCGACTCTCTGTCGCGCGTTTCGGGTGTCAATGTCGTCACCGGCTCGGCCGCGGCGGGCGGTTTCGGTGAAAACGAGCGCGTCAGCGTTCGCGGCACCGATCCCAACCTCAACCTGACCCTGCTGAACGGCCACAACATCGCCACCGGCGACTGGTTCGTTCTGGATCAGACCAGCGGCGGCCGCAGCTTCAACTATTCGATGCTGCCGTCGGAAGTCGTTGGTCGCATCGACATCATCAAGAGCTCGGCGGCGAACATCCCCGAGGGCGGCGTGGGCGGCACGGTCGACGTGCACACACGCATGCCGCTGGATCTGCCCAGCATGACGGCCAACGCCTCGGTCCAGGGTTTGTATGCGACCCGCGCCGAGAAGTGGACGCCCCAGGTTTCGGGCCTGCTGAGCTGGAAGAACGACGCGGGCACCTTCGGGGCCCTGGTCGGCGCCTTCTATCAGGAGCGCGAGTTCCGTCGCGATGGTCAGGAAATCCTCGGCTACACCGAGTATACTAACTTCGCCGGCTCTGGTCAGACCGTCCTGGCGCCGAACCTGATCGGCAACGCCTTCTTCCAGCAGACCCGCAAGCGCGAGGGCGCCAACTTCGTTACCCAGTGGGAGCCGAACGAGAAGCTGGAGCTGTCGTTCTCGGGCCTCTACACGAAGATGGACGCCGACAACACCAACGTGAACCGCATGGCGTGGGTGAACAACCTGATCGGCTCCGTTACGGGTCCGGCTGGTTCGCCGGGCAATGCACTGACCTCCTATAAGATCAGCAACGGTGTTCTGACCTCGGCCACCTGGGCGGCTGCTGCGCCGAACGGGACCAAGAGCCGCGGCATGGTGCAGGACGACATCTTCCGCACCGCCCATTCGACCTCCTGGGATCTGAACCTCGACGGCGTCTATCAAGCCACCGACAACCTGAAGATCAGCGGCAATATCGGCTACACCAAGGGTGAAGGCGCCACGGACGACACCGAGGCCTGGGAAACCTACTGGGAAACGGGCATGAGCTATGAGCTCGGCGCGCCGGTTTCCAAGGTCAGCTATCCCGGCCTGCCGGCTGTCGGCTCGGCTGCCTATCTGAACAACTTCTACAGCTGGTCGTGGGGTGGCAAGGTCGAGAGCCCTGACGAAGAGTTCTACGCCAAGGGCGACGTCGAATACACGGTCGACAACGGCTATCTGAAGACCCTGCTTTTTGGCGGTCGCTTTACCGACCACACCCGCGAAGTGAACTACACCGCCTATTCGTGGGCCGGTAACGGTGTCAACAGCGGCTTCTCGAATGTCGATCTAGGTACGGTAGCCGGTCCTTCCACGCCATCAAACTACGGCGAGGACATCGGCTTGTCGGGTCAGGGCTATATTCTTGCTGACCGTTCCAAGGTCCTGGCCGCTTTGGCTGCCAACGGCGGTCGTCAGTTCGCCTATTATCCGCCGCTCAGCTTCGCGGTGCAGGAAAAGACCCAGGCCGTCTATGCGATGGCCAAGCTCGGCGGCGATCGCTGGCGCGGTAATGTTGGCGTCCGCGCCGTCCATACCGACCAAGATACTACCCAGTATTCGGCCTCTGCCACGCCGACGACGATTAGCAACGCGTTTGGCAGCTTCGGCGCTCGCAACGTCAATCGGGACTATTGGGACATCTTGCCCAGCGCGACTTTGGTCGTGAATGCCGATGACGATGTCGTGGTGCGCCTGTCGGCCGCCAAGGTCATGTCGCGGCCGGGCTATGCCCAGTTGGCGGGCTCATTCAGCCTGAACGACACGGCCCTGACCGGTTCGGCCGGCGGCAATCCGGAACTGGATCCCTTCCGCGCCTGGCAGTTTAACGCCGCAGCTGAATGGTATTATGGCCCCGAAGCCCTGCTCTCGGTTGGCGTCTTCCTGTTGGATATCGAAAGCTACATCACAACCCGGACCTATACGGAGTTCCACGTCACCCAGCAGACCCAGCAAGTCATCAAGGGCGCGGGTAAGGACTTCACCATGACGGGACCGATCAACGGGGACGGCGGCACAAACCGCGGCTTCGAAGTGACCCTGCAGCAGCCCATCGGCGGCGGCTTCGGCTTCATCGGCAACTACACCTACTCCGACGCCCAAACCGACCTGGGCAAGCCGATCGATGGCTCTTCGAAGCACACCTACAACCTGACGGGCTATTTCGAGAACGACCTGCTCAGCGCGCGGCTAGCCTACAGCTACCGCTCGAAGTTCAAGTCGGGCACCGACCGCGGCACCGACATGTTCCAGGACAATTTCGCCACCCTGGACGGTTCTGTCAGCGTCAACCTCAACGAGACCATCGCGCTAACGTTCGACGCCCAGAACCTGCTGAACGAAAAGCTGAAGTACTTCGTCGGCACGCCTGATGTGCCCCGCGCGATCTATGACAACGGCCGCACCTTCTACGCCGGCGTCCGCTTCAAGTTCTAAACCTATCGGGACTTCCGGACCCCTCTCCGGAAGTCCCAATCTCTACTGACGGCGATTGCATCGGCTGCGGCTTGGTCCAGGATCATCTAATGACCCGCTCGCCTAGCGTCGCCGCCAATACCATCCTCCTGACCTGCAAGCATGGAGCTTGGGCGGGGCGCCTCGTCGCTCCGCCCGCTTTTTGCCGCGCGCCCAGATCCGTGCCTGTATCTGTGGGAGCCTGTTCATGATCCTTGCCCGATCCGTCGCCGCCGCCCTGGTTTCCGCTTTCGCGCTCGCCGCCGCCGTTCCGGCCCTGGCGGGACCCGTGGCCCTGACGCCCATCCCCGCCAAGTTGTCGATGGCCGAGGGCTCGTTTCCGCTGACCGCCAAGACCCGCATCTTCGTCGCCAAGGGCGATGTCGAGGCCCGGGGCGTCGGCGTCCAGCTTTCCGATCTCCTGTTTCGCACCCGACGGCTGAAGCCTGTCGTCGTCGAGGGCGCGCCCTCCACGGGCGAGGCCGCCATCGTCCTGGCGCGCGGCGCTGCGACCGGCGAGGGCTACGCCCTTCAGTCTGCCCCTTCGGGGGTGACCATCACCGCCGCCAAGCGCGCGGGCCTGTTCTATGGCGCCATGACCCTGTGGCAGCTAGCCACCCAGGAAGCGGGCAATGGCCCTGTCGACCTGCCGGCCGTCGCCATCGAGGACGCCCCACGCTTTGGCTGGCGCGGCCTTATGATCGACAGCGCCCGTCACTTCCAGTCGGTCGAGACCCTGCGGGGGATCATCGACGCTATGGCGGCCCACAAGCTCAACACCCTCCATTGGCACCTTGTCGACGACCAGGGCTGGCGGCTGGAGATCAAGAAGTATCCGAAGCTGACGCAAGTGGGCGCCTGGCGCACCCCGGCGGGCGCGGCGGGCAAGGATCCCAAAACCGGCAAGACCATCCGCTATGGCGGCTTCTACACCCAGGATCAGGTCCGCGAGCTGGTCGCCTACGCCGCCGCCCGCAACGTGACCATCGTCCCCGAGATCGAAATGCCGGGCCACGCCTTGGCGCCCATCGTCGCCTATCCGCAACTGGGTGTTAACGCCAATCCGCCGGCCATCGACCGTAACAACTGGGGCGTCTTCCCCTGGCTCTATAATCTCGACGACGGCACCTTCGCTTTCCTGAACGACGTGCTGGACGAGGTCATGGACCTCTTCCCCAGTGACTACATCCACGTCGGCGGCGACGAGGCCGTGAAGGACCAGTGGAAGGCCTCGGCCAAGATCCAGGCCCAGATGAAGACCCTTGGCCTGAAGGACGAGCACGAAGCCCAGAGCTATTTCATCCAACGGGTCGGCAAGCATCTGGACGCGCGCGGTCGCCGCCTGATCGGCTGGGACGAAATCCTCGAAGGGGGACTGGCTCCCAACGCGACGGTCATGTCGTGGCGCGGGCTGGAGGGCGCGATCGCCGCCGCCAGGCTGGGTCACGACACGGTGCTCTCGCCCTGGCCGTTGATGTATCTCGACAACCGCCAGAGCGCCTCGCCCGATGAGCCTCCGGGCCGGGGCCGGGTGGTCAGCCTCAAGGACGTCTACGACTTCGATCCGGCCCCCAAGGAAATGACCGAGGCCGAGCGCAAGCACGTCATCGGCCTGCAAGGCAACGCCTGGACCGAGCACATGCGCACCGATGTTCGGCTGGAGCGCCAGGTTTTCCCCCGCCTTGTGGCCATCGCCGAGCGCGGCTGGTCACCTGCGACCCAGACCGACTGGGCCGACTTCAACCGCCGCATGCCCGCCGAGTTCGCGCGCCTAGACGCCCTGGGCGTGGCCTATGACGCGGTTCCCTTTGAGCCCCAGGCCAAGCTGTCGCCCGGCCAAGGCGGCAAGGTCGATGTCGCCTTGGCCTCCAGCCTGGCCATCGGCGAAATCCGCTACACGGTCGGCGGAGCCGAGCCGACGACGGCCTCGAGCCTCTACGAGAAGCCGCTGGCCCTGGCCGCGAACGATAAGCTCCGTGCACGAACATTTGTCGGCGGCCGCGCCCTGGGCCGCATTCGAGACCTCAGCGCCAACCCCGATTCCCTGTTCACCCGCACCGGCCACCAGTTGAAGGCCTGCAGCGACAAGCTGACCCTGCTGCTGGAGGACGACGCCCCGACCACCGGAGAGCGCGCGGTGTTCCATGTCGACATCATGGGGCCCTGCTGGATCTGGGAGGGCGCCGACCTGTCCAAGGGCGCGACCCTGACAGCCCGCATCGGCCAGGTCCCGTTCAACTTCCAGATCGGCGCCGACCGGGAGAAGATCCCGCTGCGCAAGCCCTCTACGCCGGAAGGCGAGCTGGAAGTTCTGCTGGGCTGCGAGGGCGAGCGCATCGCCGCCCTCCCGCTGGGCAAGGCGGCCCAGGAGCCGGCTCTGTCGACAATCCGCGGCAAGATCCCGGCCCGCGCCGGAAAGCACGACCTGTGCCTGATGTTCACCTCCAAGAGCGTCGATCCCACCTTCGCCATCGACCGCGTCACGCTCAAGCCGAACTAGTTTCTGAAAAAGAGTAACCCCGTGTCCAATCTCGTTCTCTCCGCGCCGCTGAAGGGCTGGATCGCGCCGCTCGACGAGACGCCTGACGCGGTGTTCGCCGAGCGCATGTTGGGCGACGGTCTGGCCATCGACCCGACCGGCTCGATGCTGCACGCGCCGTGCGACGCAGTGATAATGACGGTGCACCGGGCCCGCCACGCGGTGACCCTGCGGGCCTCAAACGGCGCCGAGATCCTGATGCACTTGGGCCTGGAGACTGTGGCGCTGGAAGGGGCGGGCTTCGAGGTGCAGGTGCGCGAGGGCCAGAGCGTCAAGGCCGGCGATCCGCTGATCGCCTTCGACCTGGACTTCCTGGCCCAGAACGCCCGCAGCCTGATCACGCCCATCGTCATCACCAATCCCGACGCCTTCGAGATCGTGCGCCGCGAGCAGGATCGCGCCATCGAGGTCGGCGACGCCCTGATGGAACTGTCGCCGGTCGGTGGCCTCGCCGCGCCGGCGGCCGTGGCGGCACACGAGACTGGCCGGCAGGTCGTCGTGCCGCTGGTCCACGGCATCCACGCCCGGCCCGCCGCGCGTATCGCCGAGACCGCGCGCCGCTTCGCCGCCGAGGTCGCCCTGGTCGCCGTCAATCGTCGCGCCAGCGCCAAGAGCCCGGTGGGCGTGATGTCGTTGGCTATTCGGCATGGCGACACGATCACCATCGCCGCCAGCGGTCTCGACGCGGATTTCGCCATCGCCGCCATCGCCGAATTGATCGAGGGCGGAATGGGCGAGGGCGGTCCCGTCGCCGCGCCGGCCGCTGCGGCGCCCGCCGAGCCCGTCGTCGAGGCTGGCCCTGCCAAACTGCCGAAAGACGGCGTGCTCAAGGGCGTCCTCGCCGCCCCGGGCCTGGCCATAGGCAAGGCTGTACGGCTGTCATCCTCCGAGATTATTGTGCGCGAGGCCGGCGACGGTGTCGCGAGCGAGCAGGCCGCGCTGACGCAAGCGCTGGCCAGGGTGCGCGGCCGACTGGAGACGGCCGCCGCCCGAGAAAACGCCCAGGGGGGCGACAAGGCGCGCAAGGCGATCCTGGGCGCCCACCTTGCCTTCCTTGAAGATCCCGAACTCGCGGCCAAGGCCCGCGCCCTGATCGACCAGGGCAAGAGCGCGGGCTTCGCCTGGCGCAAGGCGGTCGGCGGCTATGTCGACGCCCTCCGCGGCCTGGGCGACCGTCGCCTGGCCGAGCGGGTCGATGATCTGGTCGATCTCGAACGGCAGGTCCTGCGCGCCCTCACGGGCGAGGAAGAGAGCGCCGCGACCATGGCTGCCGGCTCGATCCTGCTGGCCGACGAACTGCTGCCTTCGCAACTGATGGGCGTTGATCCGAGCCTGGTCGTTGGCTTCTGCACGGCGCAGGGCGGTCCGACTTCGCATGTGGCCATCCTCGCGGCCGCCATGGGCATTCCCGCCCTGGTGGCGGTCGGTTCGGCCGTGATGACCGTAGCCGACGGGACCGCCCTGATCCTCGACGCCGACGGCGGCCACCTGCGCGTCGCACCTGACGCGCCGGCCCTCGAAGCCGCCCAGACCCAGCTGGCCCAGCGCCAGGAGCGCAAGGCCCGCGCCAAGGCTTCTGCGCACCAGATCTGCGTCACCAAAGACGGCAAGCGCATCGAGGTGTTTGGCAATGTCGGCTCGCTGAACGACGCCCTGGCGGCCTCCGCCAACGGCGCCGAGGGCTCCGGCCTGCTGCGCACCGAGTTCCTGTTCCTCGACCGCGCCACCCCGCCCGACGAGGACGAACAGGCCCGCCAGTACCAGGCCATCGCCTCGGCCCTGGACGGCAAGCCGCTGATCGTTCGCACCCTGGACGTGGGCGGCGACAAGGCCGCGCCCTATCTGCCGATCCCGGCCGAGGAGAACCCGGCCCTTGGCCTGCGCGGCGTGCGCGTCAGTCTGTGGCGGCCGCATCTGCTGAAGACCCAGATCCGCGCCATTTTGCGCGTGCGACCGGTCGGTCAGTGCAGGATCATGGTCCCGATGATCGCCAGTCTCGACGAGCTACGCGCCGTTCGCGCCGTGCTTGACGAGGCCAAGCGCGAGATGGGCGTCTCCGAGCGCATCGAGCTGGGTGTGATGATCGAAACCCCGGCCGCCGCCGTCACCGCCGACCTGATCGCCGCCGAGGCCGACTTCCTGTCGATCGGCACCAACGATCTGACCCAATATGTGCTGGCCATGGACCGGGGCAATCCCGAGCTTGCCGCCCGCATCGACGCCCTGCATCCGGCCGTACTGCGGATGATCGCCCAAGCCTGCGCCGGCGCCGCCAAACACCATCGCTGGGTCGGCGTCTGTGGCGGAGCGGCCTCTGATCTCGTCGCCGTGCCGATCCTGCTGGGCCTGGGCGTGACCGAGCTGTCGGCCACCGCCGCCGCGGTGCCAGAGGTGAAGGCGTTGGTCCGGAGACTGGACCTGGACGCCTGCCGCATCCTCGCCACCCAGGTGCTCGACCTCACCTCGCCCGACGCGGTCCGTGAAGCCGCCAAATCGTTCCTGGCCCAGTCTTCGAATACGAGAGTCTAAGCGATGAAGTCGCCGCTCGAAGTCCTCCAGCCCTTGGGCCGCGCCCTGATGCTGCCCATCGCCGTGCTGCCGGTGGCGGCGCTGCTGCTGCGGATCGGTCAGCCCGACCTGCTGGGCGCGCCGGGGCTGGCCGCCATGACCGGCGGCATGTCCCTGCACATCGCCAATGTGTTCGGCGCGGCCGGCGGAGCGATCTTCGGGAGCCTGGGCCTGATCTTCGCCATCGGCGTTGCGGTCGGCCTGGCCCGCGAGAATCACGGCGCGGCCGGCCTCGCGGGCGTGGTCTGCTACGTGATCGCCACCAAGGGCGTCGACGCCCTGATGGTCGTGCCGCCAGAGATCGCCGCCGCAGCTGTCGAGAGCGCGAGGGACCTGACCGTCGCCGCCTGGAAGGCCAAGGAGATCGGCAAGCTGTCGATCCCTGTGGGCATACTGTCCGGCGTGATCAGCGGCTGGCTCTACAACCGCTATTCCAACATCAAGCTGCCGGAATACCTCGCTTTCTTCGGCGGGCGCCGCTTCGTCCCCATCGTCGCGGGCCTGGCTGGCGTGGTTCTGGCCCTGCTGTTCGGCTTCTTCTGGACCTATCTCGAAGCCGGCGTTGACGGGCTGAGCAGCCTGGTCATCGCCTCGGGCGATGTGGGTCTGTTCGTCTATGGCCTGCTGAACCGCCTGCTGATCGTCACCGGCCTGCACCACATCCTCAACAACGTGGTCTGGTTCATCCTGGGCGACTTCAACGGCGCGACCGGCGACCTCAACCGCTTCGCGGCGGGCGACCCGACCGCCGGGGCGTTCATGAGCGGCTTCTTCCCGGTGATGATGTTCGGCCTGCCCGCGGCGTGCCTGGCCATGCTGCACACCGCCCGTCCCGAACGTCGCAAGGCCGTGGGCGGCATGCTGGGCTCTCTGGCCCTGACCTCGTTCCTGACCGGGGTGACCGAACCCATCGAGTTCAGCTTCATGTTCCTGGCCCCGGTGCTCTACGCGGTCCACGCCGTGCTGACCGGCCTGTCCATGGTGATCATGAACCTGCTGGACGTGAAGCTGGGCTTTGGCTTCTCGGCGGGCCTGTTCGACTATGTGCTGAATTTCAACAAGGCCACACGGCCGCTGATGCTGATCCCGGTGGGTCTGGTTTATGGCGCGATCTATTACGGCGTCTTCCGCTGGGTGATCGTCCGCTTCGACCTGAAGACCCCGGGTCGCGAGCCCGACGACGCCATCGCCGCCCCCGTGGCGGCTTCGGCCGGAGGGCGCGGTGAAGATTTCCTGATCGCTCTGGGCGGCGCGGCGAACCTCGCTGCGGTGGACGCCTGCACGACCCGTCTGCGCCTGATCGTGACGGGCGAGGGAGCGGTGGATGAACCGCGCCTCAAGGCCCTCGGCGCACGCGGTGTCGTGCGCCCTTCGGAACGCGCGCTGCAGGTCGTGTTGGGCCCCATCGCCGATCAAGTGGCCAGCGAAATTCGCGCGGCCATGGGCGGCGCTGTCGCCAAGCCCGCCGCGCCCGGGCTCGTCATCGCCACCTCCGCTCCGGTGGGCGACAAGGCCCAGGCCGAACGCCTGGTCGCCGCCTTCGGCGGCTCGCGCAACATCGAAAGCTTGAGTAGCTGCACCAGCCGCCTGCGCCTGGTGGTGCTGGACCCGCTGGCTGTCGATGAAGCGGCGCTGAAGCGTCTCGGCGCGCGGGGGGTTGCGCGGATCGGCGAGCGGACGATCCATGTAGTGCTCGGCCCGCAGGCCGACGCGCTGGCCGCCGCCATCCGCCTGCTGCCCGCATGACGCCGACCCGTCGAGACACCATGCTGGGCGCCGCCGCCGCCCTCGCCATGCCCGCCCTCGCTCGCGCGGCCGAAACGCCCGCCTGGCTCAACGCGCCCCAAGTCTGGAAGGCCGACGGCGCGGGCCTGATCATGCGGGCCGACACCGGCTCGGACTTCTGGCGCCTGACGCTGGCCAAGGGCCGGACGATGGACACCGGCCACCTCTATTTCCGCGAGGTCGCGGGCGACTTCGTCAGTACCGTGACAGTCGAGGCCGACTATGGCGCCGACGCCGACCAGACCGGCCTGATGGTGCGTGTCAACGCTTCGAACTGGATGAAGACGGGCGTCGAATGGCTGCACGGCGTACCGCACGCCGCGACGGTCTTCACCCGTGACTGGTCTGATGGCTCCGTCGAGCGACTGGCCGGCTGGAAGGGTCCCATCCGATTCCGGGTCACGCGACGCGGGCCGATCCTGACCTGCGGCTATGCCCGGCCCGGCGAGGCGTTCTTCGACACGCGGCTGGGCCACCTGCCCATGGGCGAGGCTGCGCAGTTAGGTCTCACGACGTGCGCGCCGTTCGGACCCGGCTTCGAGGCGCGGTTCAGCGACGGGACCGTGGGCAAGGCTTAGGTGTTGTAGCCGAGGTCGACGATCACCCCAGCCAGAGCCGAGGCTTGGGTCGCGAGTTGCTTGCGATACTGCTTCCACCGACCTATCGACCGGTCGTTCAGCGGCTCGCTGACCTGAGCGTAACTGGGCGTCGGGGCATAGCGGCGGTTCTCGTGGAAGCGAAGGCAGGCCGCCTCGAACGGCAGGCCTAGGTGATCCAGCAGCCGCCGCGTCCAGGTTTCCTGATCGACCACCAGATCCTCGTAGCGCACGCTTAGCGCCGTTTCGCCCAGCGCCGCCGCATAGCGTCCCGTCAAGGCGTGGACGGCGCGCATGTGGGTGGCGATGTCCTCGATCCGATAGCCGCAAAACTCGCCGTGGGTCAGGTTGTGCGACAGCATCGACACCGCCGTGTCCAGCGGGTGGCGGACCATACGGATCAGGCGCGCCTCGGGGAAGGCCGCGCGGATCACCGGCGTCCAGACCTCGCTGAGCGGCATCTTGTCGGTGAAGAATGGCTTGCCGCTGTCCATCAGCCCGAAGGCCCTGGCTCGGTCCAGATAGAGATCGCGCAGGGGCTCGGCGACGCCCGGCGTCCACAGCGCCGACAGTCCGCCAAGCTGGCCTTCCAGCGCCGAGACCATCTCGGTGACGAACGGCAGCTCGCCCCCGGCCGCGACGGCGGAATGGCTAGACAGGATCTGCTCGACCATGGTGGTGCCCGAGCGAGGAAAGCCGAAGACGAACACCGGCTGCGGACCAGCCAGCTGCGCCGCGGCGGGCGGCGGGCCGTTGGTCTCGACCAGCCGGACCAGGGTGTCGAAGTCTTTGGCGACCGACCCGCCATCATAGGACAGACCATCACGAGCCGCGAGCCGCGCCTTGCCCTCAATGAAGTCGGCGAAGGCCTCGGCGGGACGCCCCAGCCTCTCCTTGAGTCGACCGCTCTCCAGCAGGGCGTCGCCGCCCGCAAGGCCGGGAACCGCCTCGATCACCGCCAGGGCTTCGGCATAGCGCTGCTCGCGGCCCAGCTGCACGGCGCGGCGCAGGCTGACGTCGAAGCCAGCCGCCTCGGCGCGATCCAGCAAGGCGCGGCTGGCAGGCAGCTCGCCCATCGCCTCGCGCAGCCTCGACCAGTGAGCCAGGGTCGCGCCGTCGCACGGCGCCAGCAGATCGGCGCGGACCAGCAGCGGCTCGGCCGCCTCCAGCTTGCCTTGCTCGATCAGATTGGCGGCCAAGGCGACCTGGGTCGGGGGATGGTCGCCGACCAAGACCAGCGCCCGCCGGAACGCCGCCTCGCCGCCCGGCAGGTCGCGGCGTTCGGTCAGCAGAGTTCCCAGCATGGCGTGGGCCTGGGGGTTGCGGTCGTTCAGGATCAGGCCGGCCCTGACCGCCGCTTCCGCCTCGGCCTTGCGACCTAGCCCGGCCAGCAGGATCGCCAGGTCGTCACGCGGCCAGTCCAGGCTTGGCGCCAGACCGATGATCCGCTCCAGAAGATTGGTGGCCTCGACGGTCTGACCGCGCTGCTGGCAGACCAGCGCCAGGATCTCAAGAGCGTCGATATCGCTTGCCGCCTCGGCCAGACGTCGCCGCGCGGCCACGATTGCCGGCTCGATCTGGCCCCGGTTGAGGAACTCGCGCGCCTGGGCGATCAGCGGATGGGGCTGCGCGTCGGCCGACATCAGGTCAGGCGCGCCGCTTGAACAGGTGCAGTGTCCCCTCGACGGGCGCTGTGCCTTCGTGGCGCAGGGCGATGCGTTCCTGCTCCAGCAGTTCGAAGCCCGATCCCGCGACCTGGGCCACATAGGCGTCGCCGTGGGAGAACCGGCCCGAGCTGAGCAGGGTCCAGCCATCGGCTCCCGCCTCGGTGCTCAGGGTGAAGACGCCGCCGGGCCGTAGCGCCTTTTCGGCCGCCTGGAACAGGCCCGACAGATCGCCGAAATAGATCACCATGTCGGCCGCGAAGACGAGGTCGAAGGCGCCCGGATGATCGTCGAGGAAGGCCACCGCCTCGGCCTGGACCAGCAGGTCGTAGCCGCCCCGTGCTTCTGCCCGATCAAGCATGCCGCGAGACAGGTCGACGCCTGTCAGCCTGCCGCCAAACTGCGCCAGGGCGGGAGCCGAGAGCCCGGTGCCGCAGCCCAGGTCGAGGATGTCGGCGAATTGGTCCGCGTGACCGGCGACAAGTTCCGCCATTCGCTCGGGTGCGCGGTAGTTCAGAAGGTCGACCAGCTGGTGGTCGAAATTGTCGGCGAAGCTGTCGAAATGCGCCTCGACATAGGGCGCTGGAGCGCGGTCCACCGACGCCCCGCTGACGGCCTGAAGCAGATAGGCCTGGATGTGATCGTCGGGGTTCCGCGCCAGCCGCCACGCGCCGACGGCGGCCGCCGCGGGCGCATGGCCGAAGACGCCGAGGACCGCGAAGGCCTCGCGGGCGATGACCTCGATGTCCTCGGCCTCTTCGCCGGCCAGGGCGGGATAGCGGGACAGCGCCTCGTCCACCGAGCCATCAATCATGGTCGAGAAGGTGCGCGCCCGTGCATGGGTCAGCCGGGCGTTGGTCGCCAGAGGCTCAAGGGCCGCCGCGCGCTCGAAGGCTTCCGCGCAGCCGGCGAAATCACCGGTCATATAGAGGCCCTGGGCCAGGCAGGCATGCCAGATCGCCGGCGCGTCGGGCGTCGCGGCCGCCTGGCGCAGGGGCGCGACGGCGTCCTTGAAATCCCGCGTCGCCATATAGGACAGGCCAAGGCCCAGCATCGCCTCGCCCAGGCTCGGGTCCATCGACAGCGCTCGGGCAAAGCCCTCCTGCGCCTCGGCATGCCGGCCCTCGTTGCTGGCGACAACCGCCTGTTGCAGCCAGTCCTCGGCGCTGATCTCGTCGGTCACGGGAGCCTCTGAAAGGGCGGTTCGCCGCAGACGCGGGCCTAGAGAGTCTTAGAGTTTTCCGTCTCCAAATGGAATCGTCAGGATCGGATGCGCGGTGTAGTCTGGCGCGATCAAGGTAACGGGTTGTCGAGTGCAGCGATGGGCGGCCCGGTTGTGCTTGACCACGGCGCCGGCCTCGATAGATTCGGCTCAGACATCAGGTCGCTTCAAGCGGCCAAGCCGCGCCTCATGGCGAACTCGGTCCGGCGTCCGTCGATGACCGGACGCCGCGACAGCTCTATCCTTTTCTGGAGGCCGCCGTGGCGCGCAAGGTGATGCACAAGATTCAGAGGACCGCCCGCTCGGCGCGTCTATCCCGACCGCTGTCGGCATTCCGCGAGTTTCTTCGCCACGAAGCCTCGGGCGGCTACGTCTTGATGGCGACCGCAGCCATCGCCCTGATCATCGCCAACACGCCGCTAGCCGGGACTTATTTCGCGGTGCTGGGCCATCACATAAGCTTTTCGATCGGACCGGTTTCGCTCGACGAGAGTGTGCTGCACTGGATCAACGACGGCCTGATGGCCGTGTTCTTCCTGCTCGTTGGTTTGGAGATCAAGCGCGAGGTGCTTGACGGACAGCTGTCGCGCCTCTCGCGGATTGTCCTGCCGGGGGTGGCGGCCCTGGGCGGGGTGGCTATCCCGGCGCTCATCTACCTGGCCTTCAACGCAGCCAATCCCGACAGCCGCTCGGGCTGGGCTATCCCTTCGGCCACCGACATCGCCTTTGCGCTGGGGGTCCTGGCCTTGTTGGGCGACCGGGTTCCCACGTCCCTGAAGATCTTCCTGACGGCCATCGCCATCATCGACGACCTGGCGGCCATCGTGATCATCGCGATCTTCTATACCGCGCAGCTCCACATCGGGGCTCTTCTGGCGGCGGTCGGCGTGCTGGCGGTGCTGGTCGCCTGCAACCGACTGCGGGTGACGGCGCTCTGGCCCTATCTGCTCGGCGGCCTTGTGCTTTGGTTCTTTGTCCTGGAGTCGGGCGTCCACGCCACTCTGGCGGGTGTGGCTCTGGCCATGGTTGTTCCGCTGCGCAAGAGCCCCCCGGGTGTTGATGACGCAGCATCGCCCCTGCATCGCCTGGAACACGCGCTGCACAAGCCGGTGGCCTTCCTGATCGTGCCGCTATTCGGTTTTGCCAATGCCGGTCTGTCCTTCGCCGGCTTCAGCCTGGGCAACCTTCTGGATCCGGTTCCGCTCGGCGTCGCCCTGGGCCTGTTCGTCGGCAAGCAGCTGGGCGTGTTTGTCACCGCCATGGCCATCATCCGGCTCGGTTGGGCCCAGATGCCCAGCTACGCGTCCGTGGGCCAACTCTATGGCGTGTCGGTGCTTTGCGGCATCGGCTTCACCATGAGCCTGTTCATCGGCAATCTGGCCTTCCGTCAGGCGCACCTGATCGACGAAACCAAGATCGGGGTGCTGGCCGGTTCCCTGGTCTCGGCCCTGCTTGGCCTGGCGATCCTGCGCATCGTCAAGCCCGCCCTACCCAGCGAAGACCGCATCGTCGGTGAGGGCGAGAGCGCGCCAGACCCGATTTAGGCGCCAGTCGCGGTGATTCGACGAGACATGCCGAGTCCATCAGAGACGAATTCAGCGAGATAGGTGGGTGTCAGACGCGTCAGAGGACAAGTCAGGAGGGCTTCCTGCATTGGGTTCGCATCCGCTCTTGGCGCAATGGAGAAATGCCTTTCCCGGGAGCGCAGGTTGATGACGATTGGCCTGATAGCTTGTCCGGTGACAGATCACGCAGGGCGCTGGCCCTTGCCATCTCTAGCCCTGCCGCGCCAATAGGAGGCGGCCGCAGCTATTGAGGCGACAATGACCCAGACACGACTGAAAGGCGCCGAACGACGCGAACGTTTCCTCGACGCGGCTGCGCAGATCGTGATCGAGCAAGGCGTCGCCGCCGTCACGATGGACGGCGTGGCGCATCTGACAGGCGTCACGAAGGCGCTGGGCTATCGCTATTTCACCGACCGCGACGACCTGCTGACGGCGTTGTTCGATCGAGAAACCCAGATCTATGTCGAACGCCTGGCCACAGAGGTTGGGCCGCAGTCGAGCTTCGAGGACTGGGTGCGCGGCGCCTTGAGATACTGGTGCCGCCGGGCCGACGAGCGGGGCGAGCTCTTCATGCGGCTGGTCAGGGATCACGGGCCCCTGGTGGAGCGGGCGCGGAGCAACCGAAAGGCCGACGCCGAGGGCTGGGCGCTGGGACTGCAGAAGGCCTTTGGTCTTCCACAGCGCCAGGCCAAGCAATATGCCTGGTTCATGGTGGCTGGGACGGCGGGCGCCTTGGACGCGCGCGACGGCGACGACGACGCCATGATCGACGCAATCACCCTGGCGGTTATCGCCGGCGCCAAAGCCTTGGCCAAACAATATGGCGAACCTCGCCCTGCCAAGAAGGCCTAGGGTCCCACGCGGTGACCTCGTGAGGCGACCAGGCGAACAACTGTTCGAAAGGCATTGCCACGGGCATTAAGTGACGATATCGTTACTTAAGCGTTCCGGGCCCGGATGCTGATCCCAACGAAGCGGTGAGCCGATCTGGTCTCGCCTCCCGCCAGGCGCAAGCTGCCGTCGACGGGCGACGACAGCTTGCGCCCTAACAGACACAAAAAGAAGCCGCCCAGCGGCTCAAGGAGGAACGCGCCATGCCTATCCATTCGCGCCTGTCGCGAGCCCGTAAGACCGAACTGTTCGTCGGAGCGTCCTTGAGCGTCGTGGCGCTCCTGGCCGCCAACAGCGCCTTGGCGGAGGACGGCGCCACGTCTGTCGTCAATCCGACCATCACCGTCGATGAAATCATGGTCACCGCCCAGAAGCGGGCCGAGAACGTGCAGGACGTTCCCCTCGCCATCACCGCCGTGCGCGGCGAGTCGCTGGCGGCCATGAACATAACCCAGCCCCAGCAACTGTCGCTGATCGATCCCAGCGTACGCTTCAAGCAGAGCCTGAGCAGCAGCGCTTCGGGTCTGACGATACGCGGCGTGGGCACCAGCAGCTTCTCAGCCGGGATCGAGCAGAGCATCTCAACCGTCGTCGACGGCGTGGTGCTGGCTGACCCGGCGAGCCTGGCCACCCTGGCCGATGTAGAACGGGTCGAGATCCTGCGCGGTCCGCAGGGCATGCTGTTTGGCAAGAACGCCTCGGCAGGCTTGGTTCATTTCATCACCAACCGGCCCAAGCTTCAATGAAAACAGCGGCCAACTGCATCTCCAGTACGGCGAGCGCGCGAGCAGATTCTGCAGGCGATCGGCAATGTGGCCCTTGGCGATACGCTCGCCTTGCGCCTGGTGGCGACGCACAACGAGCGCGACGGTCTGATCCGCAACGTCGCCAAGGACAACGTCTTCACCGATCCCCAGAACGTCAGCACCTTGACCCTGAAGCTTCTGTGGCGGCCCAGCGACGACCTGACCGTCTATTTCTCGGCCGACCGCACGGACAACGACGCCTTCTGCTGCTCGTCGACCTGGCGCAAGGTGACGCCGGGCTATGCGCCGGCCGTCACGAACGCCCGCTTCGGTATTGTCGCCGGTCCCAAGAATCTGCAAGTCGCCGCCAACGGCCCGTCCGTGGGCAAGTCCACCGCCCAGGGCGGGACGCTTCAGGTCGATTACGACCTCGGCGACCTGACCCTGACGTCGATCAGCGCCTATCGCTCGGTCAAGCGCCAGGCCTTCTATGACGGCGACCTGACGCCCGTCAGTTATGTCGACATCAACGGTGGGGCAGGGAAGACCGACTGGCTCAGCCAGGAGTTGCGTCTGACCTCGCCCGTCGGCGAGCGGTTCGACTATGTCGCCGGCCTCTATCTCTATCATTCGAAAGCATCGTCGCTGATCCGTCAACGTGGCCAACTCAGCTGGATCGTGCCCGTTTCGAACGGCGTGGTGGTTCCGATCATCCCCGGCGCGCCACTTGGCACGATCTTCGAGACCTCTACCCGCAACGACATCAACTCGACCAGTCTGGCAGCCTTCGGCCAGGTCGGCCTGCACGTCACGTCCAAGCTGGACCTGATCGCTGGCGCGCGCGTCACCCGCGACGAACTGACCCTGGACTATCGCCGGTCCCCGACACCGGGCGCGGTCTACATCCCCGGCTCGATCACGCTGGCCCTTCATCAGGAGGTCGGCAACACCAACGTCTCCTGGCGGATCGGTCCCCGCTACAATTTCAGCGACGACATCATGGCCCATGCGACGGTTTCGCGCGGCTACAAGGGTCCTGGCTTCAGCGGGTTGAGCGCGGCCAACAGTCTGGCTGACCAGCGCGTGCAGCCGGAGATCCCGACGAGCTACGAAGCTGGCGTCAAGGCGGCGTTCCTGGATCGCCGCCTGATCCTCAATGCCAACGTCTACAGCACTACGATCAAGAATTTTCAGGCTCAGGTCTCCGACCTGACCAGCGCCACCTATTCCTCGCGGATCACCAATGCCGGCGAGATCAAGACGCGTGGCTTTGAGGCCAACCTGATGGCGCGACCAGTGAGCGGTCTAAGCATCACAGCCGGCGCCGCCTACACCCACGCCCGCTATGCCGACTTCAACGGCGTTCAGTGCTATTTCGGCCAACCCAAGATCGCCCAAGGCGGTCCCTGCAGCGCGCCGCCCGCCAACCCCGCCTCGCTTGACGGTTTCTTCAACGCCAAGGGTCTGAGCATCGCTGGAGTCCCAGACTGGGTCTACGGCCTGAGCGCTGTCTATGAGCGGCCTTTGACCCCGGATCTGCGGGGCTTCTTCCAGGCCAACTGGAACTGGCAAAGCGACATCAACTACGCCATCAGTGGCGACCCGGGAACGATCCAGAAAGCCTACTGCCTGCTGGGCGGCCGGGTGGGTGTCTCGGCGCCGGACAAGGCCTGGAGTCTGGCGCTCTACGCCAGCAATCTGCTGGACAAGCGCTACGCGGCCCAGATCACGCCGTCGCCGGTTACCGGACTCAATCCCGGCGGTTACGTCCAGTATTTCAGCCCGGATTCGGTTCGCCGGGTCGGGATCAGTCTCGACGTAACGTTCTAAGCCCTTGCTCGCGCAGCGCCCTTGCAATCGGCGCACTAGATGTTTGGTCCCGGACTTTGATGGGTTGGATCGACGTTGAATCTGTCGGGCTCTTTTGTCCAGATTTTGCAGATGTATTCGTATGGGGTCAGGCCGTTGAGGGTCTTCAGACGGCGCGCG